>DXHV01000066.1 GCA_019113165.1 Candidatus Desulfovibrio intestinipullorum
TAAGGACGGGCCTGCCAGATTTTTGTCGGAACATGTCGCAGAGTTAGTCACTCATGCGAGCAGTTCGTCCAGCCTCTGTCAGGCGGCGCGAGGAGCGTTTCTACGCTTGTGGACCCTGCCTGTCAACAAAAATCTGCATTTTCTTCAAAAAAAATTTCAGGGGCACCAGTCTTGCCGCGACTGACGCCCCTTTGCTGAAAATGTATCTGTGTGGAGCCCGGCCAGTCAGGCCGTTTCCCCTGGCTGAATCTGGTCTCTGCTAGCGCAGCACGACCAGGCGCTGGCCCACGTGTATGTTCTGGCCCTCCAGGTTGTTCCAGCGCTTGAGGTCATCCACGCTCACATTGAGCTTGCGAGAAATCTGCCAGAGGTTGTCCTTGGGCTGGACCTGGTAGGACGAGGCGCCCCTGCGAGCCGAAGACTTGCCCGTACTCCTGGAAGCAGAGGCCACGGCCTTGCCGGGAATGGTCAGCTTCTGGCCCACGTGCAGGGAATGGGGGTCGGAAAGGCTGTTGGCCGCAAGCAGGGCTGCCACAGAGGTATTGTGGGCACGGGCCACGCTGGAGAGCGTGTCGCCGGAACGCAGCGTATAGCTGCGCGTCCCCCTGACGCCACCCTTTGTTCTGCCGGCCTTTGTTCTGGAGCTGCCCGAAGCGGCTGCCAGCATGGTTCTGGAGACGCGCACAGGCTTTCTTGCATAGGCCACGGCCTTGTCGCCTGCCCAGACCGGGACATAGGCGCTGGTGGACCGCTTGGCATGGCTTATGTTCTTGCGAAAATGGGGGTTGTAGCTCTTGAAATCCGTCCAGGACATGCTGCAGGCTCTGGCCATGGCCTTCAGATCCGTGCCGGGGGCCAGAGTCACTCTGGTGACCTGGCGCTGATTCGTGGGATCCAGAGGCTCGAAGCCCAGATCGTCCAGATTTTCCATGATGGCCGTGACAGCCAGGAATCTCGGCACGTACTGACGGGTCTCTTCCTTCAGTCTCGTCTTTTCGTCCAGCTTGTCGTTCTTGCGGACCACGCCGAAGAAGGTGCGTTCCCGGGCAGCCTTGCAGGCACGTCCCATCTTGCCCTCGCCGGCATTGTAGGCGGCTATGGCCGTGGGCCAGTCATTGAAGTCCTCGTACAGGCCCTTCAGATATCTGGCGGCCGCATGGGTTGCCTTGTAGATGTCCATGCGCTCATCCTGCCAGCTGTCCTGCTGCAGGCCGAACTTCATGCCTGTATAGGGCATGAACTGCCAGGCACCAGCTGCACCGGCATGGGAGCGGGCTTCGGTATTGTAACCGCTTTCCACCAGGGCCAGATAGGCAAGCTCCTCGGGCATGTTGTAGGATCGAAACACGCCCTTGGCATAGGCCAGGTACCTTTCGGATCGCTTGGAGATCACTGCCATGGTCTTGCGGCCGTTGCGCAGGAAGTACTTGGTCTGCTGATCCACCATGGGCTGGGCGTAGTCCGGCACGGAGCGGGCAATTTTTCCCTTGTTCCTGGCAAGAATGGCGCGTTCGCTGTCCGTGAGGGGCGCTCCGCCCGTATCGGGCGTCAGAGAACCCGGACCGCCAAGACCGGCCTGCTTGGAGGAGCAGCCGGCACAGAACAGAGCCAGCACAAAGCACAGGGTCACGAGTCTTACCCAGTGTATCTGATTGTCAGCAGAAAAAAACCTCGTCATCTTCGCACCCAGATCCCGTCTTCTTGCCTTAAAGGGGGGCTTCGGATACAAACTCCGAAAACACTCTCTTCCTACAGGAATTATTATGGAAACACATGAACCAGCCCTTCTCCCCGGCCTCAAGCCCGTACTCGAAACCCTCAGGGAAATGCCTGACCGAGTGGACAGCGTTTTCTGCCGCAAAGGCGCCCGTTCCGCAGAGATCCAGGAAATACAGGAGTTATGCCGCAGGCATCACATTCACTATACTCTGGTCGAGAACGCCGCCCTGGAAAGAATGTGCCATCAGGGCAGGGACAAAACCCCAGCTCATCATCAAGGTGTGGTGGCAAGACTGGCCTGTGTCTCCACAGTGTCTCTGGAAATGCTGTTGCAGGAAGCCGTGCAGGCTCCCCTGCCACTTGTCATCGCCCTTGACCAGGTCAAGGATCCCGGCAATGTGGGAACTCTGGCACGCACCATGTACGCACTGGGCGCAGCTGGTCTTCTTCTGCCTGAACATAATTCAGCTTTTCTCGGCCCCGCAGCTTTACGGTCATCAGCTGGAGCTCTGAGCCGCCTTCCCGTCTGCCGGGCCACCAATCTGGCCAGAGCGCTTGATGATGCAGAAGAACAGGGCTTTACCATTTACGGAACAGGCGTCAGTACTTCTGCTCCCTGTCTGAATCCCTACCTGGAGGGGCTTCAGTTCCCTGCGGTCCTGGTGCTTGGCAGCGAGGAGAAAGGAGTGCGGCCGGGCGTTGCCAAGAGATGCTCGCAGTGGCTGAACATTCCCTTCAGCCGTCCCTTTGATTCTCTCAATGTTGCTCAGGCCGGAGGCATACTCCTTGCCCTTGCAGCAGCGCATAACGCCCTCTCTTCCACCTTATCGGACGGGTCAAAAAAAGCTTAAGGGGGAGTGCGGACTTTTTCGTCCTCCCAGGCCTGTTCCAAGGCTGCTCCCTTTCTTCTCGATCCTGTCCCCCCATGCCTTAGCAGGCATTCTCCATTCAGAAGACCAACACGAAGTGAGCCCCCGGCTCACAAGGAGCGTCATGTTTGACAATATGCAGCGCTTTGAGGCCCGTGCCTTCCTTGTGCTGGTTCTCATAGCCACAGCCCTCTTCTTCTGGCTCATCCTGCCCTTCTTCAATGTCTTCCTCTGGTCTGTGGTCATTGCCGCAGTCTTTACCCCGCTCTTTCGCCGCCTGCGCCAGCATGCGGGGCTTGGTCCCAACCTGGCGGCCCTGGTTACGGTGCTGCTGGCCCTCTTCCTCATCATTCTGCCCCTGGCCTGGATCCTCTATTCAGGGGCCAGGGAAGCCCTGCTCCTCTACAATCAGCTGACCGGAGATCCCAAGATCATCCATTCGCTCCTTGATCAGGTACGGGCCGCCTTCCCGAAAATTCAGGACCTGCTCCAGAACTTCGGCTATGACATGAGCACCCTGAGCGAGGATCTTTCCTCCCTGGCGCTCTCTGCCAGCGGCTTCCTGGCCAAGTATGCCGTGGCCTTCGGCAGTGGAGCCGCCAACTTCGTGACCAACCTGGCCCTGGTGCTCTACATTTCCTTCTTCTTTGTCCGTGACAGTGCCACCCTGAGCGCCATGCTCATCCGCGCCCTGCCCTTCGGGGACCACAGGGAAAAGCGCCTCATGACCAAGTTTGCCGGCGTCATGCGAGCCACCATCAAGGGCAGCCTCCTGGTGGCCATGGCCCAGGGCGCCCTGGGCGGACTCATCTTCTGGATTCTGGACATCAGGGCCGCGGTCCTCTGGGGCGTGGCCATGGCCATCCTCTCCCTCATTCCCATTGTGGGCGCAGCCATCATCTGGCTGCCCACGGCCATCTATCTGCTTTCCGTGGGCAACTACCTGGACGGCCTGGTGCTCATTGTCTACGGAGCCTGCGTCATCGGCCTGGCTGACAATATCCTGCGCCCCATTCTGGTGCGTCGTGACACCAAGCTCCCGGACTACCTGATTCTCGTGACCACGCTGAGCGGCTTTGCCCTGTTCGGCATGGACGGCTTTGTCACTGGCCCGCTCATTGCGGTCGTCTTTGTGACGGTCTGGCAGATCTTCACGGAAGAAACGGTGCCTGGAGCTGTTCCTGACGCTGTTCCTGCAGCCGTTTCCGTGGCTGCTTCCACGGCCTTGCCCGGCAGCGTTCCCGCAGCCGCAGGCAACAGGACGGGCCTGCGCAGGAAACCCTCCCGTGCGCCAGCCGGCAGACCTGTGCGCGTGCGCCCCCTTGCGGCACGCAGCAGGGCGCGCAAGGCTGCCCCTCTCCAGGCTCCCGTCACGGCCGATCCGCAAGGCGCACAGTCTGCGCACGAGGAACAGGCCGGCAAGAGTCCTGCGCACACTCCCCTCCTGAACAGGCAGTACGAACAGAAGGAGCAGGCCACCCAGTCCGACGATCAGGGCAGGAACCAGGCCTTCTGGCAGCGCCTGAATCCCTTCAGGCACAAGTCCTGAGAAAAACGGCTCCTGAAGCGATCCTGACAACAAGCAAAAATCCCGTCTGCACACAGTCTTCGCGCTGTCTGCGGACGGGATTTTTCTGCTTGTGGCGGCAATTCCCTACGACCTACTCGAACTGCACGGGCATGCGGCGCAAGGCCTCGCTGGCTATGCGGGACTGCACCTGCGGTCCCTGCTCGTAGAGCCAGGGATCCCTGATCGTGGCCAGGCCCTGCTCGATAAGGCAGTCCACCATGCGCAGGCAGATGTCCTCCACGATGTCCGAGAACTGTTCCCTGCTGTTCTCCACCGGGGAGAGGCAGTTGAGCTGCTCCAGGGAGGCGGCAATACCGGCCCCAAGGGGCGAGAGACGGGCCATGGCCTTGTCGGCCCACTTGTAGAAGGGCATGTACTTCCTGTGGAGCAGGAAGACCATGCTGATGATGGCTTCGGTAAAGCGGGCCCGGCAGATGCTGGCCGAGGTATAGGCATAGCGGGTCAGCATGCGCGGCAGATTGTACTGACCGGCCTGGGAGGCAGCCACGCAGCGGGCTGCCAGCTTCTTGATGCGCAGATCCTCCGGGTAGAACTCGAGCAGCCCGGCGCGGATTGCGGAAAAGGTGCCGGCCGGATCGCAGAAGACTTCGCCATTGGTGGCCACGGCCAGATAGGTTTCCGGAATGGCGCGCCACTGGGCCAGCGTCTCCGGGCAGCCGGGCACATTGAGAAAGCGGCGGTAAAAGCCCTCTATGGAAAGCGGCCCCACCCGGCCTATGCGCTCTTCGGGTGCCATGCGCACGGCATGGCCGTCAAGCTGTGCAGGCAGCCTGGAAAGAGCCCGCTCTATGCGCTCCCCGTGCTCCGCAAGCAGGGCCTCGGGCAGCCACAGGCAGAAGGCCGGACCCCAGTCGTGATCCTGCGAGATGTCGTCGTCAAAGCCGAAGCATTCCGATCCTTCGCCGACCAGGCCCGTGGCAATCACGGGTTCGAGATCGGCAAGCTCCGTGGCAATGAGTTCCCGGCCGTACTCCTCGTAGAGCCTTCTGGCATAGTCAAGTCCGCGCTGTGTGGTCATTGTCTCTCCTCTTTGCAGCAAAAAACCGCGGGCATGGGCCTGACGGCCCTGTTTTTTCGGGGGGAATGAAAGGCTGTGAAGGGCAGGCTTCGGGACGGCCGGCCATATCCTGCGCCTTCCCCGAATTGCCCGTGTCGCGGCAAGAGCGTACAAAATCGGGCAGGAAAAACCAATTGCCCGGCCCAGCCCAGACTGACTCGGGGACAGGCCTGGGACAAGCACTGCGGAGGATTTGCATGATTTCGGAAATATTGAAGCGCCTGCAGACCAGGCCTCCCGCGGACGCGCAGACGGACAGCCTGGCAGATGCCCTTGTGGAACGGGAGTGGGACTTCTTCCAGGAAACGCACAACAGGGGCGGTCGCGCCTCCTGTCAGGACGATCCCGCCACCTTTGCCATCATGCGCAAGAGCCAGTTCGTGTGCTGGCCCATGGACGCCCTGCAGGGCTATGCCGCAGACCTTGACCAGGCACTTGCCGAGGGACGCAATCCGGTCATGGAAAAGTACGCCTACATGATGCGCCGCACCCACCCTGCGGAATTTGCCGCCATGGCACATCTGCTGCCGGCCATCTCCGCTCGCAAGCAGGATCTTGTGCACGACATCGTGGCTGCCAATATGGCCTGGGAAGAAGAGTGCACACGGCTCTACCCCCATGTGCGGGCTGCCGGACGTCCCCTGCGCAGCAGCTCGGATACGGCGTGTGCCACTTCCTTCGAGACCTATCTCGAAGGCGAGCTCTGCACCTACGGGGAAGCCACTCTGGAGGCCCTGCACAAGCATGTTCTGGCTGCGCGGGAACAGGGGCAGAACCTGGCCGAGCGCACCCTTGACGCCATGGCCCAGTTCTACGGCTTTGCCTCCATAGGCGAACTGGAAGCCCGCAAGGCTCAGGGCCGCATCTGAGGCGCGACAAGGGCTTCAGGCAACGCTGCAGGAGCTGCAGAAAGGAAGCCGTACCAAATCAGACAGGCCGCAGGAAGCAGTTGTGCTTCCTGCGGCCTGTCTGCCTCCAGGGGGAGGAAAAAGCCTCTGTTTTCCTGCCTGACCGAACTGTCAGCCGCAGGACGTCCTGCCTGCTCCCTGGTCCAGATTCAGGCAGCCTGATCAAACAATCTTTCAGGCAGTCTTTTTCGGCGGACGGGGGCCAAAGATGTCCGTGCCCACGCGCACAAAGGTGGCCCCTTCCATGACAGCCCATTCAAAATCCCCGGACATGCCCATGGAAAGATGCGGCAAGGAGAGGCCTGCCTCGCTGCGCAGCTTCTCGGCCAGGGTGCGCAAGAGGGCAAAGTAGGGACGGGCCGCTTCGCCGGCGTCAAAGACCGGCGGAATGCACATGAGCCCCTGGAGTTCAAGATGCGGGCAGGAGGCCTGCACATAGTCAGCAAGGGCCGACAGATTCTTGCGGTCCACACCGCTCTTCTGGCTTTCCTCGCCTACATTGACCTCTATGAGCACCCGCTGCTGCACCCCGGCCTGGGCACAGCGCTTTTCCAGGGCCTGGGCCAGACGTTCGGAGTCCAGGGTATGCACAAGGTCGAAGTGCCCGGCAACCTGGGCGGCCTTGCGGCTCTGGACATGCCCAATCATGTGCCAGCGCAGGGCAGCGCTCCGTTCCAGGGGCAGCATATTGTCCAGAGTCTCGCGCTTTTCCAGAGCTTCCTGCACGTAGTTTTCGCCAAAGTCCACCTGACCGAGAGCCGCCACTTCGGCAACCATTTCTGCCGGATGCAGCTTGGAGACGGCAATCAGGGTAATCTCCTCCCTCTTCCTGCCTGCAGCCTGAACAGCCCTGTCCAGGCGCTCCATCACCTTTTCATAGCGTTCGCCAAGCATTGTCGTGTCTCCTTGCCATCTTGCCCCGGCCTGTCCGTCGTTCGGGGCCCGGGCATCTGTCCCTGTCCGAGAGGTACAGGAACAAAAGTACGCTCGCTCAAAAGAAAGTCTTTCTCCGCTGTTCGCGGGAACAGGGCGTGCGCAGAAGTCCTGCTATCTGTCCTGCTTATCCGCGTCTCCGGGAAGGGCCGTCTGATCCACAAAGGAGCCCATATTGTCCAGTTCCAGGTCGCTCAGGAAGGTCATGTCCTCGCTCCAGTGCTCGCGCACCTTGACCCAGAGTTCGAGATGCACCCTGCCCTCAAGCAGCTCCTGTATGTCCTGACGGGCCTCGCTGCCAATCTGCTTGATCATGGCGCCTCGTTTGCCGATGACCATGGCCTTGTGCATGGGCCGGCTCACGTAGATGGTGGCATAGATGACCGTCTGCTTGGTGGCCGGGGATTCCTCCCACTTGTCGATGGTGACGGCAGTTCCGTAGGGCACTTCCTCGCGCAGGTGCAGGAAGAGCTTTTCGCGGATGAGTTCCGAGACCATGAAGCGCACCGGCATGGTGGACACCTGATCCTCGGGGAACTCTATGCCCCGTTCGGGCAGCCTGGCAGCCAGGACTTCCTTGAGACCTTCCACGCCGTCCTTGTTCAGGGCGGAAAGGGGATAGATTTCCGCATCGGGCCAGATTTCAGAGAGTCTGGTGAGCAGGGGCAGCATGCGGCTCTTGTCGCTAAAGAGGTCGATCTTGTTCACGACCACCACAATAGGCCTGGTTTCGCCGCGCAGGGCCTCGATGATGGGCGCAAGATCCCTGTCCAGATATTCGGGGTGCAGGATGTAGGTGTGGGCATCGAGCACGGGCATGATGACTTCTGCCTGGCGCAGGCTCTGCCACACGGCCTGCAGCATGGTCTTGCTCAGCTGGCCGCGGCCCTGGGAGAGGCCGGGGGTGTCCATGAAGATGATCTGCAGCCCGGGTTCCGTCAGGATGCCCACGATCTGATTGCGCGTGGTCTGGGGCTTGGGCGTCACAATGGTGATTTTCTGCTCCATCAGAGTATTGAGCAGCGTAGACTTGCCGGCATTGGGCGGCCCCATGAGCGCAACCCAGCCGCAGCGGTGTGTAGACTCACTCACAAGAAAACTCCTTGGTTCAGCAATAATTTGACTATCCGTTCCGCTCAGCAGGCCTCGGGGCCTTCTGCCCGTGCGGCTTCGTCCGGATAGAGATCCACTATCTGAGCCTTGAAATCCGTGAAGCGGCCTTCCTGAATGGCCTGGCGGGCACCACGGACCAGATTGAGAAAATACGTCAGGTTGTGCAGGGAATTGAGCCTGAAGCTGAGCAATTCCTTGCTGACATAGAGATGCCGCAGATAGGCCCTGGAGAAGGTGCGGCAGGTGTAGCACGAGCAGGCCGGATCCAGGGGGCCGTCGTCCTCGGCATATTTCTTGCCCCTGATGTTGATCTTGCCCACAGAAGTGTACAGGGTGCCGTTGCGGGCATTGCGGGTGGGCAGGACACAGTCGAACATGTCTATGCCAAGGCCGATGCCCGTAACAATGTCCAGGGGCGTGCCCACGCCCATGAGATAGCGGGCCTTGTCTCTGGGCAGCTGGCAGGCCGTATGGGCAAGCAAATCATACATTTCATGCTTGCTCTCGCCAACAGAGAGGCCGCCGATGGCAAAGCCGTCAAAGTCCAGGGCACAGATTTCCTCCACGGAGCGGGTACGCAGATCCTTGAAAAAGCCGCCCTGGGTGATGCCGAAGAGAAGATTGGGGGCCGTTCCCGGAGGATAGGCCTCTATGGCCCGCCTGGCCCAGCGGCTTGTCAGGGCCAGACTCTTTTCCGTATAGCCATAGTCTGCGCCATAGGGTACACATTCATCCAGCATCATCATGATGTCCGAGTTCAGGGCCCGCTGGATTTCCAGCACCTTCTCCGGGGTGAACAGATGCTTCGAACCGTCGATGTGCGAGCGGAACTCCACCCCTTCCTCCCGTATCTTGCGCAGGGAACTCAGGCTGAAGACCTGGAAGCCGCCGCTGTCCGTCAGGATGGATCCGTGCCAGGAGGCAAAGCCGTGCAGGCCGCCATGGCGGGCCACCAGTTCGTGGCCCGGGCGCAGATAGAGATGGTAGGTATTGCCCAGGATGATGGGCGCACCCACTGCGGCCAGATCGTCGGGCGCAATGGCCTTGACGGAACCCACCGTGCCCACGGGCATGAAGATGGGTGTGGGAATGTCGCCGTGTGCGGTATGCAGAATGCCTGCCCGTGCCTCGTGATCCTGATGTGTGAGCGAAAAAGCTCCGGCCATGTCACCTCCAGTGTCTGCCGTCTGTGTGCCGCCTGTCCCCGCCAGCCGTGCCCGGCCCGTGCAGGGAACGTCCCTGCCCTGCGGCAAAAAGATTTTTTCCTTCAAGCATGAAGACAGGCCCGGGACAGCTGCCGCCTTTGTCTCCCAATTCGCCTGCAGGCGCAAGGGGTGCGGCCCGCTCTTTCCCCGTGCCTGCAGACAGGCGGGCGCTTGCGTCCTTGCCCTCAACAGCGTAGAGGAAGGGCCGGCTTTTCAGCCGGAAGGACAGGGCCCTGCAGCCGTCTGTCCCTTTCTTCCAAGCCCAATCTTGTCCCATATATAAAGGAATTGACTCTATGTCCTGCCATTTTACCCAGGCTCAATGTCACATTGATCTTGCAGCACTTGTGCGCAACTTCCGGCGCTGCGGTGCTCCCGAAAAACTCATGCCTGTTCTCAAGTCCGATGCCTACGGCCACGGTCTTCTCGAGGTCGCACGCAGCCTCGGTCAGGCAGGAGCCCAGCGCTTTGCCGTGGGCTGCGCAAGTGAAGGACAGGCCCTGCGCGAGGCCGGGTTTGCACAGGACATTCTGCCGCTCATGCCGCCCATGACAGAGGAAGAATGGAGCACGGTCACGCGCTTCAGGCTCATTCCCCTGGTGTGCAGCTTTGCTGAGCTGGAAAAGGCCCTGGCCCATGCCGACGCGGCAGCACCCCTGCCCATAGCCATCAAGGTGGAGACCGGCATGCACAGGCTGGGCTTTCGCGAGGAAGAGATCCCTGCCCTCATAACCAGACTGCAGGCCAGCCCGCAGCTTGTGCCAAGCATGGTGGTCTCGCACTGCTCCTGCGCAGACATACCGGCCAGAAAAGCCAATACTGCCCAGCAGATCCTCTGCTTTTCCTCCATGGCCTCAACCCTGTGCGCCGCCTTTCCCGCCATGCGGCGCAGTCTCTTCAACTCCGCAGGCACCCTGGACACGGCCAGCATGTGCAACATCTGCGATGTCTCAAGGCCGGGCATCATCCTCTATGGCGGCAATCCCTTTGCCAACACAAGCGAGGAGGCCCTTGGTGCCGACTTTGAATGGGTCATGAGCCTGAGCACCACCATTCTGCAGGTCACGGAACTCAGGAAGGGCGAGGGCGTCTCCTACGGACAGATTTACGTGGCAGACCGGGACATGCGCCTGGCCGTGGTGGCCGCAGGCTATGCCACGGGCGTTCAGCGCAACCTGACCCACAAGCTCGAGGCCCTCGTTCACGGACACAGGGTGCGCGCCGTAGGCCGCATCTGCATGAACATGACCATGTTCGACGTGACCGATCTGCCTGATGTGCAGGCCGGCGACGACGTCTGGCTCATCGGCGGTCCCGCAGCCGAGGGCGAACACCCGGTCACAGCCCAGGAATGGGCCGAAAAGCTCGGCACCATTTCCTACGAGATCCTCTGCCTGCTGGGCTCCCTCAATCCCCGCGTCTACCACTCCTAGGGCAGCCCCTGAAGCAGCAGGACACACGATTTTTCCGCCAGACAGACAAACGCCTTTCCCTGACCCGGCCCCGAGTCAAGGAAAGGCGTTTGTCGTTTCCTTCAAGGGCTGTTCCAGGGCAGCCTTTCTGAAGGAGAGAAATTTCGTGTGCACACACTCCCCGGATCGCAAGGATTCCTACTGCAGGATGCCGTTTTCCGAGGGCGAGGGCTCGTAATTGGGCGTCATGTCCTGGAAGGCCGTGTACTCGCACTGATAGAGCAGATTGACCGTGCCCACAGGACCGTTGCGCTGCTTGCCGATGATGACTTCCGTGGGGCTGTTGAGCAGGCGCGTGCCCTGATTGAGCTGTTCGGAACCGTCCTCGGCAATGCGCTTTCTCTTGGCATAGACGTCGTCCCTGTAGAGGAACATGATGACGTCGGCGTCCTGTTCAATGGCCCCGGACTCACGCAAATCGGAGAGCATGGGGCGCTTGTCCGTGCGCTCCTCGAGCTTGCGGTTGAGCTGGCTTAAGGCAATGACAGGGATGTTGAGCTCCTTGGCCAGGGACTTCAGGGTACGGGAAATTTCGGAGATTTCCAGTTCGCGGGCCTGCATGGGCCGGGAAGGACGCATGAGCTGCAGATAGTCCACGACAATGAGGTCGAGTCCGGAACGCGCCTTCATGCGCCGCGCCTTGGCTCTGAGATCCATGGTCTTGATGGCCGGCGTGTCGTCGATGAACATGTCGCATTCCAGCTTGTCCGCACCCTCGTAGAGATTGCGCCAGTCGTCATCCGAGAGAAAGCGGGGCTGGCGGATCTTGTTGAGGGCCACCTTGCTGCAGATGGCCATCAGGCGGGATTCGAGCTGGTCGGCGCTCATTTCCAGGGAGAAGAAGGCAACCTTGTACCCTGCCTGTGCCGAATTCAGGGCCAGATTCAGGGCAAAGGCCGTCTTGCCCATGGAGGGACGGGCGGCAATGATGATGAGATCCGAGGCCTGCAGGCCGCCGGTCATGCGGTCCAGGTCCGTAAAGCCCGTGGGCACGCCAGTGAGAGAACTGGGATTGGCAGCGTTCTTCTCCAGGGTGGAGAAGAAGGATTCGCGCAGGTCGCGGACACCGCGCAGCTCATTGGTATTGGCGGTGTTCTCGGCAATGGTGAAGATGGAGTGCTCGGCATCGTCGAGCAGTCCGTCGATCATGTCATAGGGCGTGTCGTAGGACGCGGACATGATCTTGGCGCAGGTATTGATGAGGTTGCGCTGCATGGACTTGTTGCGGACCATGCGGGCATAAAAGAGCGCATGCACGCCCAGGACTTCCAGTCCGTAGAGGGTGCTGATGTACTCCATGCCTCCGGCAGCCTCGAGCTGCTTCTGGCTGTGCAGCTTCTCGGCCAGAGACTGCGGATCAATGGGCGCCCTGGCCTGATAGAGATCGTAGCAGGCCTGGAAGAGCAGCGCGTGCCGCGGCACATAGAAATCCTCTGCCTGCACCGTGGAGAAGATTTCGTCTATGGAGTTTTCGTAATGAAAAAGCCCCGCCAGGACAGACTGCTCTGCTTCCTCATTGTAGGGAGGAACCCTTTTGATGAGGGCATCGCCAGCCTGCTTGACGGAGTTCTGTACAGAAGCGCTTCCGGCAGGAGACCTGCCAGAAGCGCGGGAATTTGCAGATTCTTGTGTCATAATCTCGCAAGAAATGCTTGAGAGTATGAGAGACTATTCTGCCTGTTCGGCTGCAGCCTCGGGAGCGGCTTCGGCAGCTTCGGCTGCAGGGGCCTCTTCCTCGACCACAGGATGATCGGAAACAACCTTCACCAGGAGGTTGGCCATGACGTCGGCGTGCAGACGGATGCGCACTTCGAATTCGCCAAGGGTACGGATGGGGCCGTCGAGCAGGATGCGGCGGCGGTCGACATCAACACCCTGGGCGGCAATGGCGTCGCCAATCATGGTGGTGGTCACGGAGCCGTAGAGCTTGTCGTTTTCGCCCACGTGCATGGGGATGACAATCTGCAGGGCTTCGATCTTCTCGGCCATGGAGCGGGCTTCGGCGCGCTGGGCATCCATGCGAGCCTGCAGCTTCTTGCGTTCGAGCTCGAAGGCATGCTGGTTGGCTTCGGTGGCAGCCATGGCCAGACCCTGGGGGAGAAGATAGTTGCGTCCGTAACCGGGACGAACAGTCACGATATCGCCAAGATTACCGAGGTTCTCTACGTCGGCGCGAAGAATGAGTTTCATGCGTACGCCTCCTTAGATCATGCTCTTTTTCTTGACGGAAGAGTCATGAGTTGCAGTGTAGATCAGCAGGGCCATCTGACGAGCACGCTTGATTTCGCGGGTCAGCAGGCGCTGATGATGAGCGCAGGTGCCGGTGATGCGACGGGCAATGATCTTGCCGCGTTCGGTCACGAAGTCGCGCAGGATGTCGGCACGCTTGTAATCCAGAGGAAGGTCCTTGTCAGCGCAGAAGCGGCAGAACTTGCGGCGCGGTGCGAATCTCTTTCTGAAAGCCATTAGGCCACCTCCCCGTCCTTGGTTCCTTCAACGGCCTGGACTTCTTCTTCCAGACGCACGCTCAGGAACTTATAAATGCTTTCGGCAGCGATACGGATATTGCGTTCGAGTTCGGCGACCAGGGCATTGGGGCCGGTGTAGACAAAACGAACGTAGTAGCCGCGCATCTGCTTGCGAACAGGATAGGCAAGATCGCGCATGCCCCAATGATCCACTTCCACAATCTGGCCGCCATTGCGCTCAATGACGTCCTTGAGGGAAGCGATCACACCCTCTCTGTTATCGCTGGACAGCTCGGGAGAGAGGAGGACCAGAGTTTCAAATTTCCGCATGGTTATCTCCTTACGGTTTATGCAGCCCACCCCCAGGGTGAGCAAGGAAAGCGTCTTATATCCATGGCGCACCAAACTGTCAAGGAAATTTCACACTCAAGATATATAATTGTAATCATTATCTTTTTTTATTTTGTTCTGTACTTCATCTTCATAACGACTTCAAAAAGTCCTGCCCGGCTCTGGTTCTCCGGCTGGCCTGTCCTGTTCGCAGCAACTGGAAGTCCAAGCCTGCATATTTGTAAAATCAGTACACAATATTTTCTTATTTTTGACATTAATAAAAAATTACTGCACAAATATTTTGCAAAATGACTTTCTCTGCATGTTTTTGTTTCTCAAAAAACAGAAAAAGCACGTTTTGTCGTAACACATACGTTTCGCTTTGCATCTCGTGAGATTGACAAGTACGGCATCGCGTGGCTAGGCTTTTTTTCAACCTCGCAGGAGCACTGTGCCCTTTCTGCGAAGCATTTTTTCAATTTTCATTAAGGAAGCTTTATGTCTAAGTCCATCTATGTCGGGAACCTTCCCTGGTCCGCTACCGAAGAACAGGTCAGAGAGCTCTTTGCTCCCTATGGCACTGTTCTTTCTGTCAAACTCATCAGCGACAGGGAAACAAACCGTCCCCGTGGTTTCGGTTTTGTGGAAATGGAGGATGCTTCTGCCCTGAGCGCCATAGAAGCCCTGGACAGCAAGGAATTCGGCGGTCGCACCCTGCACATCAATGAAGCCAGACCCAAGGCTCCGAGACCGCGCTACTAGGGGAAGTACGGGCAGACAAAGAAACAGAGATGCCAGAGCCGTCCTGCAGGCAGATGCCCGCAGGACGGCTCTTTTGCTGTTCCTGCCCTGTGCCGTCTGCCGCCTTGGCCAGGATCGAAAAACGGAGTCCTGCTGTCGTGTCTGCTGCAGGACTCCGTTTTGCGTGTAATTCGGGATGCGGGCTTCAGGCCCTAAACTGCATGGTCAGGAGGCATGATTAGGAGGCATGGCACAGGGAGCCCTTGCAGCCTGTCAGAGCCTTCTTCTGATCGGGCTTTTCGGCGGCAACCTTGACATGACAGGACATGCAGGTCTGGAACTTCAGATCCTTTCTGTTATGCACCACGGCATAGAGGGCAGGAGACTTGCGACCCGTGAGATCCTCATGGCAGCCGGCAGTGGCGCACTTGGCATAGCTTTCCTTGCCGTTGACCTCATGATGACAGACATTGCAGTCATAGGCGCTGTGCGTCTTGTGGTTGAACATGACCGCCTTCTTTGCGTTTGCGCCCTTGAATTCAAGGGGCTGGGCGGGCACGTCGGGACGGGAGGCCTGGGCAGGAGCTGCACACAGACACACTGCTGCAAGAACAAACAGAGCGATAAGTGATGTACGCATGGGGCTTCTCCTCTTGAAAAACAGTGCCGTAAACTGTTTACCCAAACAGTTTATTAAGGTGTAGTATGTGCAACTGTATAGAGGAACAGGAAAGGAGTCAATACAGAAAAGTCTTTTTTGCTGGTAGTCTGATATGAACATTTTTTCACAAGAACTTTTACTGTATATTTCAGCAGGTTCTGTACAAAAAAAATGAAAAGCATTTTCTTCTTTTGCAGTAAAGAACTACAGTTTTGCACAAAGGTACGCGCAAAAAAAAGCCCCGGTCAGACAAGATCGGGGCAAAGGGAAATTTTCGGAGAAAGGGACAGCTCTTGCTAGGTCGTGTTGACAAAATCAAAATCCGGCAGTGGCAACCGGCATATGCCGATATAAATGAGGTGCACCGACTTCTATTAGAGCTCATTGTCGCACCATGACCCTGTCTGAAATCAGGCCAGATCAGGGC
>DXHV01000067.1 GCA_019113165.1 Candidatus Desulfovibrio intestinipullorum
TTGCTCCACCTCAAGCCCACATAAAGTACAAGGATCCGAGATGGTGACAGCTGCTGGCCGAAAGGTTCTGCAGAAAGCCATTTTCTCGTTCTGGGAGAGAATCCCCCGTCGTAAGACGGGGGAGCTTCAACGGGTAGCCCTGTTCCGTGGCATCGTCATCCCAGACGATTTCGGAGCGGATGGCAGCGCAGAGATCGAACGAGTTGCCTTTCTCTGCAGCCTCGAACAGCAGATCATCGCTCTTTTGCAGGGAGCCTTCGGGCATGCCTGTATGCCGGAGCAGGCGGCCGAGCAGTCCCTTGAGCTCTGCGGCGTCCCGGGGGGCGTCAGGTTTCGTGGCCGTGATCCTGGCCACGGCCGTGGGTGCGGACCCTGTGTAGACGGCGCCGCAAAAGCCTGCCCGCAGGCTGCTGATAAGGCCGTCCAGGTCGCCCCGGCTGGCCGCCATGTCATACCAGCTGTGCACCCTCTTGTCTCTTTTGAGAGTAAAGTCGGGCGCAAGCAGGACGGTGTCGTAATAGTTGCCCAGTGCGCACATGGCCGGCGTAAAGCCCTGCCTGGCCAGCCCCTGCAAAAGCAGCAGCGGCTTCGGGGCAAAGGCCTGGATCGTCTCGTTCTCCCGACGCTGCTTGCAGACAATGGCAAGCAGGGCCAGGGCGTCCCAGCAGTGCCTGAGGGCCAGCTCGTAGAGACTGTCCAGGCGGGCCTGCAGGTCTTCGGCCGGCAGAGGCTGCAGATTGATGAGTATCCTGGCCTCTTCCAGCAGAGCCGGGGGTTCCTTTGCTTCCAGAGCCCTGGCAAACCACTGCTCTGCGGCCTCCCTGTCCCCCAGGGCCGCGCAGCAGTCGGACAGGGAGCACCAGGCAGGGGTGAAGCCGCGTTCTGCAGCAAAGACAAAATTGTCCTTGGCCGCCTGCAGGCGCTTTGTGTCGACCTTTTCTCCGCGCCCGAGGGCCCGCTGGACGGTGGAGCCCAGGGCATAGCAGGCAAGGGCCGATCCTTCCTTGGCCTCAAGCTGCAGCTGCCCGCTTGTGCTGTTGAGTTCCTCCCTGAGCGCCTGGACACGCCTGTCCCTCTCTTCTTCCCCGGCCTTGTCCGCAGGGCTGGCCGTCATGACGGCCCTGAGTTCTCCGGTCAGGGCATCCATCTTCTGAAACGTTTCCTGTGCCCGGCGCTCCAGCGCCAGTTCTGCCGAGACAGCGGTTGCGTCGTCTTCCGTGGCCGTCTTCAGCCTGTCCTCAAGCTGCTGCACCCAGGCTTCGGCAAGCTGTGCCAGGGGGTACTGTTCGCCAAAGAGGCGGGCGGCATCAAGCTTCGGCGTGGCTGTGCCTGTTTTCTTTCGTGTCTTGGAACGGGTTGTCTTTTTGGCCATGGGAACTCCCTGGGGAAGAATCGTGGAATAGGAGTGTTGTCTTTTTATGCCCCTGTCCTGGGGCCAGGTCAGGGGAGGACATCTCCTGCCCCGGTCCCGGGACAGATGCCCGGCAAGAGCCAGGCCTCAATCCCGGCTGGGGCACACTGTGCCGCAGGCAGCAGAATCAGTGGCAGGCCTTGCAGGGGGACCTGACAGGGCAGCATACCCGCAAGTGCCGGGAAAGAAAATGCCCGGATTGGGAGCAGCAGGATGACCCGGCACAGGAGCCCTGCGGGCGCCGGCAAGGTGTGCGCAGGGATGGTGGAAGGTCCGGTCCTGCAGGCGGCACAATCGCTTGTGCTCCCGCGTTCTCCCGGCTTGTGACTGACCAGGGGGGCAGGGAAACTGCAGACCGCAAGGCCCGGGACAGGGTGACCTTGTTTGGAGCAGGCCTACATGAGCTGTTCCAGAGTGCCTTTCTCCTTCCGGAAGGCGGACAGGTTGCCCAGGGTGGGCTCGACCAGAACGGTCAGCATCATGCCCTTGGGCTCACCGACAAGGCTGGCGCAATGGAAGGCTGAGGCTGCCATATGGGCGGCAAAATCGCTCGTGTATCTTTCTTTCCCTGTCTTGCGGCAAACCTCGGCGTTATAGTGCCTGCAGACGGCGTTCAGGCTGGGATCCTCCATGTGCAGGCTTGCCACGCAGCCGAGCAGGAAGAGTGCCGATGCGTCCGCCTGGGTGTGGGCCCACAGGAAGGCCCTGGCAAGATCGGCGCCAAGCTCCTTCTGCCTTTTGGGGGAGACAGGTTCCAGGGCCTCGAGAAGGACGAGGGCGGCATAGCCGAGACAGTCGTCGGCGCTGGCCGACATGCCCAGCAGTTCCCGTATCCAGGCCCTGTCGGCATGCTCCTCTGCAGGGATGCCCCTGATCCAGCCAAGCTGGCGCAGGGCGTCCAGGGCCATGGCTCGCGGAAGCCGCGCCGCAAGGCCTGTCTGCAGGGCGTCCAGGCCCTTTTCAGGGTTTTGGGGGACACCGTACAGGCCGCGCAGCGTGGCGTCGGCCAGCCAGCAGATAGCCTCTGTGCTCCCCTGTTCTGCGGCTGTCAGGATATATTTGAGGGCGCGCTGCCTGAAATTCGCCTTATGTTCGCCCGGATAGTTGAGCATGGTCTGGCCCCGGGTGAAGAGCACATGGGGGACCTTGTTCAGTCTCCTGTCGTCCAGCAGCGTGTCGGCCGGATAGCTCTTTCCCACGGACGCGTTGGCCCAGACGATTTCGGAGCGGATGGCCGAGCAGAGCGCATACGGATTTCCGGCAAGCGCTGCCTCGATCAAAAGCTGCCCGCTCTGCTTCGAGAGGGCGTCCGACACGTTCTTCTGACGGTACAGGCGGCCGAGCAGCCCCTTGATCTCGGCAGCGGTCGCCTCGTCGGGAGCTGTCACCAGCGAGAGTTCTGTGATGGCCACAGGCAGAGCACCGGTGTAGACAGGTCCGCAAAAGCCTGCCCGAACGGAGCTGACGAGGGCCTCGACAAGGCCATGCTCCGCAGCCCTGTCGTACCAGTGGTGCGCCCGTTTGTCCCTGTGCCCCGCATCCGGGGCCAGCAGGATGGTATCGTAGTAGCTGCCGAGAGCCAGCATGGCAGGAGCAAAGCCCTGCCTGGCCAGATCCTGCAAAAGGAGCAGGACCCCTGGCGTAAAGGCCTTCACGGTCTCGTTCTCCCTGCGCTGCTCGCAGACGAGAGCGAGCATCTCCAGGGCTCCCCAGCAGTGTTTGAGGGCCAGCTCATGGAGGCGCTCCAGGGAAGCCTGCAACTCTTCGGCCGGCAGAGGCCGGAGCTCAAGCAGGATCATCGTTTCCCTTTCCAGCAGGGCTGGCAGCTCCTGGGCCTCCAGGGCTCTGGCAAACCACTGCTCTGCGGCCGGCGTGTCCTTCCTGTTCCGGTACCAGAGAGCCAGTTCGTAGTACGCGGGAGCGAAGCCGCGTTCCGCAGCACGGATGAGGTGGTCTCCGGCTGCCTGCAGCATTGCCTTCGTCAGGGCGTCCATGTCTTTCTGCTTCCTCTTTTCCGCCATCTCTGGCAGGAATTGCGGAATTTCGTCGGCCAGAACCATCTTCTGGAACGTGGCGCCCGTAATATAGCTCGCAAGCACGGATCCCCTGCTGGCCAGGGGCTCCAGCTGAGCCAGGGTGCATATGCCCTCCCCGCCAGGCTCCCTCCCGCCTGCTTCCACCTTGTACACAGGACCGGGCTTCCAGACTATCCCGCGCTTCCCGGTCAGGGCATTCGTCCGTTGCAGACCGCTCAAGACCTGGCGTTCCAGAGCCAGTTCTGCCGAGACAGTGGCAGCCTCGGCTGATCCGGCGTTTTTCAGTCTGTCCTCAAGCTGCCGCACCCAGGGCTCGCACAGCTGTTCCAGGGGATACTGCCTTAGGAACAGGCGGGAGGCATCAAGCTTGGGTGTAGCTGTGCCTGTCTGCTTCTTTCGTTTCTTCGAGCTGATTGTTCTCTTTGCCATGAGCACTCCTTGAACAGGGAAGAAGGGGACGGATTTTCTTGTCCATCGGGACGCGCCCAGGCCCCAGTCCATGGGGCGGATATGTGCAGGGTGGCAGCGGACAGCCTGGCACGAGCCAGGCCGCAGGCGCCCGGCATGGGGCACATGGTGCGCAGGCAGCAGGAGCAGTGCCCAAGGCCATGCAGAGGGCCTGTCAGGGCAGCATACCCGCAAGTGCAGGGAAAGAAAATGCAGGAACAGGTCTGCAGGCAGGCCTGAGAGCCCCGCACGCATTGAGAACGACCTCTGGCACAGGTTGAGAAGGGCACAAAGCCTCCCGCATGGCGTCATGGGGAGGCTTTGTGCAAAAGGTCCGCGAGACGATCAGGGGGCCATCCCCGGATGCCCCTGCCCAAAAAATCCCTGCGCCCTGCGTTCTTCCCGGGCGTTGCGGGGAAGCTGCAAGGCGCAGAGGCAAGCCTGCGGGCCCTGAGTTTTTGGGGCAGACCTACATGAAATCTTCCAGGGATTTTCCCTCTTCCCTGAGCCGGGCCAGATTGCCCAGCTCCGGCTGAACAAGATTGGCGAGCAGCTCTGCCCTGGGCTCACCGAGCAGGCTTGCGGAATGGAAGACTGAGGTGGCCAGGTGGGCTGCGTACTCGTCCCGGCAGCCAGGTTCTCCGGTCAGGCGGGTGACGAGGGCATCATGATATTTGCAGACGGCGTTCAGGTTGGGATCATCCAGGTGCAGGCCTGCCACGCAGCCAAGCAGGTAGAGTGCCGAAGCGTCTGCGTGCGTACGGGCCCACAGGATGGCCTTTTGCAGGTCGGCGGCGATCTCCTGCTGCCTTTTGGGGGAGGCAGGTTCCAGGGCCTCAAGAAGGACGAGCCCGGCATAGCCGAGACAGTCGTCGGCACTGGCAGCCATGCCAAGCAGTTCCTTCATCCAGGCCCTGTCGACATGGTCTTCGCCGGGAATACCTCTGATCCAGCCAAGCTGGCGCAGGACATCCAGGGCAATATATCGCGGTAACTGCTTCTTGAGACCTGTCTGCAGAAAGTAGAGACCATCCTCGATCTGCTGGGGGAGACCATACAGACCGCGCAGAAGGGCATCGGTCATCCAGCTGATGGCCACTGCGTGTTTCTCTGCCATGGCATCAAGGATGGACTGCAGGGCGTCCTTCCTGAAAACCTCTTTCCTTTCGCCCGGATAGTTGATCAAGGTCTGCCCCCGTGTGAAGAGCACAGAGGGTGTCTTGTCCAGACTTGTATCATCCAGCAGCGTCTTGTCGGGGTAGCCGTTGTCCACGGAGTCGTCATCCCAGATGATTTCGGCTCGTATGGTCCTGCAGAGATCCTCTGGTTTTCCGGCATGTGCTGCCTCAAGAAGCAGTTTGTCGCTCTGTTCAGCGTCTTCGCCAGGCACGTTGATCGGACGGAGCAGACTGCCAAGCAGCCCCTTGAGTTCGGCATTGGTCGCATGTACAGGCCCCCTGTTGTAGACAGGGCCGAAAAAGCCTGCCCGAATGGAGCGGATGAGGCCCTCGTCAAGGCCATGCTCTGCGGCCATGTCATACCAGTAATGCACCTTGTTGTCCCTGTGCGCCGCATCCGGGGCCAGCATGATGGTATTGTAATAGTCGCCGAGAGCCAGCATGGCAGGAGCAAAGCCCTGCCGGGCCAGTCCCTGCAAAAGGCGCAGCGGCCTGGGCGCAAAGGCCTTCACGGTCTCGTTTGCCATGCGCAGCTTGCAGATGATGCAGAGCAGTTCCAGGGCGTTCCAGCAGTGGTTGAGAGCAAGATTGTAGAGCTGGTTCAGGCGGGCCTGCAGCTCTTCGGGCGCAAGAGGCTGGAGCTTGAGCAGCATCATACCCTCTTCCAGCAGGGCCGGTGGCTCCCCGGCCTCCAGGGCCCGTGCAAACCACTGGTTTGCAGTATCACTGTCCCCGTTGTTCCTGTACCAGACAACCAGATCGTAGTACGCAGGAGTGAAACCTCGTTCTGCGGCAAAGGTGAGGTATTTCTTTGCCATCTGCAGCACGTCCTCTCTTGTCGTTTTCTTCTTCTGACTGTCCTTCTGACCGTCGTCCTGGCTGTCGTCCAGGCTGTCCTCCTGACTGTCGTCAAGCATGGCCACTTTCTGCAGAAGGGAGCCCAAAACATAGCGATGAATCACAGAGACGTCCCCGGCCCGGGGCTTCATCTGGTCCATGGAGGGATTGTGCTCCATGCCCGGATCGTCTGTGGGCAGCGCTGCTCCCTGTTCCTCTCCTTCTCCTTCTTTTTCTTCCTCCTCTGTCCTGTGCTCCAGGAAGTAGGTGTTGAGCTGTAACTCTTCAGTTTTAGGTATGCTGTCCTCCTGAAAATTTGCACGTTCTGCTCCTCTCGGATGCAGTAGTTCCACTCCGAGCCTCTTGGGCCATGACATCAGACGAGGTCTTCCTGGACGTATCTTCG
>DXHV01000068.1 GCA_019113165.1 Candidatus Desulfovibrio intestinipullorum
GACATGAGGGAGGGACGCCATGGACAATGCCTTTGAGATCCTGGAACGCGACAGGGAGGGCTTCATGCGTGCCAGTGTGCTTGGCAGCATGGCGGAACTCGACATGGCGACCCGCATCCTTGAGGCCGGCAACAGCCTGACGGCAGGGGAGCTTGCCGAAAGGGCCCAGTGCGACGAGCGCGCCACACAGTGTCTTTTGGACGCCCTGGTCGGCATGGGCTACTTTGCCAAGAACGGAGCGACCTACAGCGTGCGGGAGGAATTTGTTCCCTATCTCGACAGCAGGGCCCACGAGACGCAGATCCCCATCCTGCGCCACTCTGCGGTCCTTGCGCGTGCCTGGAACAGGCTGTCCTTTGCCGTCAAGGAAGGAAAGCCCCAGAAGCAGAACTGCCAGCCTGGCCTGCTCGGCCCCGAACAGGACCGGATTTCCTTCATCATGGGCATGAATTCCGTGGGAGTGCGCCTTGTTGGCGGCGTTCTTTCCTCCATGCACGAGGCAGGCATCCTGCCTCTGGCAGAGGACGCCGCCATCCTGGATGTGGGCGGCGCCTCGGGCACCTACACGCGGGCCTTTTTGCAGGACATGCCGGGCACCACGGCCGTGATTTTCGATCTGCCGCCTGTCATCGAGATGGCGAAAAAGGGCTTTGCCGGCGATCCCCTGGAAGGTCGGGTGGGCTTTGCGGCAGGGGACTACCACAGGGACGAACTGCCCGCAGGGTTCGACTTTGTCTGGGTGAGCGCCATCATCCACCAGATGGACAGGGAAGAATGCGTGCGGCTCTGCAAGAAGTGCCTGCGCGCCCTGAAGCCTGGCGGCACCATTGCCATCCGCGATTTTATCATGGACAAGTCGCGCACCGCACCCTGTGCAGGCACCCTTTTTGGCATCAACATGCTTGTGAACCGTCCGGGCGGGCGCGTGTTCAGCTTCAGGGAAATCAGCGAGGATCTGGAACAGGCCGGATTCGTCCAGCCTGTGCACGCCGTGGACGTGCCCACCATGTGCGCCATTGCCACGGCACAAAAGCCTGCCTGAGTCCAATGCTGCCGGCTGTCCGGGAAAAGGCGAACAGGACGTGCTTTTTGCAGGGAGCACAAGGTCGCACTTCTTTCCGGACAGGGAGAGCCTGCGATGCACACTTCAGGGATGCTTCGCCCGCGATGGCACTTCGGGATTTTCGTGGGCGTTCACGGCTTTTGCGGGACAATGGAGTGGACGCAGCCTGAGCTGGCAGACAAGTTCTGGATGGCACAAGACTGCCGTTCCGTCAGGGAATGCGGCACGCGCCCCATCGGCAGGAAGAATGCCCGATTGCCGGGCGAGGCGCTGCATGTGGAACCGCGCCTGCTGCTGAGCGTCTGAGCCGCTTTCCCCGGTCAGACAAGTCCCCCATGCCGCAAAGACGGATACCCCAATGACCCGCGCAGGCTGCGTTTATTGGATATCCTCCCTCCCGCTTGCGCAGGGGGATTCCCTGCTGCGCAGACCTTGCGGTCAGTTGCTTCGGCTGGTTTCTGCTGCCGGACGACGTGCGCCGACGCCCTTGAGCCAGTTTTCATGGCCGGCCTCCAGCCGGTTCCTTTGCGGACACGGCAGGTGTGCGACAGGAATGTATGATCCGTACTTCCTCGTCCGTGATGCCTGCAGGGAAAAGCCTTCCTCCGTTCCAAAGCAGGTGGTGCACCCGGACGCAAAGTGGTGTTCCTGGTTTGGCAAGGCGCGCACAGGAGGCAAAGTCCAGTTGTGTGGCAGAAGAGGGGCGTACGCAGTAGAAGGCGCCCAGGGGCTCTCCGCCATACTGATTCTGCATCCACACGCGCTTCACCCGGGGTGTGATGTCCTGAACAGTGACGACAGGACCGCAAAGCTCGATGCCTGGCACATTCCATGGAGGGAGAACGGGTGCTGCCGGGACAGAGGCTTTGCGGAGACGGTCTCTATCCTCATCCAAATCCTCGATGAGCCCGACCACAAAGTCGTCCCGTTTCCTGACGGGGAGGGCCCGGCCGTTTTCGTACACGGCCTCGAGGTGCGCGGATATCTGCGTGTCGCGCATGCTGAACTGAAAAACCAGCCAGCGCTCCCTCAGGCGCAGCGTGTCTTGCAGAAAGGGCAGGGCCGGGCTGTTCGGCCTGCTGCAGGACAGGAAAAACTGTGTCGTGCCGTCGTACACTTCCCCGGCCTTGCTGGCTTCTATCTGAAACGTGCAGTCGTAGCCCTTTTCCGACAGCCAGGCCGCAAGTATCGATGTCGTGGACCTGGCGAAAAACGAGGGGCGTGCTTCAGAATAATAGTCATCTGCCGCATCGTACCAGATACGGCGGCGCACAAATTCCTCCTCCAGGGCAGCGTCGCGCAAAAGCAGCTCGGCAAGCGGATCGTCGGGCAGCTGTACCCGGCCGTGCGACGCATCGACAAGATCCTTTTCGGACACGGCGAGCCAGTCAGCCTTGCCCTCCACAAACTGCTGTTGTGCGATGGTCAGGAAGTGATACTGGCGATCCATGGCCAGGATATGGGCATTGTTCCAGCTCTTCCCTGCCTGCATGAACAGCCTGGCATCGTCCTCGATGACCTGCGTGCGCCATTTCCTGTGCTGTTCGCGGAGCTTTTTTCGTTCCTCCGGGGGGAGAATCTTCTCCAACTCCTGAAGTCTGCGCTGTATGGACATATCGGTACTGTAGCCGCGAGGCACCTTGCGCACCATCTTGTCGTATTCGGCGTCGGACAGGGCAAGGGCCTTGTCCGCATGCCCGGCAAGGATCAGCAGGGCATGCATGAGAAGGATGGCAACCAGTTTTCCTGCACCCTTTGGATTCATTTCTCTCTTCTCCCCCTGTTGCCGAAAGGACAACAGGACAGGGCTCATGGTGGCGTGCTGCGGGCTTTCGGACAGCGCACTGTTGTGCACAGCGTCAGGCCGCTCGCCGGCAAGGCGTCCTGCAGCGTCTCTGAAACTGGCGTTCCTTCGCAAGACAGTGGGGCAGCGTCCGGGAGGGGCCTTGGGCGCACGCACAGACAGGAGCCCTGTCCGTCTGTCCCTGGGTCTGCATCTGAGTGCTTCAGTCGCCCGGGGTGGCAGGATGTTCGCGGCACACGGCCTTGCGGGACAGGCCAAGGGCAATGCGCCTGATTTCCTCAATGCCTGCCAGCTGCCGTCTCCACACCCCGGGAATGCCCCTTGTGCCATAGGCAAGGCCGGCCAGGGCGCCGGTGACCGCACCCGTGGTATCCGTGTCCTCGCCCAGGTTGACCGCCTTCAGAACGGCGTCCCGGTAGTTGTCCGTGGTCAGGAAGCACCAGACGGCCGCTTCCAGGGTGTCCACCACAAAGCCGCTGCTGCGAATGTCCCGCTCTGCCAGCCTGCGGATATCTCCCTTGAGAAGGCGATCGAATCTGGCGAGCGTGGCCGGGTGCAAGAAGGAGTGGTGCCGGAACTCTTCCTTCAGTTCCTCGTAGCCTGCCGCCCCGGATCGCCCCTTGAGAATCTTGTCGAGCAGCTCGATGTACAGGAAGCAGGCGGCAACAGACCACGAGTGGGCATGGGTGATGGAGGACACCTTCCTGACGAGGGAAAAGCGCGTCCGGGGATCGTCTGTGCCGGAGAGAAAGAAGACAAGGGGCGCGATGCGCATCAGGCTGCCGTTGCCATTGTCCTGCTCCTCTGAGCCTCCGGCTTTTTCGGGGGCACAGCCTTCCTGCAGGCGCCTGATGGCCCTGGCTGTCGCATTCCCCACATCAAAGACCTTGCCATGGGCTGTATAGGCGGCATGGAAGTACCAGTTGCGAAAGCCTGCCGCTATGCGCTCCATACTGCACTGGTCCGGCAAAAGGGCATCCGCCAGGGCCAGCGTCAGGGACGTGTCGTCCGACCAGGTGCCGGGTGGCTGGTTGTGGGTCCCGTAGCCCTGCATGCCGGTCACGTGAAAAGTGCCACGGGCCCTGAACTCCACGGGGACGCCCAGGGCGTCGCCCACGGCCACGCCCAGCAGCAGGGCTAGGGGAGCGTCGTCTTCGGGGGCACAACCCGTACCTGCATGAATCAGCATGTCGCCGTTGATCTGGCAGGGAGCAGACGCATCCGGGAGCGATCCACTGGAAGTAAATAGTTCGTCTGCCAATTCTTGTCTCTTTTCTTCCATAATCTGTCAATAAATTATATTGAATATTGTATCAATTTTGTAATAATTTGAAATAAATATTTTTTTATTTTTTTATTATACATT
>DXHV01000069.1 GCA_019113165.1 Candidatus Desulfovibrio intestinipullorum
ACAGAGCCGAGGAGATCGTGCTCGCCCCGGAAGTAATCTAACATAGCATCCACAGCCTGCTGTGAAAATCACAGCAGGCCGATCAGCTATGCCTTTTTACGTTTTTGCTAAGCTGCGACTGAATGGATACAAAATTATTCAATTGTTTTATGAACTGCATCGGCCATAGTTTCGCATCTGACACTGATAAGTGCGTTCAAACAAAATCAAGTTATTTTTGGACATTTCCTTATGCTTGGAGAAATGATTGATGTCTAATCAAATATGGAAAGTATATGATGCACCTCCGTCTGCCAGCAGCATGATCGAATCCTTGAGGGGTTTGGGATATTCTCCTGCCACAGCACTTGCGGACCTGATCGACAACAGCATAGCTGCCGGAGCCTCGAAGGTCGATTTGACCTTTTGCTGGAAAGGCGATCAACGATATATTACTGTTCAGGATGATGGCTGCGGCATGACAGATGAGGAACTTTTTAGCGCCATGCGGCTTGGCCATCTTGATCCTCTTGGCGAAAGAAGCAAAAGGGATCTTGGACGTTTTGGTCTGGGGCTGAAGACTGCCTCCTTTTCTCAGTGCCGCAGCCTGACTGTTCTGAGCAAAAAGAAGGGCCATGCATCATGCTCTCTGCGCTGGGATCTGGATTATCTGGCTGCCGATACGCAATCGAGATGGCAGATTCTGGAAGAACCGGGGAAGGATGCGGCGACACTTCGTCCTGCCTTTGAAGAGATTGAGCAGGGGACTCTGGTAGTGTGGGAAAAGCTGGACAGGATCATTACGTCCGGTTTTTCGATCGACGACTTTCTTGAACTGACAGATGTCGTCGAGTCTCACCTTGCATTGACTTTTCACAGATTTCTGCAGGGAACACGCCCTGAGCTCGTGCTGACCATAAATGGCCGGAGAATCCGGGCCAGGGATCCCTTCATGCAGGAGCATCCGGCCACAATGTCCACTACCGAAGACTTCTTGCAGACAGGTGGTGGAAGGATTTGTCTGCAAGGCTTTGTGCTCCCGCACAAGGACATGCTTTCATCGCAGGATGTAAATGAGATGGGAGATCCGGCCAACTGGACAGAATCACAGGGGTTTTATGTTTATCGCAACCGCAGGCTGCTTGTTGCCGGAAGCTGGCTTGGTCTGGGAAAGGGAGGAAGGAGCTGGAGCAAGGAAGAGGCGTACAGACTGGCCAGAATCAGGCTTGATATCCCCAATACGGCAGATTCTGACTGGAAGCTCGACATCCGAAAATCACGGGCTTCGCCGCCTGCATCAATAAAGAAAAGACTCTTGCTGCTTGCAGAGGATGTCAGGGACAAGGCCAGACATGTCTTCGCCTATCGTGGTGCGTACAAGAAACGCACGTCGGCAGGTGGAGAAGTTGAAAATATCTGGGAAGTCTGTCATGGAAGAAATGATGTACGCTACCACATTTCAAGGAAACATCCTGCCGTTGAAGCCCTGCTTGCAGGTGATCCGGAAATAGGCAAGGCAGTCGAAAGTCTGCTGGTTCTGATTGAAAATACCGTGCCTGTTCAGCGCATCTGGCTTGATGCAGCCGAAGGAAGGGACGCTCCAAGGCGAATCGATGACGCAACTCCTTCCGATGTGATGCAGGAAATTCTTCTCACTGTCTATAAAAACAGGATCCGGCATGGAAATTGTACACCCCAGGAGGTTCGCCGGCAGTTATTGCTTGCCGAACCTTTTAGTGAATTTCCCGAATTGGTTGAAAGCCTTCCTGATATGATATGAACTAGAGGTCCTCATGACGGATACAGATTTGAAAGTTGTCAACATGGTCCAATTAATGTTGTCAGATGAACAGAAAGAAAAAGTTTCCATTGAACAGATAGAAGACTGTATTTCCCGTGTCCTGCACATGAAGCCTGGCTGGAGTGAAGGGCTTGATCGCGAGGCAGTTAGCAGCGAACTGATTCGCAGGCTCAGCACATGGATCGCGGGTGATGCGACCATTCAAGATCCGGAGAGGCACAGGGAATGGCTGGATGCAGAACGCAGACAGAACATGAGGTACTGGGCACGATACCGACAATACATGGAATATTCCTTGGGGATGGATCTGGTTGACAAGCTGGACAAGAGTACTGACTACGTCCTGGGGCAACTGGAGGATCCGTCGCGCTCCGGAGCATGGGACAGACGCGGTCTTGTTGTGGGGCAAGTGCAGTCAGGCAAGACCAGTCATTACATCGGATTGATTTGCAAGGCAGCAGATGCAGGGTACAAGATGATCATTGTGCTTGCGGGCATGCACAATAGTCTGCGATCCCAGACTCAAATACGACTTGATGAAGGATTCCTTGGATTTCGTTCAGACATTGAAGAAGGGGTTCCAGAACCTGTTGGAGTAGGCAAGATTGATCGGGACCCTTTGCTTCGTCCAAATTGTGCAACAAACAGGAAGAACAATGGCGACTTCAATACAAGAGTTGCCAATCATCTTGGCATCACGCCCGAGCAACGTCCCTGGCTGTTTGTTGTAAAGAAGAACAAGACAGTTCTCAAAAGACTTCTTGGATGGATAAATTCCCATGTTGCTGATGCGAGTGACACGGCAACTAACCGCAAGCTTGTGACACAACTGCCGCTGCTGGTTATCGATGATGAGTCTGACAACGCGTCCGTGGATACGGGAGAGCAGTATTTCGATGATGAAGGCTGTCCCATGCCCGATTATGAGCCAAAGGCCATTAACAGTCTGATCCGGAAGATCCTTCATGCCTTTACACGGTCGGCATATGTTGGCTACACGGCTACTCCCTTTGCCAATATCTTCATCCACGAAAAGGGCTGCACGGCAAAGGAAGGCCCGGATCTTTTTCCGGAAGCCTTTATCGTGAGTCTTGCTGCGCCTTCAAATCACGTCGGGCCCGAACTTGTGTTCGGTAGCGGGGATGCCAAGCCTCTGCCGTTGATCCGGGACGTTCAGGGTGCAGAGAGCTGGCTTGCACCTTCTCATAAAAAGGATGCCATACCGTTCTATGATGGAGATGATGGCCTTCCGCCATCGCTGTGCGACGCAATTCTCAGCTTCCTGATTGCCCTGGCTGTCAGGCGATGCAGGGGACAGGGCAATAGGCACTCTTCCATGCTGATACATGTCACCAGATATACAGCAGTGCAAAAGCATATCTACGAGCAGGTCGAAGAGTATTTGCGCAGGACAAGAAGAAGACTGCTTAACAAAATAGATACAGATCTGATCAATACAAGATTGCATTCTCTCTGGAATGACAAAAGGGACGGTTTTATTGCAGTCAACATGGAGCTGAAGGAGCGTCTCGGTAGCGAATTTGACATAAAGTCTCTTCCGCCCTTTGACGAGATGATGAATGCTTTGCTCCTGGAAATACAGGATGTACAGATCAAAATTATCAATGGCACAGCAAAAGACGTCCTTGATTACGAAACCCACAAGGAGAAAGGTCTGAAGGTTATCGCCATAGGTGGTGACAAGCTTTCTCGAGGCCTGACACTGGAAGGGCTGATGGTCAGCTATTTTCTGAGGGCATCAAGGATGTATGACACCCTGATGCAGATGGGGAGATGGTTTGGATACAGACCCGGCTACCTTGACCTTTGCCGGCTTTATATTTCCGGAGAGCTGGCAGGCTGGTTTCGCGACATTGCCGATGCGACACGTGAATTGCACGACGAATTCCGCCTTGCCGTTGAAAGTGGCATGACTCCCAGAGACTACGGACTGCGGATTCGCTCGCACTCCACGATGATGGTGACATCAAGAGTAAAGATGCGCAATGCCCGGACCATTGACCTGTCCTTTAACGGCCAGCTGGTGCAAACCGTAGCCCTTTTCAAAGATGTGGCACACTTGCAGCACAACTACGACTCTCTGGTATCCTTGGTGCAATCAATGGGAAATCCTGTCCCTTGTGAAGGAAGAGGGTTTATCTGGAAAGCTGTCGATTCCGAACAGATAACAGACTTTCTTGCATCCTATCAGACACATCCTCGGGCGTACAGGACAGATACATCGTCCATGGCCGAGTTTATCCGGAAAATGAACAGGATCGGCAATCTGACATCATGGCATGTGGCTCTTCTTGGGCCCGTCAAGGCACAAGGACAGCACGCGCTTGGCGTATCAGATGTCTCCATAGGGCTGACCCAGCGTTCCGCACTTCCTGGGGTATCGGACCGCTATTCCATAAAAACCCTGATCAGTCCCAGGGATGAAGGTCTTGATCTGGACGCCGAAGAATGGGAAGCTGCACTCAATCTCAGCAGGAACATGTGGCAACACGGCGAGGGCAATGCCCGACGCACTTCTGAGCCAACCATTCCCTTTGGGCCGGCTATCCGGCAAATTCGGGGAATGGGGGACGAGAAGAGGGGGATACAGGGGCACCCCGAGCGAGGATTCATGATAGTCTATCTGCTGGATCCTGAACATGCAGATCTCAAGATCGAGATTCCGGTTGTAGCTCTTGCCTTGAGTTTTCCGCGTACAGAGCGGGATGAAAAGATCACGTATCAGGTCAACAACATTTACTGGGAGCAGGAGTATGGAAGCTGATTCAGTGGAAAACCGTCTTCGCAAGACATGGAGAGCCTTGGCAGAGGCCACTCCCTCGGGAACCGGCTGGCAGACCATAGCTCTGAGTACCGAAAATGGACGCCATTTTCGGGCAGGAATTTTGTTTCCGGAGAAAAGCGAAGCTGTTCTGGTTCATTTTGATCTTGCCGAGATACCCGAGGATATTGCCTTGCCGAACGGCAAGGGGTTTTACCTTGTCAATGCCGGCCCCCTGGAAGGCCAGTCTGGCTTGTGGATGGCGCTTTGTCGGCAGCCAATAGGGGACTCCGGAATGTTTCTTCGCATGGCTGCCGATGTGCTCAATGTTTGCAGCAGTGCACCTGAAGACAGGAAGGCCGAGCAGGAATTGAGGGGTTTTGTATCAAGGATAGCAGCCTGGCAGAATTTCATGAAAAGGGCAGGAAGGCCGCTTTCTGTTCCCCAGCAGATGGGACTCTGCGGAGAGCTTGAAATTTTTAATGATCTGCTCGAAGCCGGTGTTGGTCCACTCTCTGTGCTTTCCTTCTGGCAAGGACCATCTGATGGCCTCCACGATTTTGTTCTGCCCAGCGGAGCTCTGGAGGTAAAGAGTACGGTTACGCCAGCCAAGATAAGGGTCTCTTCTGCAGAACAGCTTGATATATCAATCATGGATCCCCTTTTTCTTGCTGTCATCAATTTCTCCGTTGACAGGGACAGGGGGAAGACGCTTGCAGAATATATTGATAAAATTAGACAAAAAATATGGAGCAACTTTTCGGCAAGACAAATCTTTGATTCCCTGCTATTGGAAATGGGAATATTAATCGACAATAATTCTACAAATAAGTACGAAAGATTTTTATTAATTAGCAAATATTTTTTTGAAGTTAACAGTGATTTTCCAGTATTGAACAGACAAAACTTACCTCCAGAAGTAGTTGAGATAAAATATTCCCTAAATACTGAGAGCTTGGAGAGATTTTCAACATCACTTTCAACCATTCTTGAAAAGTCTGGAGCTTGCTGAATATGGAATTAAAAGAATTTTTCGATGTGATTCGGGCAGAAATACAGGAAACTGTAGCAGACAAGCTCCAGCAGGGAGAAGAATATCCCTACGCTGAAGTGGAGTTTGTGGATCGCTTTGTCGAGCATATGAAAGAATCTGGCATGACTTTTCCAGATTCCCAGATATGTACACATCAGGGAAAGCTTGGCAGAGCGACCATCAAGATTTCCGGGTATGCCTTTTCCGAAGAAGCCGACCAGCTTGACCTTTTCGTTGCAAACTACAGGGGAGCTGAAGAGCTTGAGGAAATTTCCAAGAAAGAGCTCTTTGCCTCTGCCAATCAGTGCCTCCAGTTTCTGAGTGGGAGTGTGCAGGGAAAACTTTCCGAAGTTCTGGAAAAGTCAAGTGATGCCCATGTTCTTGCCTGTCTTATCCGAGACAGTTTTTCGTCCATTGAACAGATACGTGTTTATGTAATCACGGACAGGATTTCCAAGACAAAGAATTTTGAGCAAAAGACGATAAATGAAAAAACAGTGAAGCTCGAGGTGATGGACATCGAGCGGCTCTATCGCCATACCGTGGCAGGAAAACCGCGGGATGAAATTGTGGTTGATATGAAGAGTGTGTGTGGTGCCAGTCTGCCCTGTTTCTATGTGCCGAAAGGAGAAGCTGGCTATGCCTACGCCCTGACGGCTTTTTCTGGGAAAACCCTGTACTATCTTTATAATGAATATGGAGACAGACTGCTTGAAGCAAATGTCAGATCGTATCTGAGTGCAAGGAGAAAGGTAAACAAGGGAATTCAGGATACTTTAAAATATGAACCTGAATATTTTATGGCATACAACAATGGTATTGTTGCTGTCGTTGATAAAATGATTTTGGAAAATATTGAAAGTGAATATATAGGAATTTCGTTATTAAAAGGATTGCAAATTGTAAATGGAGGACAAACAACAGCTTCCATATACTTTACAAAAAATAAATATAAAGATCTTCAAATTGAAAAAGTGTTTGTTCCTATAAAAATTATAAGTCTTGAAAATGACAATGAGCAAGAAAAAGTATTTGATAAAGAAGAAGAACTAATATCGAAAATTTCTTTCTGTGCAAACAGCCAGAATGCTATCAAAGCTGATGATTTGACAGCAAATCGTTCATTCCATCGTACTGTAGAAAGAATTGTCAGCAGCCTCTATTGTCCTGACGGAATCAGTCATTGGTTTTACGAAAGAGCAGCAGGAAGCTATGAGGTATTGCTTGCGCGTGAGGGAACAACTCCAGCCCGATTGAAAGCGCTCAAGAAAAAGATGCCTTCTTCCAGAAAAATTTCCAAGACCGATCTGGCGAAATTTTATAACGCATGGGCGTGCAAGCCAGAGATTGTGGCCAAGGGGGCTCAAAAAAATTATGTGTCGTTTTTGACTGATATTGGAAAACTTGAAGAGGAAGGGTTTGAGCCTGATCTCCAATGGGTCAAGGAATGTATTGCAAAAGCTATCTTGTTTAAAAATACAGATCGCATTGTTCAACAAATGAAAACATCCTCTAAAATAAATGTAACAACATATCTTGTTTCTTTGTTGTCATATAAATTGAAAGAAAACAATATTACTATAAATTTTGAAAAAATTTGGCAGCTTCAGGATTTATCTTCACAATTGAAAAGTCTATTGGAACAATGGGCTCCTGAAGTGTATAGGACTATGCTTATTGGAGGGAAGGACAAACTCTTGAGCGAGTGGGCAAAGAACAAACAGTGCTGGGAAGATGTTCAAAAAGGACATTATCAAATACCTGATACTCCAATTCCAGAATTTAAAATATATTTCTGAATGCATTCATAAGGCATTGGTCAAGAACACGAGGATGGAACATCATCACCTGAAAGAGCTTGAAAATGATTCAGGGGGTATCTGTTCCCCCGTGGCCACAGGCTGCGGAGGGACAGATACCCCCTGGACAAAAATACATGTCAAACACCCCCACGAGCGTGGGGAGGAGAGCGTGAAATTATTGGATATTTTCCAATTGATCACACAAAATCTATATCCAAAACGCACAAATTAGGCAAGATGCTGGCAAAAATGGAAAAAAATGAGCAACATCTATAGATTGTTTTTTTTAATAATTAATAATTTCAATGTATTACGAAATCAGTAGTCCATCTCTCCGTGGACTGAAAAAGGGCATCAGCCCTAAAGACTGATGCCCTGAGGAGCGTCCGGGAAAAAGCTTAACTCTTACTTTTTCTGTGGAATATCGTTCCCCGCCTTGAGCAGTTCACCCATGTGCTTGAGCACAAGCGCTCTCTCGGATTCGGAGACCGCCGGCATGTCCTTGTAGAGCTTTTTGCTTTCGGGACCTTCGGTCTCAAGGACGAGTGCTGCTGCAGAGCGTCCCATGATCACGCAAAAGCGCTGAGGATCCCAGCTGCGCATCTCAAGCCAGGAGCGGGCCGCAGGCGACAGATAGAAGTCTGCCTTTGTGCCCTTCATGGTCGGATGCGCCTGCTCGCCGCTTGTGTGCAGCCAGGAACGGAACGAGGGCAGATCCTTGATGAAGCGCAGGAGCTCGTCTTCGGTGAAGGCCGACTGTCCCGCATAGACAGTCTCGCTCTTTGCCTGCGCGGCAGCCTGACCCGAAGCTGCAGGGGCAGAGCCGGGCATCCAGCAGACGGACAGCACAAGACAGAGCAGAGCGGTAGACAGATAGGTGCGTCTCATCACTTAGTACTTCACAAGGCTCAGCTGGTTGAGGCGTTCGAGGTCGTGGAAGGATTCCACATAGCGGATGGTTCCGGTCTTGCCGCGCAGCACCAGGGAGTGGGTGATGGCGTGTCTGGAGGTATAGCGCACGCCGTGGAGGAAGTCGCCGCCAGAGATGCCCGTCGCTGCAAAGAAGCAGTCGTCTGAATGCACCAGACGGTCGGTGGTCATGATCTCGCGCAGATCGTAACCGGCGTCCAGGATCCGCTCCTTTTCAGGGTAGGACTGAGGATCCAGGCGGGCCTGAATCTCGCCGTTCATGCCCTTGAGGGCGCAGGCAGTGATGATGCCTTCGGGAGTGCCGCCGGTCCCCATCATGATGTCCACGTCACTGCGGGGATCGGCAGCCATGAGGGCGCCTGCCACGTCACCGTCCGTGGCAAGCTGGATGCGGGCACCGGCAGCGCGGATCTCCTCGATGAGCTTGGCATGGCGGGGCTTGTCCAGGACAAAGACCACCAGGTCTTCCACCTTTTTGTCCAGAGCCTTGGCGACCCGGGCCAGGTTGACATCCACGGGCGCATCCAGATCCACAACACCCCTGGCAGCGGCGCCCACGACAAGTTTCTGCATGTAGTAAGAGTATTTCAGGTTGAACATGGCCTTGGCCGGAGCAATGCCCACGACCGAGATGGCGTTGGGACGGCCGTAGGCAAGCAGGTTTGTGCCTTCGACCGGATCCACGGCCACATCCAGCTTCGGGCCGTCGCCCATGCCGACCTTTTCGCCGCTGTAGAGCATGGGGGCCTTGTCCTTTTCGCCCTCGCCAACGATGACAGTGCCGTCAATGTGGATGGACGTGAAAGAGTTCCGCATGGCCTGTACGGCAGCTCCGTCACCTTCTTCCTTTTTGCCGCGTCCGAGCCAGCGCGCAGACGCCAGTGCAGCAGCCTCGGTGATGCGCACGATATCCATTGCCAGATTTCTTTCTGGAGCTTCAGCCATGGGTAAACCTCCGATATGTGATGCCTGCCTTGAGGCAGGCACAAGGTATTTGAAATTTTGTTACGGCAGATTGAACTTGCCGGTCAGGGGCACGGTCCAGGCCCGTCCAAAGGGCTTGTCGCTCACATAGAGCGGCTGCGGTTCCTGCCTGCGCTTGAATTCCATGCCAAAGACCCGGTCGCGCACCTCGTCCTGCCTTTCATGGATGCGCGGCAGGGGCCTGCGCGGCTGGGCTGCCAGGAGGGCGTCCAGCACGGTGTCAAGCTCTGCGTAGGGGAGCGCAAGCCCGGTCTTCTGTCTGGAGATCCTGGTCTGCGAGGCATTCTGCAGGACAGAGGCCGGGAAGATGTCACGGGCCTCGTTGAGCCAGCGGGCCACGGCCTGCACCTGCGTCTTGGTGAGATCGGCCACGACGCCCAGGGAGCCCACGGTGTCCCCGTAGAGCGTGCAGTAGCCAAGGGCGGTCTCGCTCTTGTTGAGGGCATTGAGAATCAGGGCAGAGGACTGGCTGGCCAGGGTGGCGAGCAGCGATCCCCGGACAAGTTCCTGCAGTTTGGAGTGCACGGCAGGCGTGGGGTCTGCTCCGGCCAGGGCCGGGGCCAGTGCCTCGTCGTATCCTTCAAGCAGTGCATCGATGGGCAGCTCGCAGACCGGGACGCTGAGCCGTTCGGCAAGCCGCCGTGCCCCGGCCAGGGCCTCTGTACTGGTAGCAGCCGAAGGCGTGAGGACGGCCTGCACGTTGTGGGCGCCCAGGGCTTCGACAGCAATGGCGAGCACAAGGGCCGAGTCTATGCCGCCGGACAGGCTGACCAGGGCCTTTTCAAGCCCGTTCTTGCGCACATAGTCGCGCACGCCCAGCACCAGGGCTCCGAAGACATTTTCCTGCCAGACCTTGCCTACGGCGGCGACGGGTGCTGTACCCGTCGCCATGTCCACAATGAGTACGTCCTCGGCAAAGGCTTGTCCCCTGGCGTAGACCGCGCCCGTGGGATCCAGGGCCAGGCTCTGGCCGCCAAAGATGAGGCCACCGTTGCCGCCGATCAGGTTTACGGAGAGCAGGTGGATGTGGTGGCGTGCAGCTACATGGGTGAGCATGGCCTCCATGTCGGCCCGCTTTCCTATGATATAGGGTGTGGCCTTCATGTGGATGATGGCATCCACGCCGCGGGAGATGAGATCCAGAAGGGGTGTGTAGCCTGTTCCCTGGGCCCAGAAGCTGTCGGCCGTGTCGTTTTCGCAGAGCACGATGCCAAGCCGCCATCCGCTCAGGGTGAGAATGCCGCAGGAGACGCCCCGATCAAAAAAACGGGCATCCGGGTCCCGCGATGCCTCGGGACGAATCTTGCGCGAGACCACGTCCCACTGGCCGTGACTGATGTGGATGGCTGCATTGCTCAGCAGGTCGGGATTGTAGACACTGACCACCGGCGCGCCGATGAGGAGATCCGGGCCTGCCACAAAGCGGGCAGCCAGAATGTCCAGGCCCTTGCGGCAGCCTTCCACAAAATCGTTCATGGACAAAAAGTCGCCAGGCGCCACGCCGGAGAGGGCAAGCTCGGGCGTGACGCAGAGATCCACCTTGCCGGCACGGCGTACGGCCTGGCTTATGCGCTCTATGTTGCCGGCTATGTCGCCTGTGACCGGATTGCACTGCAAAAGGGCCGTCTTCATGACGAGACTCCAGTCCCGGCAGGGGCACCGTATTCTCGGCCCTCCTGCGTCCTGAGCCATTCCGTGGAGAGGGCGCCCAAGGCGCGTCTGCCTTCCAGCACAGCCACAAAGTCCTTAAGCATCTGGCCGTGGTCAAAGCACATGGGCTCGGGCGGCGTGGCCGGATTGTACCAGGAGGCGGCAAGAGCGTCGTCGCTTGCCTGCAGATCCTGCGGATTTCGGGCCCTGGCCGTGAAGACTGTGGTCAGGGTGTGCGATCGCGGATCCCGGTCCGGTCTGGAGTAGACGCCAAGGATGCCGGTCAGCTGCACGCTCAGGCTCGTTTCTTCCATGGCCTCGCGCAGGGCTGCGTGTTCGAGCCACTCGCCCTCGTCCACAAAGCCGCCGGGCAGGGCAAAGCCGAGCGGAGGATTCCTGCGGGCTATGATAACCACGCCGCGATCCGGCTCATGAATCAGGATATCAACCGTGGGCAGGGGATTGGCATAGACGCTGATCGTGCCTCCGCACGAGGGGCAGATAAGGTTCTTTTTCACGGTGGCCTCCTTTGGGTCCGGGCAAGTATGCCCGCTTGCCGTGCAAGAGGCAAGCTTGTGGCCGGCAAAAATCGACTTGGTACCGTTTACGCACCACTCGCGAAAGACACCCGCACAATTCTTGCGCAGGGCCGTTGCGCTCACTCAAGGCACAGGCCAAGCTTTTCAAGCAGGTCCCGAGTCACCGGGCCTTCCCTGTGGAGCCTGACCCGCCCTTGGCCGGGGAAGGAGATGATGGTCGAGGCACGTCCTCCGCACGGTTCGGGCGGCAGATCAAGGACAGGCAGCTCCTTTGTCAGTAAGGGATCGAGATCCTGGGCAAAACGTGCCGGAGGCATCCCCTGGCGGTTGGCCGAGGTTGCGGTTAGAGGCCCCACGTGTGCCGAGAGGGCCGCAGCCACAGGATGCGTGCTGACCCGTATGGCCACGCAGCCTCTCGAGTCGAGCAAGGGTTTTGGAAAAGGCACCTTTGCCGGCAGCACCAGGGTGAGGGGTCTTGGCCACAGACGAAGGAGTGAGTCGGGTACGGCACGCATGTCGCAGAGCTCGGCCACCATGGCCGTGGAGGCCGCAATGAGGGGCAGGGGCTTGGTTGCCGTTCGCCCCTTGGCCTGATAGATCTGCGCCACGGCTTCGGCGTTGCGGGCATCGCAGCCCAGGCCAAAAAAGGTTTCCGTGGGATAGATGAGGCAGGAGCCCTGTTCGAGAAGCCGTACTGCCTTGAGAAGAGCAGTTGCCTGCTCGGAGGATGAAATCATGATAGCGAAACCCTTGCGCCTTGTGTGCGTGGGCAGGCTTAAAACGCCCTACTGGCGCGAGGCCTGCGCCGTCTATGAAAAGCGCCTGAGCCGCTTTCGGCGGCTGCAGGTGACGGAAGTGAAGGATGCCGCAAGCGACGATCGCGTACAGGTGGAGGCAGGCCGCCTTCTGGAGGCGCTGCCGTCTTCCGACAGGCTCATCGTGCTGGACGAGCGGGGGAAGGATCTGACCTCGCCTGGCCTTGCTGCCCTGCTGGACAAGGGCGATGCCCTTGGTCAGGGGCACATGAGCTTTGTCATAGGCGGTCCCTTCGGCCTTGATCAGAGCGTGCGCGACAGAGCCTGGTTTTTGCTGCGGCTCTCGGCCCTGACCCTGCCGCACGAGCTTGCCCGGGTGCTCCTCATGGAACAGCTCTACCGGGCCGAATGCCTGCGCAACCACGTGCCCTACCACCACTAGCCAGGGGATCTGACGCACAGAGGCGCACGGGCGCACGTCGCCCCTGTCCTGCGTCCGCCAGTCTCGGGACAGCACCAGGACAGAGGACAGCGTCAGGGCGCCAGCTTCTAGTGTCTAATTACAAAAATCCATCATGCTACATGCGTCTGAAAATACAGTGATTTTCAATCGATAGCAGTATGTGGACTAATAAAATTAAACACTAGCGCACTTCGTACACCCTGGCAAAGACGTTGTCGTAGATGAGCCGGAAGTAGGGCGAAAAGCGCGGATCCTGCGGATCGGCCAGGAGCAGCTGGGCCATGAGGGAATTGTAGAGCTTGGCGTCCATGGCGAGCTTTTCGCCGGTGACCCGGTTGAAGAAGAAGTTCACGTTGCGGCGGGTGTTCAGAAAGGCCTGCTGCTCCTCCCTGGTCGCGGAGCGGTGCTCGTCGAACCATTCCTGCACGTAGTTGCGGCAGGTGAGCCCGGTCTCCTCGAAGACATTGATGGAGGCAGGGGCTATGGAGGTCACGGATCCTTCCAGCTGCACAAGGCCGCTGTCCAACTGATAGGCCAAGGCCTGGGGCACTATGGAGAGGGCACCGGCCTCGGCCGTGGACGAGGCAAAGTTCCAGCTGCCGTAGTGGCTGATCCAGAAGCCCAGGCGGAGCATTTCGTAGCTGACCACCAGGAACTGGCGGCCTTTGCCCTTGATGAGGGGCGTGTCCGGCGAGCGCAGCCTGTCCATGAGGGCTTCGGCCGCACTGGCGTCCAGGCCGGCAAAGACCGCACTGGGCACATTGTCCTTTTCGGCCGTGTATTTGATGAGCTGCCTTGCAAAGCGCGGATTGTCCGTGGCCAGGACCGCAGCTGGCAGGTACAGGGAGGGGCCTGCGTGCTGGGCGCCGTCGGCAATGGCCTGCCTGCCGCCAAAGTGGTGCTCGGCATAGCCCCAGTCCCACCACAGCCAGATCATGGCATCTTCCGGCGTCATGCTGCGCAGGCGCGTGAGCGCGTCGGCATGGCGGCGGTTGATCATGGGGCCCTGGCTCATTTCGGGAATGAGATCCGTGAAGGGCGCGATAAGGGCCAGGGTGAGGATGATGCTCGTTACAATGCCGGCCGTGGCCCTGAACTGCTGGGCCAGGATGCGGCGCAGGAGCCAGAAGAGCGGCAGGGCCAGGCCAAGGGCAACTACAGGCGCGCCGAACATGACCATGCGGCCGCCCATCTTGGTGCTGAGGAGCCCCAGGGCTGCCAGGGGCAGAAGGAAGAGGGCGCCTGGCCGCAGGTAGACAATGACGCAGAAGCCCAGCAGACCCAGCAGGGAGGCTTCCATCCAGGGATGGAAGTAGGAGAGCACGGCCGAGAGGGGCAGATCCTGCACCTCGATGATGGACTGGGCCAGGGGCGGGTAGTTGAGCGTGATGCCGCCCGCTTCCCGCGTGTCCGCGGCGTGCTTGAGGTAGGCGTTGAACTGGACGACAATGGTGTTCAGGATTTCGCCGCGCACCATGAGCCAGGCCACCACGATCCAGAGCAGCAGGAGCACGCGCCAGTCCGTGAGCAGGCGGCGCAGCTGCGGCCTGCGGCCCACCACCAGCAGGAGCACAAGGCTCATGCCAAGGCCCGGGGGGCCTGCCAGGGCCGGCAGAACGTAGGAGAGGGCGCCAAGAAGGAGCAGGCGCCTGCGTCCCGGAGGAGCCAGGCACAGGCACAGGAAGGCCAGCAGGGCGGCATTGTAGCGGATGAGATAGGGAAAGACGGAGTGCCATTCCTGGGTCCACCAGGAAATGAGGCCCGAGAGGCCCAGGACCAGCACCCACTGCCAGCGCAGGGGGTTGCCGAGGCGCGGCGGAGCTGCCGGGTCGCCGAAGAGGCGGCGGAAGAAGGAGAGCTTGGGCCAGGCTGCGAGCAGACGCAGGATGTGCACCGGAGCCAGCATGTAGCGCATGGCCCAGCACATGGGCGCCAGGGTCATGAGCAGGGGAAAGAAAAGGGTGACAAGATCCGTGTCGTAGAAGCCGAGCAGGGTGCGGGCCAGAAAGCCGGGAGCCAGGCTTGTGAGCAGGCCTGCGGCCACGCCGGCTTCGAGACTGCCTAGGGCCCAGCCCCATGCGGCCACGATGCCGGCCACAAGGCTCGCCAGCACGGGCGGAAACCAGAAGGCCACGGCTGCCGGGTAGGTGCCGAGGAAGGAGGCGATGAGGCGCAGGAGTTCGGCCATGGGGTGGCCTGCCCCGAAGCTGAAGCCTTCGGCGCCGGCAACCCAGTGGTAGGCATCGTGGGTGGCCAGGAGCCACTCCGAGCCCAGACGAAATTCGGGATCCTCCCAGCGCGGCCATTCCAGCATGCGCAGGCCGAAGGCCAGAAAGATGGTAATGGAGAGCCAGAAGACCCCGCCAAGGATGGGCGCAAGGTCGGTCTTTTGCGGCACAGGGGTTGCCGGATCCAGAAGTGGGGGAGTGCGCGTCTGCATGTGTGAGTCGAGGAGCACGAAAAGGGTCGGGGGGGATGGCCTGGTCGAGGCCGTGGGCCGGAAGGGAAGCGGCGGTAGCATAGCCGTTTTCGGCAGGGCTGCCAAATGACAGACAGGCCGGGCAGCCCGGTGAAAGGCAAGGCCGGGACGGACTGGATTCAGACAGGGGCTGACGGCAGGGAAGCAGCAACCTGGAACATCAGGCAGAAGCCCGGGCCTGATCCTTGCGCACGGCCCAGAGGGTACGCGTGCCGGAAGGCCCTTCATAAGATGTGGAGGCAGCGAGCTCAAAGCCTGCGTGCACCTTGGCCAGATCGGAAGCCTCAGGGATCATGCGGCTCATGAAGACAATGTGGCCGCCGTCCGCCACATGATCCGCCAGGAGGGTGATCACCTCTTCCCAGGGCAGAAAGGCGCGGCTCACCACCAGATCGGCCAGGGCGGAGCCCCAGAAGGACTGCACGTTCTGATTGTGCACATGGGTCCGCGGAAGCGACAGGGTGCCCAGCACCTGGGCCAGGAAGAGCGCCCTTTTGCTGCGCACCTCTATCATGTGGTAGCTGCCCCTGGTCCAGACCGTGCGCAAAGGGATGCCGGGAAGTCCTGCGCCTGCACCGGGGTCCCAGCACAAGGGATCTTCCGGCAGGGGCAGGGTGTCGAGAAAGTCGGCCAGGCGTAGGCAGTCGGCAACAAGATCGCTTGCAGCCTCCTGCCAGGTGTGCGCGCCCACAAGATTCATCTTGCGGTTCCAGCGCATGAGCATGGAGAGATAGGTGCACAGGGGCTCAAGGGCTGCAGAAGGACAGGAACAGCCGCTCTTTTCAAGCTCTGCGACAAGCAGTGCAGGGGTAGGGGACATGGACGCCTTCCTGTTGTCAGGGTGTGCGGGAAAAAGCTGCCGCAGTTAGAACTGTTTGCAGGCCCCTTGTCAATGTCCGGGGCCAGGCGCTCCAGGGACTCAAGCCAGGGCACAGGATGCCAGCAGGACCATGGAAAGCCCGTGACAACGATCTTGCCAGTGGGGCCAAGATGCCGTATGAGAGAAAGCTGATACGCTTTCAGTTTCAGCACTTCCTGTATTTTGTTCAAACCTTAAGTTGCCGCCAGCCAGGCGGCGTGTAAAGGAGCCAGTGGTCATGCGTGCAGCGTCTTTGCTCTTCCCCGGACAGGGTGCCCAGGTGGCCGGCATGGGTCGTGATGTGGCCGATGCCGACTCTGAGGCCATGGAACTTTGGAAAAAGGCCGAGGCCGTCAGCGGACTGCCCCTGCGGGAAATCTACTGGGAAGGCGACGAGAAGGCCATGAGCGACACCAGGGCCCTGCAGCCGGCCCTGACCGTGGTCAACCTGACCCTGTGGCAGGCCCTCTCGCGCAAGGTGCGGCCTTTAGCCTGCGCAGGCCACAGCCTTGGCGAATACAGCGCCCTGGCCGTGAGCGGCGTACTGGACGTGGAGACCTGCCTGCGCCTTGTTTCCTTGCGCGGCGCCCTCATGGCCGACTGCGATCCGGACGGACGCGGCTCCATGGCAGCCATTCTCAAGCTGCCCCTGGAAAAGGTGCAGGAGCTTGTGACAAAGGCCTGCCAGGAAACGGGCCAGGTTCTGCTGGTGGCCAATTACAACACGCCAGGCCAGTATGTGATAAGCGGCGAGAAGGACGCTGTCGACTGCGCCCGCGATCTTGTGAAGGAAGCAAAGGGCCGGGCCCTGCCCCTGGCCGTGAGCGGCGCCTTCCACAGCCCCCTGATGGCCAGGGCCAACGAGGAGCTTGGCCGGCACATGGCCCGGGTTGTCTGGAACAGGCCGAAGGTGCCCTTCTACAGCAATGTGACGGCCGGCGTCCTTGAGGACGGCGAGAGCGTGCGCGAGGCCATGCTGAAGCAGATGACCTCGCCCGTGCGCTGGATAGAGCTCATGCAGGCTCAAGGACAGGCGGGCCTGAAGGATTTTGTGGAAGTGGGGCCCAAGGCCGTCCTGAGCAAGATGGTCACCCGCTGCCTTGATGGCGTGGTCGACACGGGCGATGTGCAGACAGGCATTGTGAGCGACCTGGCAGGCGTGGAAGCCTGCGCCTAGAGTTTTTTTCAAGCCATGCCCCCTTGGAGTTGTCGAGGGGGCATTTGTCCGCTTTTGAGGGCTGTTTGCGGGCCGTTTTTCTTGACGGCCTCGTGCCGGGCCCGGACGAGCCTGCAGGAGCCCTGCGGCGTGCGGAATATTTCAGATCATTCTTTCTTTCAGGTTATTTTTTCAGATCATTCGGACTATCAGATTCTTTGTCTTGAGGAGCATCCATGCAAGCATATACTACAGTTCAGGGCCTTGTTGGCGACTTTCTGGCCAAGAAGGGCCTGGAATGGCCTGCCAAGGCTGTCATTGAACCTTCGAAGGATCCGAAGCACGGCGACCTTGCCACCAATGTCGCCATGCTGCTGGCAAAACCCCTGGGCACCTCCCCGAGAAACGTGGCCCAGGAACTGGCGGACTTTATCAAGGCTTCCTGTGCGGATATCGTGTCCGTGGAAATTGCAGGCCCCGGTTTCTGCAACATCACCTTTGCCCCGCAGTTCTGGCGCAAGGTGCTCTGCGACGTGGAGCAGATGGGGGCAAAGTACGGCAATTCCGACACAGGCGCCGGCAAGTCCACCCTGGTGGAATACGTCTCAGCCAACCCCACGGGGCCCCTGCACGTGGGCCACGGCCGCGGCGCCGCAGCAGGCGACAGCCTGACCCGCATCCTGCGCAGGGCCGGCTTCAACGTGTCCACGGAATACTACATCAATGACGCAGGCCGTCAGATGCGCCTGCTCGGCCATTCGGTGTGGTACCGTCTGTGCGGTCTTGTGAACAGGCCCATGGAGGAACCCACGGACTGGTACAAGGGCGAGTACATTACCGACATAGCGAAGGAAATGCTCCTGCAGGATCCCTCCCTGGCCGAGGCCGACGACAGGGACGGCGAGCAGCGCTGCTACGAGTACGCCAAGGACGTGATCCTGGAAGGCATCCGCGCCGACCTCGCCAACTTCCGCGTGGAGCATCAGAACTGGTTCTCCGAGAAGACCCTGGTGGACGAGGGCAAGGTGGCGGCTGCCTTTGCGGCCCTGGACAAGGCCGGTTACCTCTACGAGCAGGACGGCGCCCTGTGGTTTGCCACGAGCCGCCTTGGCGACGACAAGGACCGCGTGCTGCGCAAGCAGGACGGCTCCCTGACCTACTTTGCCTCGGACATTGCCTACCACTACGACAAGTTCTCCAGGGGCTACGACTACCTGGTGGATGTGTGGGGCGCAGACCACCACGGCTACGTGCCGCGCATGCGCGCCGCCATTGCGGCCATGGGCAGGGAACAGTCCTCCTTTGACGTGCTGCTCATCCAGCTGGTGAACCTGCTCGTGAAGGGCGAGCCCGTGAGCATGTCCACAAGGGCCGGCACCTTCGAGACCCTGGCCGACGTGGTCAGGGAAGTGGGCGTGGACGCGGCCCGCTTCATGTTCCTGTCCCGCAAGATGGACACGGCCGTGGACTTTGATCTCGAAGCCGTCAAGGAACGCAGCATGGACAACCCGGTCTACTATGTGCAGTACGCCCATGCCCGCATCTGCGCCGTGCTGCGCAGGGCCGCAGAGCAGGGCTACACCCTGCCCGTGCTCTCCGATGCAGCCGATCTGGACTCCCTGGACAAGCCCGAGGATCTGCAGCTTCTGCGCAAGATGGAGCAGTTCCCGGACATGATCGCCCTGGCCGCCCGCAACCTGGCTGTCCATCACGTGAGCCACTACCTGACGGAACTGGCCCAGATGCTGCACAGCTACTACAGCAAGTACACCATCCTGTCCGCGGACGATCCGAAGGGCACACAGGCGCGCCTGGCGCTCCTGCGTGCCGTGGCCAGGGTTCTGAACAACGGCCTGGACCTTTTGGGCGTGAGCGCGCCGGAGCGCATGTAGCCCGCAGCAGGGCCGAACACAGGCTTGAAGACTTGAGGAGGCTATGCCCATGGAGATGCAGAACATCGTACAGCGGACCCAGTCACGGGCCGGCGACAGGAAACTTCATGTGACCCTGAGCCCGGCAGCACTGTGCCTTGTTGCCGTGGGCATTGTCCTTGTCCTTGGCTGGTGCTTCTATATGGGCTTCATGATTGGCAGGGGGCAGAACCCCGAGGAACACCTGCAGAAGATTGCCGCCCTCTGGCAGCAGGAGGCAGGCGACAAGGCTGTACCGGGCCAGCCGGGTACGTCCGGCCAGGCAGGTCAGGCTCAGCCGGGCCAGACAGGCCAGGAGGGGACAGCCCAGCCCGCAGCCGGGGCAGCCCCCCAGGGTGGTGCCGCCGGTCAGCCGGCCCAGCCCGGGGCTTCGCAGCCAGGCTTTGTGCCTGGAACCGTGCCGGGCTTCCCCACCTTCACAACGCCTGGCCAGCCGGCACAGGCGCCTGCAGCCCAGGCCCAGCCTCAGGCAAAGCCACAGGCCCAGCCCGAGAAGGAGCCGGCTCGTGCCGACGAGCCCTATACCTTCGTGTACCGCATGGCCACGGTGCGCACCCAGAGCGATGCCCGCAGCGAGCAGGCCCGCTACGAGTCCAGGGGCTTTCGCGTGAGCATACGCCGCCTTGGCTCCTCCTGGGCCCTGCAGTACACCTTCAAGGGCACGGATGAGGACTGCGCACGCTTCCTTCAGAGCGTAAAGAAGGCGGGCCTTGGCGAGCCCCTGCGTATCTCGCGCAAGAAGAACTAGCCTTCCCGTGCGGCAGGCATCCCTTGTGACCAGGGCAAGAGACAGGAAACGGCATACGACAGCAGGAGGGCCGCCACAGGCGGCAGGACACGGCATGACACACTTTTTGGCAGCCTTGGGCAGACCCGTCTGGGATGCCCTGAACTTCATGGGCTCGGTGGCCATTTTCTTCTGCCAGGGCGTGCAGCAGGTTGCGACGTCCGGTCGCATCGTGCTGCGCACGCTGCGCCAGATTCATGTCATCGGCTCGCAGTCGCTCTTTCTCATTGTGCTCATCTCCCTGTTCTGCGGCATGGTGCTGGGTCTGCAGGGCTACTATACGCTCATCAAGTTCGGATCCGTGGGCTTCCTGGGCTCCGTGGTCTCCCTGTCCCTCATCCGCGAGCTTGGGCCTGTGCTCACGGCCATCATGCTCACGGGCCGGGCAGGCTCCAGCATGACGGCGGAAATCGGCGTCATGCGCATCAGCGATCAGATAGATGCCCTGGATGTCATGGACATCAATTCTGTCTCCTATCTGGTCTCGCCAAGGCTCGTGGCCTCGGTGATATCCTTCCCCCTGCTCACGGCCGTCTTTGACGTGGTGGGCATCGTTGGCGGCTATCTGACCGGCGTGGCCCTGCTGGACATGAACCAGGGCGCCTACTTCTACCGCATCTCGAGCTCGGTGACCATGACGGACGTGGGCTGCGGCTTTCTGAAGGCCGTGGTCTTCGGCCTGCTGGTCACCACGGTCTGCTGCCATCAGGGCTACTTTGCCGACAGGCGGCGCGACAGCGTGGGACCGGAGGCCGTGGGCAATGCCACCACGAGCGCCGTGGTCATAGCCTGCGTGCTCATCCTGGCCGCAGACTATGTGCTCACAAGCCTCTTCCTCTAGGGTGTCACGCGGAGGCATCATGACCACAAGCTGGGACATACAAATCAACAACCTGAAGGCAGGCTACGGGGACCATGTGGTCCTCGAGAATGTCACGGGCCTGCTGCCTGCCGGTGCCGTGTCCGTCATCCTCGGCGGATCGGGCTGCGGCAAGTCTACCCTGCTGCGGCAGATCATAGGCCTGTCCACGCCCATGGCAGGCGAGCTCATCGTGGGCGGCCAGGACATTACCCGCCTCAAATCCAGGGAGTACCGAAGGCTGAGGCGCAACATGGGCGTGCTCTTCCAGGACGGCGCCCTGCTGGGCGCCCTGACCCTGGCCCAGAACGTGGTGCTGCCCCTCTCCGAGCACCTCTCCCTGACGCGGCAGGAGCTGCGCAGCGAAGCCCTGCGCGTGCTGCGCATGGTGGACCTGGAGGAATTTGCGGACTACTACCCCAACGAGCTCTCGGGCGGCATGCGCAAGCGGGCGGGTCTTGCCCGGGCCATCGTGGCCGAGCCCAAGATTCTGCTCTGCGACGAGCCCACCTCGGGGCTCGATCCCATTACCGCCGCCCGCATGGACGAGCTGCTGCTGGCCATGAACCGGCATTTTCCCGACATGACCATTGTGGTGGTGAGCCATGATCTGGCAAGCCTGTGGACCATAGCCGATCAGGTGCTGGTCATCAGGGAAGGGCGCTCCGTCTTCTGCGGCACGCCCAGCGCCCTGAAGGAGAGCACGGATCCCTATCTGGTCCAGTTCCTGAACCGCTCTGCCGAGAGCAGTTCCGGGGCGGCCGAATCGGGCCATGCCGCCATGGATCCGGCCGTGCGGGCCAGGGTGGATGCCTGGCTTGCCAGCTGAGCGGAGGTCCTTTGGGACCCCATCCATCCTGTCGCTCCCGTCTTTCCCGTCCGTCTCATCTGTACCATTCGTCCCGATTCATCAAGGTCCCCTGTCTTGAGATCCCAGAATCTTCTGCAGGAGCTTTGCAAGGATTTTCCTCATGAATACCAACCGTTACGCTGCAGTCGGCGTCTTTGTGCTCATCGGCCTGCTCTGTGTGGCCTACATGACCATCAAGCTGGGCAAGATGGAAGTTTTCAGCGACAAGGGCTTTGAGCTCAAGGCCAGCTTCACCAATGTCTCGGGCCTGCGCGTGGGCGCGGACATTGAAATGGCCGGCGTGCCCGTGGGCAAGGTGGCAGCCATAGACCTTGTGCGCACCGAGACCCAGACCACGGCCCTGGTGACGCTGCGCTTTGACAGGGACATGGCGCTGCCGGACGACACCATTGCCTCGGTGCGCACGGCAGGTCTCATTGGCGACAAGTTCATTGACGTGGCTCCGGGCGGCTCCGAGGAAATCCTGCAGGCGGGAGACACCATTGTGGACACAGAGCCTGCCCTGGATCTGGGCTCCCTCATTGGCAAGTATGCCTTTGGCGGGGTCAAGTAGCCCCCCGGAGTTCCTGAGGCCCCTCGCGGCCCCTTGAGGAGGCACATATGTCTGCCCGTCGTTTTCAGCACAGAGAGGGGAACGGTGCAAGGTATCCCGGGCCTGCCATCCTGCTTGCTGCGGCAGTATTTTGCGTCTGCCTTGCGGGCACGCTGCAGGATACTGCGGCGGATTGTGTGGCGCAGGCGCATGCGGCCAGCACGGCCCTCACCCCCACGAAGGGGCCTGCCAATCCTGCCGTGCATCCCGATCCCGGCCAGGCACGCGTCCTGCTGCACACGTCCATCAGCCGGGTCCTGTCCCTCATCAAGAATCCCAATTACGTCAATCCGGCCACCAGGCCCGTGGTGCGCCGGCAGATAGAAGATGAGGTCTACCACATCTTCGATTTCATGGCCTTTTCGGCGCACACTTTGGGAAAGGACTGGCAGCGCTTCAGCCAGAGGCAGCGCGAGAACTTTTCCACGGCCTTTGCCAACCTGCTCTTCTCCACCTACCTGAACCGCGTGGACGGCTACAACGGGGAAGAGGTGCGCTACGTGGGCGAGCGCCGCAACAGGGCCGGCACCAGGGTGGAGGTGCTCACCGAGGTGAGCATGCAGGACGGATCCGTCATGCCCATTGCCTACCGCATGATGGCAACCGCAGACACCTGGGTGGTCTATGACGTCTTCATCGAGGGCGTGAGCCTGGTGGAGAACTACAGGGTGCAGTTCAGGGAAGTGCTGGCCTCCTCGTCCCCGGACGGGCTCATAGCCAGGGTGCAGGAACGTGCACGCCGGGTGGAGGCAGGCCATGACCGATAAGGACTCGCATCGATATAACACTGTCTTTATCAGCAATACCATTGAAATATTTCAAGTGGTTATCAGTGTAATAAGTGAGCGTTATTTGCGTGCAATTCCCAACTCCAACGACAGCATATCCGTGAGCAGGTTTGTCATGGATGCCGTTTCATACAGAAGACAAGGGAGATCAGCAATGAACGGATCAAGAGTCGGCAGAACGCTGCGCAAGGCGTTCTGCCTGGGCGTCGCGGTGCTCCTGGTGTGGGCCGCCCTGTCCCCGGACAGCGCCCGCGCCGAAGGCACGGGCAACGGCGCCGTGACCGCACGGCCCGTGGTGGCGCCGCCGCCTCCGCACAAGGGCCCCCTGACCAGCGTCTACGGCCAGGATGCGGACAAGGCCCTGCCTGCCACCGGCATCACGGTGGTGGAAAAGAAGCCCGTGGACATGCAGATTGCCGACGAGCTGGACGACTACGACAGCGAGCCTGTGGCCACCATTGCCGACCCCCTGGAGCCCTGGAACCGCTTCTGGTTCGGCTTCAACGACATCTTCTTCATGTACATCGCCAAGCCCGCCTACACGGCCTGGGAGACCATCACTCCGCGTGAGCTCAGGCAGGGCCTGAGCAATTTCTGGCACAATCTGCTCTTCCCCATGCGCTTCCTCAACAACCTCCTGCAGTTCCGCTTCATGGAGGCAGGGGTTGAATTTGCGCGCTTCATCGGCAACACGGCCGGCGGCTTTGGCGGCTTCATCGACGTGACCAGGGACAAGAAGCCCGTCGTGCCCGTGCACCCCGAGGGCGAGGACTTCGGCCAGACCCTGGGCCGCTGGGGCATCCCCCACGGCTGCTATCTGGTCTGGCCCTTCATTGGTCCGAGCTCCGTGCGCGAGACTTTCGGCTGGGCAGGCGACTACTTCCTCTATCCGGGCTTTGCCGTGGGCTATGCCTGGAATGCGCCCTGGTACGCCATCTCCGGCATTGAAGTGGGCTTCTTCTTCAATGACCTGGACGGCGTGCTGCCCACCTACACGGCCCTGCGCGACGCGGCCGTGGATCCCTACATCATGATGCGCGAAGCCTATGTGCGCTACCGCGCCATACAGGTTGCCAGATAACTGACATGCCAGCATTACGCTTGCAGAACCTGGGCGTCCTGTTCCGCGACGCGGACAACAGACCCCTGCCGGCCGTGCAGCATGTGAGCCTTGATCTCGCCCGCGGCAGCGTGACCTGCCTTGTGGGCGAGTCGGGCTGCGGCAAGAGCCTCACGGCCAGGGCCTGCATGGGGCTGCAGCCTCAGGGCAGCACTGTGGAAGGATCCGTGTTCTTCAGGGGACGGGATCTGTGCACCCTGTCCGAGCAGGAATGGCAGGCCGTGCGCGGCAACGCCCTGGCCATGATCTTTCAGGAGCCCATGACGGCCCTCAATCCCGTGCTGAAAGTGGGCCTGCAGGCGGCAGAGCCCCTGCTGACCCACAAGGGCTGCACAAAAAGGGAAGCCAGGGCGCGCATCGTGGAGCTCTTTGCCCGGGTGGGCATTCCCTCTCCGGAAGAGCGCTTTGACCTCTATCCCCACGAGCTCTCGGGCGGCATGCGCCAGCGGGTCATGATTGCCATGGCCTTAAGCTGCGAGCCCGAGATCCTCCTGGCCGACGAGCCCACCACGGCCCTGGATGCCACCATACAGGGTCAGATCCTGGCCATCCTGGATGCGGAGCGCACCAGGCGGGGCATGTCCGTCCTGCTCATTACCCACGACCTTGGCGTGGTGGCAGGCAGTGCCGACACGGTGGGCGTCATGTACGCAGGCCACCTGGTGGAGTGGGGCAGGGTGGAGGATGTGCTGGGGAGCCCCAGACACCCCTACACGAAGGGCCTCATGGCCTGCGATCCGGCCCTCATGGCCCCTGGCATGACCAGGCTGCCGGCCATACAGGGCAGTGTGCCGCCTTTAGGCGCTCTGCCGTCCGGCTGCCCCTTCCATCCGCGCTGTCCCGAGGCCACGGAGCGCTGCAGCCTGAGCCTGCCTGAAGAGCGCGTGGACGCGGTCACAGGCCACAGGGTGCTCTGCTGGCAGGCCTGAGGGCCCGGGGCAGGAAGCGCACAGGCACGCAACAGACAGGAACTTCAGAAATGATACAGGGGGCTGCAGGCCTCTTCCCGAAAGAGAAGGGAAGAGGCCTGCAGCCCCCTTGTGCGTTTGTGACTACGTTTGTGAAGTTGCGTCCGGAACCGATCAGGCACTGAGGCGCAGGAAGATGATGCCGCCCAGGAGCAGGACCATGCCGGCCCAGGCGCAGGGCGCCAGGCGCTGGCCAAAGAGGAACCAGCCTGCCAGCGAAGTCCCCAGAATGCCTATGGCGCCCCAGGACGCATAGGCTATGGTCAGGGGCAGCACGTCCACGGCCAGGGAGAGGCAGAAAAAGGCCAGGCCCACCAGCAGCAGGGCAAGGAGGCCGGGACGCTTCTTCCTGAAGCCGTCACTGGCCCCCAGGAGCACGTTGGCGGCAATGTCCAGGGCGGCAGCAGCCACAATGAGGGCAAAGGCGAGCAGGAGACTCATGAGGCCCTCCTCATGCTGTTTGCATCGGTTGCAGTGGCAGAAGCCGAGTCTGCAGTGGCAGAGCGGGACTTTTGAGCGTCAGCTTGCGGGCATGGTTGCGGCTCGCCGTGGCTTGTGCCCCGGTTGACGAGCAGGGCACCGCAGAGCACGCAGGCAAGGCCCAGGCAGCGCTGCCAGGAGAGCTCTTCGCCCAGGATGAAGAAGCCGGAGATCGTGACCAGCACAAGGCCCAGGCCCTCCCAGAAGGCAAAGGCCACGCCGACGGGCAGGCCGGTGGTGGAGCGGGCAAGGCTTATGTAGGAGAGGGCTATGCCAAGCCACATGAGTCCCAGGCCCAGGGTGCGGGCATGGGCAAAAGTCCACTGATGGGAGAGCACCATGACTGTGCTTGCGGCCACTTCCAGGACAATGGCACAGACAAGGTAGAACCAGTGCACCCAGGTCGTGGGCTGCAGGTGGGCATGCAGGTGGGTCTTTGTGGCCGGGTCCTGTCCGGCCAGTTGAATCGGTCTGTCGTTGTTCATAAATGTCCCCCCCCCAAAAAGGTCGGGTTGCAGTGCAGGATCCGTGCAGCAGGGCACGCCGATACGGCCAGCAGTAAAGGACGGACAAAAGTCCGTTTGCAAGGCGGCAGGCTTTCGGGCATGGCCTTGAGCCCCTCTGCCGTGAAGGCATGGGGCACCATTGCCTGGAGAGCATAGGGCGTTTTTGCTGTCTCTTCCCCAGGACGGGAGGCATCCCTTGTGCTTCTTTGTGCCTGTGCACAGGGTCCTTGTGTTTGTCTTTTGTGATGGGTTTTCCTGAAGGATGGCCAGAAGGGTGGCCAGAAGGGTGGCCAGAAGGGTGGCCAGAAGGATGGCCAGAAGGATGGCGTGCAGGCTGCTGCAGAAAGGGCGCAGGGAAGCGTTGCACAGGATCCGTTCAGGAAACAGCGCTTTTGGGGGAGAAATTAGAGATGGGCCCGCCAGTAGCGTTCGTCGCGGCTTGACGCGGCAAAGGCGCGGGAAGAGGAAAGGGTGGGTGTGGACATGATGTGACTCGTGATGTCTGCCCTCAGCTGTACTGATGCTCACACAAGACAGGGACTTCAGGTGCGGGAACGAACAGGGGCAGAGACATGGTCAGCATAGCTGATTTTGCACAACATGCAAGGGGCGGACAAAAGGCGCTCCGTTCAGGAGGAGCGTCTGTGCCCCTTGTTCCCATGGAGCTCCAGCCCAACAGTTGGGAAAAAGTAGAACCATACGGTTGCAATCCCATGAAAATACAATTATTCAAGCATGTTATTATGGGATTTCTGCCATAAGTGCCATGAAAGATATGGTTCTACGTAGAACCACCTGTTTACAGGTTCTTCTTTGGCATGAAATTTGCATAAAAAATTTTGATCGGATAATAAAAAA
>DXHV01000070.1 GCA_019113165.1 Candidatus Desulfovibrio intestinipullorum
AAGATACACGTAGCGGTAGACTCGCATGGAATGCCGATCAGGTTCTTGATAACAGCCGGAAATCAGGCTGATTGTACCCAGGGAATTCCTCTGTTGGAAGACCTTGCCCTCCAGTATGTCCTGGCCGACAAGGGGTACGACACGGATGCCATTGTTGAATACGTGCTCAGTCAGAACGCAATCCCGGTTATACCTTCCAGGAGCAACCGTAAAGAACAAAGAGATTATGACAAATATCTCTATAAGTTACGCCATATGGTGGAAAACTATTTTCAAAAAGCTATAGTGAACGCAATAAGAAGCCAAAACGGATGACTTAGCTAAAGACAAAATTATCAATCTTTGAGTAGCGATCCGATACACTGATACGCACCCAAGAAAAGCGTATAGCTTGCTACCTATCGATGCTCAATTTTGACGCATAGGCGGAAGGCATGCTTCCTCAATTTCTGCGTTCACTATAAAAGATGGCGTGGCCTTGCAACACGATATGTGAAGACCACGCTGTCATTCGCCTCTTATTTTAATATTTTCAATACGTTAATGTGGGCAAAAGTCGTGTAGGGGGTGCACCTTCTGGAACACTCCCCTGAATTTGTCAACACGACCTAGTGTGGTGGGCAAAATATGAAGAAGTCGCAAGGAGAAGACACGACTGCCGTGTGTCCTTGTCTGGACGCAGGGATGAACCTGGGGCTGGGAAGGTCTCCCTGTTTTGGATACGCGAAGTCCCCTTCCCTGCTCTCGAATGGATGGATCGAAGTTGCTTGTCAGCCCGTTGTGTAGCACCCCTGTGCAGTATCTCTTGTACGGTCTTTGAACGGAACGGTCTGCCTCCCCCAAAACAAAAAATACCGAAAAAATACCGTAAAAAGCGCGGAATGCAGGGGGAATGCAGAAAAAACGCGAGAGGGTTGCAAACACTTTAGGAAATAAAAAAAGCAGTCTTTGCAGACTATTAACGTCATGCAAAGACTGCTGTTACTTTCTTGATGGCGGAGAGAGAGGGATTTGAACCCTCGATACAAGTTTAAGCTCGTATACTCGCTTAGCAGGCGAGCTCCTTCGGCCGACTCGGACATCTCTCCGTTCACACAGATGGATAAAATATCCGTGTGCATCTGAATTGTCAAGATATTTTTCCAAAAAAAGAATATCCTGCAGGCGCTTGCGTCCTTCCAGACTATACGTTCATAAGAGTGCGAGTATACTGCAAATTTTTGCCTGTTGCACGTACTGGTTCCCCTTGTCTGCCGTCATGTCGCGGTCATGCCGGGAACAGGAATTGTCTGTTCAGCAGGCAAGAGGGCTCTGCCAGGGGACAGAGACCGTCTCCTCCCTGATCGTGCTGTCCCCGGAGACTGAGGAGACAGTCCCGCCTGTGCAGGAAATTTTCAGAAATTTCCAAGAGCTTGACGCTGCTAAAAGCATAGAGTATCTGAACAGGTTCCAGTTTCCATTCTTTGTTTTTCGGGGGATACCATGTCAGAGGAAGTGAAAAACGAGGCTGAAGCCAGGGAAAGCACAGATTTCATCCGTGCCAAGATCATTGCAGACAATGCCTCCCAGCGTTTCGGGGGAAGAGTGCACACCCGTTTCCCTCCCGAACCCAACGGCTATCTGCACCTGGGGCATGCCAAGTCCATCTGTCTGAACTTTGGTGTTGCCAGGGAATTCAATGGCCAGTGCAACCTGCGTTTCGATGATACCAATCCGACCAAGGAGGATGTGGAATACGTCGACTCTATCAGGGAAGACGTGCGCTGGCTTGGTGGCGACTGGGAAGATCGCGAATTCTATGCCTCCAGCTATTTTGACAAGCTCTATGCCTATGCCGAGGAGCTTATCAGAAAGGGCAAGGCTTATGTGGACGACCTGACGGCCGACGAAATCCGCGAATACCGCGGCACGCTGACAAAGCCCGGCGTGGAGAGTCCGTACCGCAATCGCAGTGTCGAAGAAAACCTGGATCTGTTCCGCCGCATGAAGGCCGGGGAATTCCCGGATGGCAGCAAGGTCCTGCGGGCCAAGATCGACATGGCCGCACCCAATGTGGTTATGCGCGACCCCACCCTGTACAGAATCCGTCATGCCCACCACCACAGGACAGGGGATGCCTGGTGCATCTACCCCATGTACGATTTCACGCATCCTCTGAGCGACTCCATAGAGGGCATCACCCATTCACTGTGCACCCTGGAATTTGTCAACAACAGGGAGTTCTATGACTGGCTGCTGGACACGCTTGAAGTCTATCATCCCGAACAGACGGAATTTGCTCGGCTGAACCTGACCCATACCATTCTGTCCAAGCGCAAGCTCATCCAGCTTGTGCAGTCCGGGGTCGTGTCCGGCTGGGATGATCCCCGCATGCCCACCCTGTGTGCCCTGCGTCGCCGTGGTGTTCCGCCTCAGGCCGTGCGCGAGTTCTGCAGCCGCATTGGCATTGCCAGGGCTGACTCCGTGGTGGAATACAGTCTGCTTGAGTTCTGCATCCGCGAGTATCTGAACGCCCATACGGCTCGCTGGATGGCCGTGATCGATCCCGTCAAGGTGGTTGTGGACAACTATCCCGAGGATGGAGAAGACGTCTTCGAGATGCCCCTGCATCCCGAGGATCCTTCCTATGGCACCAGGAAGGTCTGCTTTACCCGAGAGTTCTACATTGAGCGCGACGATTTCCGTCTGGAGCCGCCCAGCAAGTACTACCGCATGGCCATCGGCAAGGAAGTCCGCCTGCGCTATGCCTTCCTTGTGACCTGCACGGATGTGGAACTCAACGAGGACGGATCCGTCAGGCTCATTCACTGCACCTATGATCCCGCCTCCAGAGGAGGCATGAGTCCCGACGGCCGCAAGGTCAAGGGCACCATTCACTGGGTCAGTGCCAAATATGGTGTCCCGGCAAAGGCGCGTCTCTATGATCACCTTTTCGCCATGGACGATCCCAATGATGTTCCTGAGGGAAAGACCTTCCTGGATATGGTCAATCCCGATTCTCTGAAGGAAGTTGATATTTATCTGGAAAATGCTCTGCAGTCCCTGCCTGTGGGCGAAACTGTACAGTTTGAGCGTGTAGGCTATTTCTGCAAGGACAAGGACAGTACAGATACTTTGAGTGTCTTTAACAGGACAGCTACCCTCCGTGACTCCTGGGCAAAGATAGAAAAGAAATCAACTGCAGGAAAATAACATCACAAAGTTCACAATACAGTTTCAACTCACGGACGCTTGACAGGCTTCGGCAGAGAGAGTAGAGACTAGCGAATCGGAGGGACGTTAACTCAGTCGGTAGAGTATCTGCCTTTTAAGCAGAGAGTCGCAGGTTCGATCCCCGCACGTCCCACCAGGAATTTTCAGGCACCTCCCAGGCAACGGTTGGTGCCTTTTTTGTACCTGCCTGCAGGGATCTCTGCAGTCATCTCTTTGCAAGATTCGCCTTTTTTGGGTATCGGGAGAAGGGTCAAGAGGAAGACAAGGCACCACGGTCCCAGGGGCACGGCGATGCCTTTTTGCTCGCTCCAAACACTTTCTTCATCACGAGAGGGAAAATACCTTGATGGATTTGAATGACGACTACCTGGCCATGCGCCGTCTTGGCGAGGTGAGCAAGGCCCTGTGCCACCCCACTTCTCTGGACAGCGTCTGGCACAGAACGGCCATGGACTCTCCCATGCCTTCCCTGACCACCCTGGATGAAATCATGGGACGCCTGCGCGTGGCCCTGTTCCCCGGCTTCTTCGGAACGGCCAAGGTCTGGCGCGAGTCCATCGGCTACCATGTCTCGGCAAATCTCGACTCCATATACCGTCTCCTGAGCGAACAGATCCGCCGCGGATACTGCTTTGCCTGTTCCACGGGAGACAGCTGCAGGGACTGCGACCTGCGCGGCAAGGAGGCGGCCATGCAGCTGCTGGACGAGCTGCCCAGAATACGGGAACTTCTGGTCAGCGATGCCCAGGCAGGCTATGAAGGCGACCCTGCAGCCACAAGCCCCGGGGAAACAATCTTCTGCTACCCCTCCATGTACACGATGATTCATCATCGTATTGCTCACGTCCTCTACAAGAACAAGGTGCCGCTCATTCCCCGCATCATTTCGGAGATGGCTCATTCGCGCACGGGCATAGACATTCATCCCGGTGCCCAGATAGACGAGTGCTTCTTCATTGACCACGGCACCGGCGTTGTCATTGGCGAAACCTGTATCATTGGCAAGCACTGCCGTCTCTATCAGGGTGTCACCCTGGGCGCTCTTTCCTTCCCCAAGAACGAGGACGGAACCCTGATGAAGGGCAATCTGCGCCACCCCATCCTGGAAGACAACGTGACCGTCTATGCCGGTGCAACCATTCTTGGCCGCATTACCGTTGGCGCCGGCGCCGTCATCGGCGGCAATGTGTGGGTGACTACGGATGTGCCGCCCAGGGCTCGCCTGACGCAGGAGAAGGCACACCGTGAATAGGCGCTCCCCTTCCCTGCCAAAGCCCGGACGCGTGCTGCACCGGGCAGGCGTGCTGCTTGTGCTGCTTCTGTGCACGGCAAGTCTGCTTGCCGGCTGCCAGGGCGTGCAGATACAGCCCAAGGGCCAGATTCAGACAGGTGTCTCTGTCGGCGGTCGCCGTTAAAGTCTCCTTCCCTCCGGATCCAGAATCCAGGATCCCGAAACGCCTGTGTCTTCCGGATTTTCCTGCATGCATCCCAGTGGAAGACACTGATTGCAAAGAACGTTGTGCCTGATCATCAGCATGACGAGCCGGCACATGACAAAACCTTTCCAACAGAACTCGGATAAGGAGGCGGCGCTTCCTCTCCTGCATGCAGAGGGGGCCGCACCTGGAGTCAAGATGAAAATGTATTTACGGGACAGCTCGGCCCAGAAAAGGAAAAAGCCCCTCTGGCGCGAATATCTTGAAGCCTTTGCCGTGGCGCTCCTCTGTGCCATCCTGATACGGACATTCATTGTCCAGCCCTTCAAAATCCCTTCGGAGTCCATGAAGGATACACTTCTTGTCGGTGATCAGCTCCTGGCAACCAAGTTTGATTACGGTCTCAAGCTGCCCTTTACGGACATCACCCTGTACGAGGGCGGCCTGCCCCAGCTCGGCGACATCATCATCTTCAAGTATCCCAAGGATCCGGACATTGACTTCATCAAGCGTGTGGTTGGCGTGCCAGGAGACGTCATCGAAGTACGCAACAAGCAGCTCTACCGCAACGGCGTTGCCGTCCGGGAAGACTATGTCCGCATTGACGAACCCAATCGTGTCCTGCCCGTGCGCGACGTCTTCGGCCCCGTGAAGGTGCCCGAGGGCAAGTACTTTGTCATGGGCGACAACCGTGACAATTCCATGGATTCCCGTTTCTGGGGCTTTGTGGACAAGGATACCATCATAGCCAAGGCCCGGCGCATCTACTGGTCCTGGGAAGGGTTCAGCAATATCCGCTGGTCCCGCATAGGACAGGCCATACGCTAGGGAGCATTTCCCTGCAGACAGCAAAAAGCCCTGACATCCGTACATGGATGCCAGGGCTTTGTGCTGTTATCTGGGAAAAGAGGCTACTTGCTGATGAGGCTCACGGCCGTCTGGGCAATCTGCAGTTCTTCATTGGTGGGGATGACCAGGATCTTCACCTTGCTGTCGGGGGTAGAGATGGCCCTGGCACCGCTTTCGCGACGCCTGTTGGCTTCCTTGTCCAGGACAAGGCCAACGCTTTCCAGGTCCTTCACCACGTCTTCACGTACGAATTCGTCGTGTTCGCCAATGCCGGCCGTGAAGGTGACGGCATCAACCTTGCCGTCCAGCAGGAAGAAGTAGGCGCCCAGGGTCTTGCGGATGGAGTGGATCAGCATGCGGAAGGCCAGATCGGCCTTCTTGTCGCCCTTGTCGCGGGCGGCATGGACATCACGCATGTCGGACAGGCCGCACAGACCGAGAAGACCGGACTTCTTGTTCATGAGGGTGTCCATTTCCTCTGGCGTCAGGTTCTTGTTCTGCATGATGAAGGGCACGATGGCGGGGTCAATGGTGCCGCAGCGGGTACCCATGACCAAGCCTTCCAGAGGAGTCAGGCCCATGCTGGTATCCAGGCAGCGGCCGTTTCTGACACAGCTCATGGAAGAGCCGTTGCCAAGGTGCATGGTGATGGAGTTCAGGCTGTCCAGGGGCTTGCCCAGGAATTCGGCCGTCTTCTTGGCAATATACTTGTGAGAGGTGCCGTGGAAGCCGTAACGGCGGATACGCATGCTCTCGTAGTACTCGTAGGGCAGGGCGTACATGTAGGACTCGTCGGGCATGGACATGCCGAATTCGGTATCGAAGACGGCCACGTTGGGGATGCCGGGGAAGAGCTTTTCGCACACTTCAATGCCCATGAGGTTGGCAGGGTTGTGCAGCGGGCCCAGGGGGAAGCAGTCGCGAATGGCCTTCTTGACGTCTTCGTCCACGATCATGGGCTGGGTCACTTTTTCACCGCCATGGAGGACACGGTGGCCGATGGCCGCAATTTCGGCCTTGTCCCTGATGACGCCCTTTTCCTGGTCGGTCAGCAGGGCAATGACCAGTTCCATGGCCTCCTTGTGAGTCGGGAAAGCCTGCTCTTTGATGATCTTCTCTTCCTTGTCGGTGTCGGGAGCGATCTTGTGGGAGAGGCGGCCGTTTTCCAGACCGATGCGCTCGGCCAGTCCGGAGCACAGGACGGTCTCTGTCTCCATTTCGATCAGTTGGTATTTGCAGGAAGAGGAACCGGAATTGACAATAAGAACTTTCATAAGCAGGAATCCTTGTCTGCCGGAAGGCACAGGCCTTCCGGCAGCATAAAGAGGGAATGTTGGTTACTTTTCGGCAGCAGCCTGGATGGCGGTGATGATGACGGTGTTGACGATGTCCGCAACAAGGCAGCCACGGGAGAGATCGTTCACCGGCTTCTTGAGGCCCTGGAGAACCGGGCCGATGGCAATGGCACCGGCGGCACGCTGCACGGCCTTGTAGGTGTTGTTGCCCGTGTTGAGGTCAGGGAAGATGAAGACAGTGGCCTTGCCGGCGACCTTGCTGTTGGGAGCCTTGGTCCTGGCCACGGTGGGATCGATGGCGGCATCGTACTGCAGGGGGCCTTCGATAAGCAGTTCGGGGGCCTTTTCCTGGGCCAGCTTGGTGGCCTGGATCACGACATCCACATCGGCGCCCTTGCCGGAACTGCCCGTGGAGTAGGAGAGCATGGCCACGCGGGGTTCGATGCCGAAGACCTTGGCTGTGTGGGCAGAGGTAATGGCAATCTCAGCCAGCTGCTCGGCAGTGGGATTGGGATTCACGGCGCAGTCGCCGAAGACCAGGACGCGGTCGCTCAGGCACATGAGGAACACGGAGGAAACGACGGAGAAGCCGGGCTTGGTCTTGATGAATTCAAAGGCCGGACGGATGGTGTGGGCGGTGGTGTTGATGGCACCGCTGACCATGCCGTCGGCAGCGCCCTTCTTGACCATCATGGTGCCGTAGTAGGTGGCATCCAGCATGATGTCGTGGGCGCGTTCCTGGGTCATGCCCTTGGCCTTGCGGAATTCGTAGTAGCTGTTGGCGTAGTCTTCGTAGTCCGGAGAATGCGCGGGATCAATGATGGTGGCGGCAGCAATGTTCAGGCCCATCTTGGAGGCAGTGGCCTGGATGTTCTGCACGTTGCCAAGCAGGATGATGTCGGCAGCATCGCGGCGCAGCAGGATGTCCGTGGCTTCGAGAATGCGGGGCTCCTCGCCTTCGCACAGGACGATGCGCTGTTTCTTCTGCCTGGCGGCAGCCAGCAGATTGTACTCGAACATGAGCGGCGTGACGCGGGAGCTCTTTTCGGCGAGCTGGCTGGCAAGCATCTTGCCGTCCACATAGTGCTCGAAGAGGCCCAGGGCCGTATTGACCTTTCTGATGTCCGTGGGTTCGATGGCACCGCGCACATTCTGGACAAACTGCGAGGCACGGTAGGTGTGGTGCTGGGTCAGCAGGATGGGCAGGGAGAGGGAGCCCAGGCTGCGGATCAGTTCCATGATGGAGTCGGCAGGCTTGATGCCGCCGGTGAGCAGTACGCCGGCAATGCTGGGCTTGTTCGGAGAGAGCCTGGCCACCAGGGTGGTGAGCAGGATGTCGGAACGGTCGCCGGGGGTGATGACCAGCAGGTCCTTTTCCAGGTAGGAGAGGAAGTGCTCGGCATGCATGGCGGCGATGACGAAGTTGGAGACCAGGGTGTCGGTCGCATGCTCGCCGTTCAGGAATTCGGCATCCAGGCAGCGGGCCACATCGCTCAGCGTGGGGCTGCCCAGGGTGGGATCGTCCGGAATGTCGTAGATGAGGGCAGGTCCCTTGCCGGAGGAGAAGCCGTAGCGCAGGCTGTCGAGTTCAGCCCTGGACAGGGAGACGCGGTTGATAATGGTGGCCACCACATCGCAGGTCTTGGACATGTCCATCATGCTGGTCTGAATGGTCTGGCGGATTTCCGGAAGGGTCATATCCTTGCCGCCCACCACAAGCAGGACAGGCGCATTCAGGTTGCCGGCTATTTCGGCATTGAGATTGAATTCAAAGACGGGATCCTTGCCCCTGAAGTCGGTGCCGAGGCACACCACGAAGTCGTAGGAAGCTTGCAGAGCTTTGAACTTGTTCAGGATTTCTTCCTGAAGGGCATTGGTGCCCTGCTGGGCAATGAGCTCATAGGCTTCTTCTTCTGTGTAGGCAAATGTGTCGGCGTAATTCTGTTCGAGCTTGAAGTATTCCAGCATCAGATTGATGTCGGGATCCTTGTCGTCAAGCTGGGGAATGGCAATGATGGGGCGGAAGATGGCAATTTTGCCGGTGACGCCGCTCAAAAGCTGCATGATGCCAAGAGCAATGGCACTTTTGCCGGACTGAGGACCAGTTGCCGTGATGTACAGAGACTGCTTCATAGGATTACCTTCAGCGCGCAGATGCCCGGCAGGGAATCTGTGCACTGTACCTCCATGAATTCTGGTTGAAAAAACGGAAACGCTTCAGGAGAAGCCGGTCTTTGGTGGGGACGCCCTGCACAGGACGTGCGCCACTGGGGGGCTGAAGCGGGACCGGGATGCCTGCAAAATCTGGCTGGCAGGACAGGCTAGTCTTTCTGCCAGAACGCCAGCCTAAGGGAGAAGGGATGCTTCTCACTGGTTTGTGTACATCCGTACACAGGGGATCTGTCAGCGCAGAAGCAAGAAGGTTCTGCGAAAGGAAATTTGGACGATGCAGGGAGGGCGGGAAGTCGAGATGTGCGTGGGCCTTTGCTGCAAACTAGCCGCAGTCGGGCAGGATCTCAAGACCTGCAACCCTCCGGGGCGGCAGGAGCTGGCGCCAGAAAGGCAGCTCAGAAAAGCATGGACGAAGAATGTGCTGAAAAGGATGTGCTCTTGATTGCCGCAGGAAAAATAGAACCGTATTTTGAAAATACCGTGACGGCGTTGGGGGCGGGACAGCTGAGTGCCGGAAAGGCACCGGGAAGGGAAGAATAGCAAAGACAAGGGCGAGAGATGCATAGTGCGCCTCCCGCCCTTGAATATCAGCGTATGTTACTTGTTGTCAGCATTGGGATCGGCGTAGGGCAGATCGGCCATCTGCGTGTACAGGGCTGTACGTTCTGCATAGAGAGCGTGCAGTTCGTTACGCAGTCTTTCCGAAGTCTCGGGATCCTGCTTGGCAAGAGCCGCATAGCGGTTTTCGCCGGACAGGAATTCCATAAGGTCGCCGGTAGGAGCCTTGCTGTCCAGGACGAAGGGATTCTTCTTTTCCTTGGCCAGGTCGGGGTTGTAGCGGTACAGCTTCCAGTAGCCGCTGTCCACGGCGAGCTTGCCTTCTTCCATGGACTTGCCCATGCCCTTGCGGATGCCCTGGTTGATGCAGGGAGCGTAGGCGATGATGAGCGAGGGGCCCTTGTACGCTTCGGCTTCCTTGAAGGCCTTGAGCACCTGCTGCTTGTTGGCACCCATGCAGATGGAAGCCACGTAGACATAGCCGTAGGTCATGGCCATGCGACCGAGGTCCTTCTTGCCGGTGCGCTTGCCGGAGGCAGCGAACTGGGCAATGGCGCCGAGAGGCGTGGCCTTGGAGGCCTGACCACCGGTGTTGGAGTACACTTCGGTATCCAGGACCAGGACGTTGATGTCTTCGCCGGAAGCGAGGACATGGTCGAGACCGCCGTAACCGATGTCGTAGGCCCAGCCGTCACCACCGAAGATCCAGCAGCTCTTCTTGGTGAAGTGGTCTTCCATCTCTTCGAGTTCGTGAGCGAGCGGGCAGTTGATTTCGTGCAGGCAGTCGAGGTTGGCCAGGATGTCGTCGCCAAAGTCGCGGGACTTCACGGCGTCGTCCATGTTGTCCAGCCAGCCCTGCAGGGCGGTCTTCAGCTCGTCGCTGATGCCTTCCTCGCACAGGGCCTGGTTGACCAGGGCGGCCAGCTTCAGGCGGCGCTGCTTCACGGCAGAAGCCATGCCCAGACCGTATTCAGCGGCGTCTTCAAAGAGGGAGTTGCCCCAGGTCGGACCCTGGCCGAACTTGTTGACGGTGTAGGGAGTGGTCGGGGAAGAAGCACCCCAGATGGAGGAGCAGCCGGTGGCGTTGGCAATGTACATGCGTTCGCCGAAGAGCTGGGTGAGCACCTTGACATAGGGGGTTTCACCGCAGCCGGCGCAGGCGCCGGAGAATTCATGCAGCGGCTGCTGCAGCTGGGAACCCTTGAGGCTGAAGCGATCCATGAGATCGTCCTTCAGGGTGATGTTCTCTTCGGCAAAGGCCAGGTTGGCCTTCTGGTCGGCCATCTGGGTGTCCAGAGGCTTCATGACCAGGGCGCTGGCGGGGCAGACATTGGCGCAGGAACCACAGCCCAGGCAGTCTTCGGCGTAGACCTGCATGCGGAACTGCATGCCCTTGAGTTCCTTGCCCTTGGCTTCGAGGGTCACGAAGCTGGCCGGAGCGCCTTCCAGTTCCTCGGGCTTGGCCACGACGGGACGGATGGTGGCGTGGGGGCACACGAAGGAGCACTGGCAGCACTGGATGCACTTGTCGGCCTGCCATTCGGGCACCAGGATGGCCACGCCGCGCTTTTCGCAGGCAGCGGTGCCAGAAGGCATGACGCCGTCGGGAGACATGGCGGACACGGGCAGCTTGTCGCCGCGCTGGGCAAGAATGGGACGAACCACGTCGCGGATGTAGTCCTCGTCACCTTCATGGCTGACCACGGCACCTTCGGTGGTGGTGGCCCAGGATTCGGGGTAGTTGATCTGTTCGAGGGCGTCCATGCCCTTGTCGACGGCGGCAATGTTCATGTTGACGATCTTGTCGCCCTTGCTGCCGTAGGTCTTCTTGATGGATTCCTTCAGCAGTTCGACAGCCTTCTCGAAGGGAATGACTTCGGCCAGCTTGAAGAAGGCAGTCTGCATGATCATGTTGATGCGGCCGCCGAGGCCCACTTCCTGGGCAACCTTGACAGCATCAATGTTGTAGAACTTCAGGTGCTTGCGGGCAATGATGTTCTTCATGGAAGCAGGCAGCTGCTTTTCCATGTCTTCCAGGGTCCAGTTGGAGTTCAGGACGAAGGTGCCGCCGTCCTTGATGCCGTCCAGCAGGTCATACTGGGTCACATAGGCTGCCTTGTGGCAGGCGATGTAGTCGGCATGGGAAATGAGGTAGCAGGACTGGATGGGCGTCTTGCCGAAGCGCAGGTGGGACACGGTGAAGCCGCCGGACTTCTTGGAGTCGTAGGCAAAGTAGGCCTGGGCATAGAGATCGGTGTTGTCGCCGATGATCTTGATGGCCTGCTTGTTGGCACCCACGGTACCGTCGGCGCCGAGACCGAAGAACTTGCACTGAATGGTGCCCTCGGGCACGGTATCCAGTTCCTGTTCCACATCCAGGGAGAGGTTGGTCACATCGTCATTGATGCCCACGGTGAAGTGGTTCTTGGGCTGCATGGAGAGCATGTTGTCGTAGACAGCCTTGACCATGCCGGGCGTGAAGTCCTTGGAGCCCAGGCCATAGCGGCCGCAGGAGACCTTGAGGTCGTCGCCCCTGCCGGTTTCCTTGAGGGCGGTGCAGACGTCGAGGTACAGGGGTTCGCCCAGGGAGCCGGGTTCCTTGGTGCGGTCGAGCACAGTGATCTGCTTGGTGGTGGCAGGCAGGGCCTTGAGCAGATGTTCTGCGGAGAAGGGACGATACAGGTGCACGCGGACCAGACCGACACGTTCGCCCTTGGGAACCATGTGCTGGATGGTTTCGTCGATGACTTCGCAGGAGGAGCCCATGCTGATGATGATGCGGTCGGCATCGGGAGCACCGGAGTATTCGAAGAGGTGGTGCTGGCGGCCGGTGATGCTGGCAACCTTCTTCATGTTGGCTTCCACAATGGCGGGCACGGCATCGTGGAAGGCATTGGCGGCCTCGACGTTCTGGAAGTAGATGTCGGGGTTCTGGGCAGTGCCGCGGATATGCGGATGCTCGGGATTCATGGAGCGGGCGCGGAATTCGGCGACCTTGTCCCAGGGCACGATCTTGCGGATGTCCTCGTAGTCGATCATTTCGATCTTCTGGATTTCGTGGGACGTCCTGAAGCCATCGAAGAAGTGGAGCACCGGCACGCTGGAATCAAGGGCGGACAGGTGGGCAACCAGGGCGAGGTCCATGCATTCCTGCACGGAACAGGAGCACAGCATGGAGAAGCCGGTCTGGCGGCAGGCCATGACGTCCTGATGATCGCCGAAGATGGACAGCGCGTGGCTGGCCAGGGCGCGGGCGGAAACATGGAAGACGCCGGGAAGGAGTTCGCCGGCAATCTTGTACATGTTGGGGATCATCAGCAGAAGGCCCTGAGAAGCAGTGTAGGTGGAGGTCAGCGAGCCGGCGGCAAGCATGCCGTGCACGGCACCGGCAGCGCCGGCTTCAGACTGCATTTCGCGCACTGCGACGGTCTGACCCATGAGGTTCTTGACTCCGTGGGCAGCCATTTCGTCAATGACTTCACCCATGACGGAAGAGGGGGTAATGGGGTAGATAGCAGCAGTGTCGGAGAGGGCATATGCAATCCAGGCGGTTGCATTGTTGCCATCCATGGTTTTCATCTTGGCCATGAGGTCCTCCTGAAAAGGAATAGGGTCGATATGCCTGAAAATTCAATGAAACCTTGAGGTTCCGTATCGGAAAAACCTAGAGGCGGGATTCTGTCACAGAAATATGCTCAATTTGTTCGGCTCCCCCTACCATGAAATTGATTGATTGAACAGTGGGGAGCAGGAGAAAAATAAAAATTTGATAACATGCTGAAATTGTTAGTTATCGCATGCGATTGTGAAAAAATGCCCATTTACGGATCTTTTGTACGCATTTTCCAGGTTTGTCTGAACAAAGAGAAAAAATTTGAGAAAAAATTGTTTTAGTTCTGCATACAAAAATACAGGCACAAAAAAATACGAATTGCACAAGGTGTAGTATTTGTAAGTCTTGTTTATAAAATATTTTCAATTTGTTTACAAAATATTTTTTTTTGTATGATATAAATTTTAGAAAATATTTTACTAAAACAAATTTTTAAAATTTAGTACAAAAACAAAGCAGAAATAAAAAGTGCTGTATTTTTCTTGCGTTTTCAGGAAACGAAAAAGCCGCACCGGGAAGGAAAAATTCCCGGTGCGGCTGCTGATTTCAGAAAGAGGCGACCCGGTCTATCAGTTGCCGACAACTGAAGAGACAGGGAAAGGGAACAAAACTAGATGGAACCGCCAATCTTGAGAACGGCCTGCATGCCACCCATGGACTGCACGACATCGGTGATGCCATGGCGAGCGAGCACGAGCAGGGCGTCGTAGCCGCGCAGGCCCGTGTTGCAGATGATGGCCACGGGGCGATCACCGGGCACTTCGTTCCAGCGGGTTTGAATGGCTTCCAGGGACAGGGCGTGCCAGTCGGGATGTTCGGCCTGCACGGCATCGCCGGCCTTCTGCGGACGGGCGTCGATGAAGAAATAGTTGTTGTTGTCGCGGTTCTTCCACAGTTCCAGGAATTCTTCGGGGGTGATGACCTTCATCCTGCCGCAGAGCACGTTGTCCGTGGCATTGGCCACGGCATTGACCACGTCCATGGCGGCGGCAAAGGGCGGTGCATAGGAGACTTCCAGGTTGGAAATGTCGTCCACCGTGGGCCTGGCGTACTGCAGGACACCGGCCACGGCGTCTATGCGGGCCTTGAGGGAGTCGGGATCGCTGCAGCAGCCCTGCATGCCCAGGACGCGGCGGGTGCCCTTCTCGGCTACGAGCTCCAGGCTCATCATGCTCTTTTCGGGATAGAAGTGGGCCTTGTCCAGCTGTTCCACGCTGACACCCACGGCGTCGAAGCCTTCCCTGCGGGCCATTTCAGGGGTGAGACCCACGCCGCAGAAGGACTTGTCGAAAAGCTTGACGGCCCAGGTGCCCACATAGCCCGGGAAGGTGGCGTTGCCGCCGGCCAGGTTGGTGCCGATAACGCGGCCCTGACGGTTGGCCATGCTGCCCAGGGGCAGGTAGCCCTGCTTGCCCGTGATCAGGTTCTTGATGGAGCAGCAGTCGCCGCCGGCATAGATGTCGGGATCGGAGGTCTGCATGTGCTCGTTCACCACGATGGCGCCGCGGCTGGTCACTTCCAGGCCGGCATTCTTCGCCAGTTCGCCGTTGGGCAGGAAGCCCGTGGAGTAGATGACCAGCTGGGCCTCTATTTCGCGCTTGTCCGTGACAACCCTGGTCACCTTGCCGCCCTCGCCTTCCATGCGCACGACCTTTTCGCTCGTGTAGACGCTGACGTTGTGGCTGCGCAGGTCATGGGCGGCCATCATGCTCAGGGTCTTGGAAAGGACACCAGGCAGGACCTGATCCATCATTTCCACGACGCTCACTTCGCAGCCCCACATGTCCGCCATGGCCACGGCTGCTTCCAGACCGATAAAGCCGCCGCCCACGACCACGGCGCTCTTCACGCTGCTGCCTTCCATCTGCTTGCGGATGGCGTCGGCAGCTTCCAGCTTGGTGAGGGTGAAGACATTACCCAGATCGGCACCGGGCACGTCAGGCTTGCGGGGCGTGGCACCGGTGGCCAGAACCAGCTTGTCGTAGGGATAGGTCTGTTCCTCGCCGGTGGCCAGGTTGCGGGCCGTGACAGTCTTGGCCTGCCTGTCGATGGCAGTGACTCTAGTCATGGTCTTGACGGTAAAGCCCTTCATGTCCCTGAAGAATTCGGGATCGCGCAGGGTATGGTAGGGGGTGGAGCACAGATCCTTCACATTGGCGATGTCGCCGCCGACAAAATAGGGAATGCCGCATCCGCCGTAGGAAATGAGGGTGTTTTCATCAAAAAGGGTGACTTCCGTATCGGGAGCAAGACGCATGCAGCGGCAGGCTGCCTTGGGGCCAAGGGCAACACCACCCACAACGATAACTTTTTGAGCCATGACTGTTTCCTCTATGATGAAGGTTAGTGGCTGCGAAACTGACGTTTATCGCCAATTCGAACGGTTATTTTTTCCTGATCGAGATATTCGAGCAGGGCAATGAGATATTTTCTGGACAGGCCAAGGAGGGTCTTCAGGTCGGCCAGGGTCAGATCGTCATGCGTCTCGAACCACTGCCTGACCTTGCCGACGACCGTGTCAAAGTGTTCCCTGGCATAGAAGATGCCGTCGCGCATCCTGACAAGCTCGCCCTGGGCCACCAGCAGCTTGTAGATGCTCTGGGCTTCCTTTTCCGTGGCATGCACCCGATCCAGGGCATCCCTGAGATTGGGAGGCGTCAGGCCGCTTTCCGCGTACAGGCTGCGCAGAGCCTGGCAGATCTTCTGCTGGGCCGGGGAAAGGACAATGTTGTGGCCCGGCAGCTTGAGAAATTCTCCGCTGGCAAGGAGTCTGCCCTGGGCCAGCATGCTTTCCAGGACCCTTGCCACAAGCTTGGGGGCCAGGCCCTGGGACCAGCCGCTCTCAAGGGCCGTCCTGGCAAAGCCGGACTGCAGGGGGGACTTGTCGTGCAGCTCCTTCGCCCTGGCAAGACAGGCCTCGCAGAGCCTGTCAAAGGCCTGGGCTCCAATCCAGGCATTGCCTTCCCTGTCAAAGCACAGGGCCCTGTGCTTTGAGGAGAGCTGCTGCAGCGCCCTGTCCAGATGCCTGCGGGTCAGGCCGGAGAGCACATGCAGAAGGCTGTGCGAGGCCCCTTCCCTGTCGCGCAGGGCCAGGATGGTCTCCACGCGTTCCGCAGTCTCCTCCGGGGACTGCCTCTGCAGCAAATCGCAGAGGCGGCCAAGCAGCTGCAGCTTTTCGGCCCTTCCCGGGTCTTTTGCCCGCAGCAGCGGAGGCAGAGGAGAGACAATGGAGCCGCCGGCCACGGCCCGCAGGGGAGAAGAGGCCCTGAGCACGCAGCGGTCACCGGCCACGGCGACCGCAGGCGTGGCAAAGCGCAGCTCAGCCAGGGCGCTTTCTCCCGGCTTCAGTTCCTGGCGGTCAAAGAAGACGACCCGTGCCAGGCTTTCCAGGGTGCCGTGATGGAAGTGCAGCTCCGTGCGGTTGCGCAGCTGCATGGGCGAACTCTTGAGGCAGTCAAGGTGTACAATCCAGCGATCCGAGGGAAAGAGGGTGCCAGGCAGGGCCAGCACGTCGCCCCTGTGGATGTCGGCCACATCCAGTCCCTGCAGATTGGCGGCACAGCGTTCGCCGGCCCGGGCTTCTTCCGTGGGCTCCTCGTGACGCTGCAGGGTCCGGACATGGGTGGCCAGGCCCCGGGGCATGATGACGGCATCCCTGTCTCGTTCTATGCGGCCCGAAATGATCGTGCCCGTCACAATGGTGCCAAAGCCCCTGAGGGAAAAGATTCTGTCCACGGGCAGGCGGAAGAGATCCGTTCTGTTCTGGCCTGGCAGATTGTGCACCATGGAGGCAATGGTGGCGCGCACCTCCTCAAGCCCCTGGCCGCTGACAGCCGAGGCCGGGAGAATGGGGCAGCCCTCGAGAAAGGTGTCCTGCAGGAAGTTCGCCACGTCCTCGGTGACAAGGTGCAGCCAGTCCTCGTCCACAAGATCGCACTTGTTCAGGACCACAAAGCCCTGGCGTATGCCCAGCAGGGAGCAGATATCCAGGTGCTCCCTTGTCTGCGGCATGACGCCCTCGTCTGCGGCAATGACCAGCATGACCAGATCAATGCCTGCGGCACCGGCCACCATGTTCTTCACAAAGCGTTCGTGTCCGGGCACATCCACGATGCCCAGACGCTGGCCGTCGGGCAGATCTAGCCAGGCAAAGCCCAGCTCGATGGTAATCCCGCGTTTTTTCTCTTCGTCAAGGCGATCGCAGTTGATGCCTGTGAGAGCCCTGATAAGGGAAGTCTTGCCGTGATCGATGTGACCGGCAGTGCCGAGAATGAAGGACATGAGAACTCCGGACAAAGGCAGCTGATGCAGGAGCCGGCGAGGGGATCTCCCTGTTCGGATTTTGAAGCTGCACTGGAAAGAAATCAATGAATGCTAGCGCGAAATGAAGCTTTTGGCAATGAAGAAGCCTCACAGCCTGGAAGTCTTCCTGCATAAAATGCGGACAACAAAAGATCAGTGCCCGAAAAAAAGAGGCGCTTCAGGTGGCAATTGTGAAGCAAATCGCTATTGAAGTACGTATTTCTCAGCACAGCTCACACAGCCATTTTTCGGCAGCGTCAATAAGCGCCTTGGGGGTTGAGGCCCCTGCGGTCAGGCCGATGGTTTGCTTGCCCTGAAACACGTCCCTGTCCAGTTCGCGGATGTCTTCCACATGGTAAGTGGCAATGCCGCATTCGGCAGCCAGGGAAGCCAGGCGTCTGGTATTGCCGCTCTGCTTGCCGCCCACCACGACCATGGCGTCCACGTCGGCCGCAATGGCACGGGCTTCCTTCTGGCGTTCGTCAGTGGCATCGCAGATGGTGGCCAGCACGGTGAGGTGGGGCAGCTGTTCGGCAAGGTAGCTGCGGATGCTGGCAAAGACCGAGGCGTTCTGAGTGGTCTGCGAGGCAAGCACCCAGGACTGGGCGGGGTCAAGCTCAAGCTCCTGCAGTGCCTGCAGGTCGGGGAAGACAAAGTTTCTGCTGTGCGCGTAGGAGATGAGTCCGCGCACCTCGGGGTGGTCCGCTTCGCCGAAGAGCAGGAGGGAGGAACCGTCTGAGGTTGCTTCGGCAATGGAGAGCTGGGCCTTCTTGACCCTGGGACAGGTGGCATCAATGATGGTGGCCCCGCTGGCGCGCAGCGTGGCTTCGACCTGCTGGGTGATGCCGTGGGCACGTATGACCACAATGTCGTTGCCGGTCACGCTGTCAAAGTTCTGCAGGCAGGTGACCCCCAGGGCCTCGTAGTCTGCCAGGACCTGCGGATTGTGGATGATGGGACCCAGGGTGCAGATGCGTCTGCTGCCGGGGTTTTTCCTGATGGCATTGTCCAGTGTGCGCAGGGCGAGACTGACACCCATGCAGAAACCGGCCGTTTTGGCTCGTCTGACATTCATTGTGCCTCCCAAGAAGAAGCGGATCGGTTGAGAAGGGAAGGAAGGGAACAGGGGAACAGGAAGGACAGGAAGATCATGCAGCTGCGAGCAGGAGAAGAGAGCATGTCCAGCCGCCGCTTTTCAGGCAGTGACGTCCCCTGCCTGTTCCGTGTCCTCGTGCAGCAGAAATTCTTCCAGAAGTTTGTCCAGCTCCGCAAAGCTGCGGCACTGACAGAGCTGCTGGCGGAGCCTGCGTATGCCGGGAAAGGTGCGCACATAGCGTGGCACAATGCTGCGCAGCCTGAACAGGGCATGTTCCTCGTCGTCATACTGGCTGATGAGGCTCATGTGGCGCTCAATCATGTGCTTGAGGTCGCTGCGGCTGTGCTCGGGCAGGGGCTGCCCCTGCACAAGGGCCAGGTGATCTTCGAAGATGGCCGGATTGGTCAGGGCGCCGCGGCCGTACATGACGCCGTCCACGTGCGTTTCCCTCAGGCAGCGCACGGCATCTTCGGCCGTGAACAGATCGCCCGAGGCCAGAACGGGGATGTCCAGGGCTTCCCTGGCCCTGGCCAGTTCTTCCCAGCGGGCCGTGCCGGAAAAACCCTGCCTGGCCGTGCGCGGATGCAGGGTGATGAGGCCTGCACCGGCATCCTGCAGCCGCAGAGCAAGATCGAGCCAGGGACAGGAGTCCTCGGTCAGCCCCAGGCGCAGCTTGAAGCTGACGTGTCCCGGCTCTGCCTCGGCAATCATGGCCCTGGCACAGGCCAGGGCATTGTCCAGATCCCTGAACATGGCCGAACCGGCGCCCTGGCGGGCGACCTTGGGCACGGAGCAGCCCATGTTGAGATCGAACCAGGCAAAGCCCTTTTCCCTGAGCGTGTGCACGGCCCGGCCCAGCACCTCTGCCTCGGCGCCGAAGAGCTGCACGACCAGGGGCGTGTCCTCGGGCACGGTGGCCAGCACCCGCCAGGTATTGTTGCCGCCAAAGTCCAGTCCCTTGGCACTGACCATTTCCGTGACGCAGCAGGCGGCGCCGTATTCGCGGCACAGGGCCCTGAAGGGCAGATCACTGTAGCCTGCCAGGGGCGCAAGCCAGGGCTTGTCGGGGCCTATGGGCAGTCTTTCGGGCTGCGGGGCCACGGTCTGGGGAAAGGTCTGGGCATGGTGGGTCATGAAATACTCCGTGATTGACATCCTCCCCTGCTTACGCAGGGGGATTCCCTACTGCGTTGCTGACCTTGCGGTCAGTCGCTTCGACGGGTTCCTGCTGGACGGCTTGTGCCGACTCACTTTTCGGCGCGTCTGATAATGCGGCCTGTAGAAGCAGGCAGAAGGCCTTGGCACGCGGCCATGGCAAACAGGGCCCTTTTGCACGGGGGCACAGGGTCCGAAGGACAGAAACGTGAGGGACAGGAAGAGCTGGGGTGCGCAGAAGGCGGACACGCGCATTGCGGTGTCTGCCTTCCTTGCTCTACCCTCTTTGCGAGTCAAGGAAAAGTATGGCAGACTTCCTTCTGCAAAAAAGAAAGGGGAACAGTTTTCAGGAACATGCACTGGCAGAACGTACAAGAGCGGCTTGAACATGGCCAAGCCCGCACATGGCTTGCAGGGGCCCTCCTGGGCCTTGCAGGAGTGGCCGTGCTGAGCTCTGCCCTCGTCCCGGAAGACCGCAAGGCAGAAGAGGATCGTTCACCACACAAGGCGGCACAAGGGGTGATGCAGAAGGCGGAAGGCCCTGCTTCGGCCTCCTGGCTGCGCTCGCGGGTGGAGTACTGGCAGCAGTCTGGCATAGAGTCCTGGTATGTGGAAAAGGTACGCCCCTTTGTACCGGCCATGGAGCAGGAGCGGTCGGCCCTTGGCAGCCTGTGCGTCCGCGCTCCGGTGGAAGATATGAGTCACAGCCAGGCCCTGGCCTCGAACATGCACCCCATTCCCCTGCTCGACGATCGCGGCCAGTGGGATCTTGTGGGCTATCAGTCCGGCTCCCGGGGCGAGCAGCTGACCCTGCAGGGCTATCCCGTGCGCTGGCTGCAGGGTGCCGCAGTCCCTGTCTACGAACAGATGCAGGCGCGCAGCAACAGACTTTCGGAGCCAAGGAAGCCCTTTTCCTACGTCATCAGAGCCAGAGGCCTGGGCCTGAAGGGGCCCATTCTCCGCTATGCCGCAACAGTGCAGAAATACGCCAGACATTATCGTATTCCGGCCCCCCTGCTCTTTGCAGTCATGCAGGTGGAAAGCGGCGGCAGGCAGGAAGCGGTGAGCGCACGCAATGCCGTGGGGCTCATGCAGGTGCAGCCGCAGACCGCAGGCCTTGAGGTGCACCGCTACCTCAGCCGCCGAGAGGAGACCGGAAAGGCTCTGTCAGGAAACGCAGGACATGCGCAGGGAGCCTCAGCTCAGGGAACGCCTGCTGCGGGGCCGGGGAGCGCGGCCCAAGAAGAGCCTGTGGGCCCTGCCAGTCCCGCCTGCCCTGTAACTCCTGCCCCGGGAACAGAGAAAGGAACAGGAAAAGGGGCGGCTCAGGCTGCTGGCAGTGCGCCGTCAGGCACGGACCTGCATCATGTGCTCTCCGAACCGGAACGCAACATCTTCTACGGCGCAAGCTACCTGCATCTGCTGGACAAGACGTACTTCGGGAAGGTCCGGGACAGGGAGACGCGTCTTTTGTGTGTGGTTACGGCATACAATACAGGTCCGGGCCGTCTGCAGAGACTTTTTGCACAAGATCCGAAAAAATCACTTGAAATTATCAATTCCTATACGGCAAATGGTCTGTATGAAGAGATAAGAACACGTTTGTTCCAAGAAAAAACATACAGCTATATTGATAAGGTCATTACACTGATGCATCAGTATGAGAGAATGGGCTACTGAGAGGACAGAGACAGGAAACCAGCTGCTCCGGGCCTTGCGAAAAAAAACTTGAAGCCTGTCATCAAACTACGTATAAACCGGCAAGCACTCACAGAAAAATCCAGCAGGGCCCTGCCCTGCACGAGGTCTTTTTATGAACCGTTTCTTACTTCTTCCGCTTCTTGCCCTGTGCCTGCTGACGGGTGCCTGCCTGTCCGATGCCCAGGTGAAGAACGATGTGGCCGTCGTGGATATCGGTCGCCTGATCCGCGACAGTGAGCCCGGCAAGGCCGCACAGGCTTTCCTGGAAGGCATTCAGAAGGATTTCAACGACAAGCTGGCTGCCCAGCAGGAAAAAGTCCAGAAGAACCAGGAAGACAAGCAGGCCATGCAGACGCTTGAGACCATGTACGTGAGCATGCAGCAGCGTATGCAGACCGAAGAGCAGAATGCGACCAATGTCCTGATTGAGCAGATTCTGCAGACGGTCAAGAATTTCCGCCAGCAGAAGAACTACAAGGTCATTGTGCGTACCGAGGCCCTTCTGGACTACGATCCTGCCTGTGACGTGACCAGTCTGGTTCTTGACGAAGTGAACAAGCTCAAGATCGACTTCAAGCCCGTGACGGGCGAACAGGCTCTGCCCGGACAGGGTGCAGCCGCCGAATCCGAGCCTGCTGCCGAACCTGCAGCAGAACCCGCAGCCGAACAGGCCGCCGAACCTGCTGCCGAGCAGACTGCCAAGCCCGCAGCCGAGCCTGCCAAGTAGCCTGAAAGACACTGACGGGCATTCCTGCCTCTGCAGGCAGCCCGAAATCTGGAAAATCCCCGGATCCGCATCAAAGAGGATCCGGGGTTTTTTCGTCTGTCTGCCTGCCAGTCATCGGGCAGTTTTTTCAGCACTTCTGACCGCCCTTCTGGCAGCCCTTGCGGCAGTGAGCCGGGCAGATGATCAGGACAGCTCCGGGGCACAGTGGCCAGACAGGCACTGCAGACAGATCATGCAGAGGTGATGCAGGCAGGCGACTGGGGCGTCCATGCAAAACTGCCGGGCCCTGTTTCTGCAGGGTCCGGCAGCAAGGGAAGTCCGGTCGGGGACCGGCAGTCATGGTCTGCTAGTGTTTAATTTTATTAGTCCACATACTGCTATCGATTGAAAATCACTGTATTTTTCAGACGCATGTGGCATGATGGATGTTTGTAATTAGACACTAGTAGGAATGGCTGTCGTTGACCACCTCATTGGGGGTCAGCTTGTGGGAGAAGAGACGGTAGGCCCAGAACTGGTAGACAAGAACGATGGGCACCATCACCAGGGCAACACCCAGCATGATGGTCAGGGTCAGCTCGCTCGAGGCCGAATTGAAGGCCGTGAGGGTGGCTGCCGGATCCATGGAGGAGATGAGCATGTTGGGGAAGATGCCCATGACACCGAAGAAGGTCACGGCAACGATGAACACGCAGTTGCAGACCCAGGCAAGAAGGATCTTCTTGCGCAGGAGCATGACCAGCACGCCGATCAGGCCAGCCACGGCCACCACGGGAATGATGAGCAGAGCCGGCATGGCAATGTAGTTCTTGAAGATGTCGGTGTAGAAGGCTGTCAGGAAGAGGAAGCCCACCAGACAGATCAGGGTCAGGGGCCAGAGCAGGTAGACAAAGCTCAGGGCGCGTTCCTGCAGTTCGCCTTCCGTCTTGAAGCACATCCACAGGGCACCGTGCAGGGCAAACATGACCAGAAAGAAGAGACCGCCGGCAAGGCCGTAGAAGTTGAGGAAGGTCAGCAGGTTGCCGTGGAAGACACCGCTGGCGTCAATGGGAATGCCCCTGAACAGGTTGGCAAAGGCCACGCCGAGCAGGACGGCAGCAATAAGATTGGTGGCAAAGTGCACCAGATCCCAGAGGGAGCGCCAGGCCGGATGGGCGATCTTGTTTCTGAACTCGTAGGAAACAGCTCGCAGGATCAGGGCAAAGAGCAGCAGAAGCAGCGGCACGTAGAGGGCCGAGAACATGACGGCATAGGTCTTGGGGAAGGCGGCAAAGGTGACACCGCCGGCAGCGATGAGCCACACTTCGTTGCCGTCCCAGAAGGGACCGGTGGCATTGTAGATGACGCGGCGCTCGCCCTCGTCGCGGGCGGCAAAGGGCAGCAGGGCGCCCAGGCCGAGATCAAAACCGTCCAGGATGAAGTAGACTGCCCAGAGCAGGGCCCAGAGAATGAACCATATGGTTTCGAGCATGGTTAAGCCTCCTCAGGCCCCTTGCGGGCATATTTGATGAGCAGGAAGATATCCAGGATGCCCAGGAGAGTGTACACCACAATGAAGGCAACAAGAGAGAAGAGAATGTTGCCGGGATCCACGGGGGAAACGGCGTCGGAGGTACGCATGAGGTTGTAGACAATCCACGGCTGACGGCCAATTTCCGCCACGGCCCAGCCCAGGGCAATGGCAAGATAGGGCAGTGGTATCATCCAGGGCAGCACGGAGAGCAGGCGGGGATGGGGCTCGTCCTTCTTGCGCTGCAGGAAGGTCCACAGGGCAACAAGGATGAAGAGGCCGCCAAGACCAATCATGAGGCGGAAGGACCAGAAGGTGGGGCCGAGGGGCGGACGGTCTTCCTTGGGGAAGTCCTTGAGACCCTTGACCTCGGCATCAAAGCTGCCGAAGCTCAGGAAGCTGACCATGCCGGGCAGCGGAATGGCCTCTATGCTGTTGGTTTCATTTTCGGCATCCGGCACTGCCAGCACATAGAAGGGCACGTTCCTGGCTGTTTCCCAGTGGCCTTCCATGGCAGCCAGCTTGGCAGGCTGCAGATTGGCAACGTTCTTGCCCTGCAGGTCGCCCGTGAGGGCCACGGCCAGGGCCAGGATCAGGGTGAAGGGAGCAGCAAAGCGGAAGCTTCTGCGGAAGAAGTCCGCATGCTCGTTCTGCTTGCGCATATGCCAGGCAGAGACGCCCAGCACGAAGAAGCCGGCCAGAAGCCAGGCCGTGATGATGGTGTGCGCGAACATGCCCCAGGCATAGGGGTTGGTTACCACGTCAAAGAAGTTTGCCAGTTCCGCACGACCGTTGCGCAGAACATAGCCCGTGGGATTCTGCATGAAGCCGTTGGCAAGGATAATCCACAGGGCAGAAAGGTTGCCGGCAATGAACACAAGCCAGGCACAGACGCAGTGTGCCTTCTTGCTGAGTTTCTTCCAGCCGAAGTGCCAGACTGCCAGGAAAGTGGATTCCAGGAAAAAGGCCACGGTGGCTTCAATGGCCAGCAGAGAGCCGAAGATATCGCCCACGTATTCCGAGTAGCGGGACCAGTTGGTGCCGAACTGGAATTCCAGGGTGATGCCCGTGACAACGCCCAGGGTAAAGTTGATCAGGAAGAGCTTGCCCCAGAACTGGGCGTGTTTGCGCCAGATTTCGTCATTGGTTCTGACGTATTTGGTCTCCATCCAGGCGATGAGGAGCGAAAGCCCCAGCGTCAGTGGAACGAAGATAAAGTGGAAAAAGACAGCTACAGCAAACTGCAGCCTGGACAGCATTACTGCATCCATGCCACTCCCTCCCGGTTGCCTGAGACTGCACAGGCACACTGCCGGAAGGTGTCCTGCCTCTGCCGAGTGATCGCGCAGTCTCAGAAAATGAAAAGTGCCAAAAGTGATCGACCGATAATGGACGGATACTGAACTGAAGAACGGAGTACAAATGGGGCGTGTCGTCGTGCGGGTACAGTTTGCCCCGACTTCGGGCAGGCCCTTCCTGGCATGGGAGAGACCTGTCCCCCGCGTTGCGGCATTACTCTTCTTATCGATAATCAGAGCTGTTTGCAAGCAAGAGATCCGTATTGCAGGAGCATGAGAGAGCCCTCCTGCAGACGCCAGGAAGGCGCTCCCTGTGAACCTGTCCCCGGAGCTCTTTCCCAGGGACGGTCTGTTCCCTCTCTGTTCGGTAAGGGATCAGGACCTGTAGTCGGAGTTCAGCCTGACGTAGCCCACGCTCAGGTCCGAGGCTTCCAGGGTATAGTGGCCAGGACCCACGCCGATGGCAATGTCAATGGGAATGTCTTCCTTCTGCAGGGGGCCTTCCAGCTGGTCATCGAAATTGCTGCCCAGGGGCTGACCGTTGCGGAAGAGTTCCACGCCGCACAGGGACACGGAGACGTCCTCGGGCTTCATGGGAACGCCGCTGCGTCCCACGGCAGCCACAATGCGTCCCCAGTTGGCGTCCCGGCCGTAGATGGCCGTCTTGACCAGCTGGGAGTGGCCGACGGTGCGGGCCACCTGCTCGGCATCCCTGTTTGAATCCGCGCCGTGGACGTGGATGTGCATGACCTTGGTGGCGCCTTCGCCATCCTTGACCAGCATGTGGGCCGTGGTGCGCAGGATGTCCGTGAGGGCTTCCTCGAAGAGTGCGGCATCTCTGGGGTCCTCCAGGGAAACACCGGAGGCGCCGTTGGCCAGGGCCAGAATGGTGTCATTGGTGGAGGTGTCGCCGTCCACGCTGACCCTGTTGAAGGTGGCATCGGCACAGCGCGCAAAGAGAGCCTGCCACTTTTGGGGATCCACTATGGCGTCCGTCAGCACCACGCAGAGCATGGTGGCCATGTTGGGGCAGATCATGCCGGCGCCCTTGGCCATGGTGGTCAGGCGCACCGTGCCGCCGGAGAGCTGCAGATCCCTGCTGGCAAACTTGGGGAAGGCATCCGTGGTCATGAAGGCTCTGGTAAAGCCCTCGGCGTCGCGGCTGCCCAGGCTTTCCACCAGGGCAGGCACGGCTGCTTCCCACTTGTCCATCTTGAGCTGATCGCCAATGACGCCGGTGGACAGGGGCAGGAGACTTTCCGCCTCAAGGCCCAGCCTGCCGGCCACCATGGCCAGCGTGCTGCGGCAGTTTCTGAGTCCCTCGTCGCCGGTGCAGGCATTGGCCTGTCCGGAATTGGCCACCACGCCGCGCACGGTGCGGTGTGTCTTGAGAATATCCTGGCAGACCAGGACAGGAGCTGCCTTGAAAACGTTGGTGGTGAAGACACCGGCGGCAACAGCATCGACTTCGGAAACAATGAGACCGAGATCGTCCCTGCCCTGCTTCTTGAAGCCTGCCTGCGCGGTTCCGGCTGCAAAGCCCCTGGGTAAATCATTTGTCTGTTTCACGGTGAAGTTCCTCGGGCGGCCAGTTTTCTGGCGTTTTTTACATGAAAAAAAAGAGGCGGAAAGCCTGAAACAGGCTGCCGCCTCGTATGCGTTCTATGAAATGTCTGTCTTACGCCTTGGCACTCTTGATCTGCTCGGCCAGGTTGGCAGGCACACGTTCGTAGTGGTCAGGCTGCATGGTGAAGGAAGCACGTCCCTGGGTCTTGGAACGCAGGTCCGTGGCATAGCCGAACATGCTGGCCAGGGGCACCTGGCAGCGGACGGCCTGGGCTCCGCCGGCGCGGGCTTCCATGCTGGACACGCGGCCGCGGCGGCCGGTGAGGTCGCCCATCACGTCGCCCAGGTATTCCTCGGGGGTGACGACTTCCACGTCCATGATGGGTTCAAGCAGCTCGGGGGCAGCCTTCTGCATGGCGTCCTTGATGGCCATGGAGCCGGCCACGTAGAAAGCCTGTTCGGAGGAGTCCACTTCGTGGTAGGAACCGAAGACCAGGTTGACCTTGATGTCCACGCAGGGGAAGCCGGCGACCACGCCGCTCTTCATGGCGTCCTGAATGCCCTTGTCGATGGAGGGGATGTATTCCTTGGGAATCACGCCGCCAGTGATGGAGTTGACGAACTCGTAGCCCTTGCCGGGATTGGGTTCGATTTCGATGACGCAGTGACCGTACTGGCCGCGACCACCGGACTGCTTGACATGCTTCATGTCGGACTTGGCAGGCTTGGTGATGGTTTCGCGGTAGGCAACCTGAGGCTTGCCCACATTGGCGTTCACGTTGAATTCGCGGGTCAGACGGTCAACAATGATTTCCAGATGCAGTTCGCCCATGCCGGCGATGAGGGTCTGACCGGTTTCCTCGTCACCCTTGACGCGGAAGGAGGGGTCTTCCTTGGCGAGCTTGCTCAGGGCAGCGGAGAGGGCGTCCCTGTCGCTCTTGGTCTTGGGCTCGATGGCCACTTCGATAACGGGATCCGGAATGTGCAGGGATTCCAGAATGACCACGCGCTTGTCGTCGCACAGGGTGTCACCGGTGGAGGCGTTCTTGAGGCCCACCAGAGCCACGATGTCGCCGGCGCCGGCCCACTTGATGTCTTCACGCTTGTTGGCGTGCATCTTCAGGATGCGGCCCACACGTTCGCGCTTGCCGTTGTTGGCATTGAGCACGGTCATGCCGCTTTCCAGATAGCCGGAATAGATGCGGAAGAAGGAAAGGTGGCCGATGAAGGGGTCGGAGAACAGCTTGAACACCATGCCGCACAGGGGCTCGTTGTCATCGCAATGGCATTCCACGGTCTCTTCCTCGTTCTTGGGCATATGGCCGAGAACCGGGGGAATGTCCACGGGAGAGGGCAGGTAGCTCACGATGGCGTCGAGCAGGGGCTGCACGCCCTTGTTGCGGAAGGCAGAGCCGCACAGCACGGGCACCACGCTGCGGTTGATGGTGGCCTTGCGCAGGCAGGAGACGATTTCTTCCTCGGTCAGTTCCTCGCCATTGAGGTACTTTTCCAGCAGGACTTCGTCTTCTTCGGCAACGGCTTCCAGCATGGCATGGCGGTACTGCTCGAAATCGGCCTGCATGTCGGCGGGCACGGGGCCCACTTCAAATTCGATACCCTTGCTGCTCTTGTCGTAGATGATGGCTTCGCCCCTGATGAGGTCGACGATGCCGTCAAATTTGTCTTCAGCGCCGATGGGCAGCTGAACGGGAATGGGGGTGGCACCCAGACGATCGTGGATCATTTCCACGCAGCGAAGGAAGTTGGCACCAATGCGGTCCATCTTGTTGACAAAGCAGATACGGGGCACGCCGTAGGTATCTGCCTGACGCCAGACTGTTTCAGACTGGGGTTCGACACCGGCGACGGCATCAAAAACGCAGACAGCACCGTCGAGCACACGCAGGGAACGTTCCACTTCGATGGTGAAGTCCACGTGGCCGGGAGTATCGATGATATTGATGCGGCAGTCTTTCCAGAAGCAGGTTGTTGCTGCAGAGGTAATGGTAATGCCGCGCTCTTTTTCTTCTTCCATCCAGTCCATGGTGGACTCACCGTCATGTGTCTCACCAATCTTGTGATTGACACCGGTGTAGAAAAGGATGCGTTCGGTGGTCGTTGTCTTACCAGCGTCAATATGGGCCATAATGCCGATATTGCGTTCTTTGTCTATTGTCACAGTGCGGGCCACGGGATTTCCTCCAAAAAGATGCCAGCTGTCCTAGGCACAATGCTGTGCAGTTCCCTGCACAGCATTGCACTTCTTATGCTCTGTACAGTTTACCAACGATAGTGGGCAAAAGCCTTGTTGGCTTCAGCCATGCGGTGGGTGTCTTCACGCTTCTTCACTGCGCCGCCGCGACCGTTGTAGGCATCCAGAAGCTCAGCAGAGAGCTTGGCATCCATGCCCTTTTCACCGCGGGAACGTGCGTAGTTGATGATCCAGCGGATGGAAAGGGAAAGCTGGCGATCGGCACGCACTTCCATGGGCACCTGATAGGTGGCACCGCCCACACGACGGGATTTGACTTCAAGGCGCGGCTTCACATTGTCAAGCGCCTTTTCGAAGGCGCGCATGGGATCTTCCCCGGTCTTCTCAGCAAGAGTCTGCACGGAAGAATAGAAGATCTTTTCAGCAGCGCCCTTCTTGCCGTCATACATGAGACGGTTGACAAATTTGGTGACAAGTTTGCTGCCATACAGCGGATCGGGCAGCACTTCACGCTTGGGTACAGGACCTTTACGGGGCATGTTCTTCTCCTTAAAGAGTGCTAAATCGCGGTGCCATCAGCCCCGCAGCGCCCGGCGCCTGCGGCAGCCTGGTGCGTTGCATGACGAACACCGATAACGAGCGAAATGCTTGGATAGCAAAAAAACTACTTCGGACGCTTGGCGCCGTACTTGGAACGGCTCTTGCGACGATCGGAAACACCGGAAGTATCCAGGGTGCCACGGATGATGTGGTAACGCACACCAGGAAGGTCCTTCACACGGCCGCCGCGGATGAGCACGACGGAGTGTTCCTGCAGGTTGTGGCCTTCACCGGGGATGTAGGCGGTGACTTCGAGGCCGTTGGTCAGGCGCACACGGGCGACCTTGCGCAGGGCGGAGTTAGGCTTCTTGGGGGTGGTGGTGTACACGCGGGTGCACACACCACGACGCTGAGGGCAGGAGTGCAGTGCAGGTGTCTTTTTGTGCTTCACTGAATCCTTGCGCTCAATGCGGATGAGCTGGTTGATGGTAGGCATTCTTCCTCCAAAAAATTTCGCCTCTCTACTCGGGGGCGCAAAACAAGAAGAGGGGCCGACCCCCTCTAAAGCAGGCGAGCTTTACAAAACAACGTCACTTTTGTCAACTCTTTTTGACAATGCCTTGAAATCATGTCAAAAGCTGCCAAAAGCCCGTATACTGTCAGGTCGCATCTGTCCCGAACGGGCCTGTGCGTGCCCGGGACACACGGACAGCTCGCGCCCGTCTGCCCTCATATTCGCTCAAAAAAACTAGTGTCTAATTACAAAAATCCATCATGCTACATGCGTCTGAAAATACAGTGATTTTCAATCAATAGCAGTATGTGGACTAATAAAATTAAACACTAGTCCTCGTGATGGTGATCGCAGCCGCAGGTGCAGCCGTGATCGTGATCGTGGTCGTGGTCGTGGCTGTGCCTGCTCCGGCGGACCATGCGCTCTTCAACGTAGTCGTCCAGGTCGTCGGTCTCGCCGAGATACTCCAGAACCCTGTAGTGCAGGTTGCCGATGAGCTGCTCGAGAAAGTCGGTGGCCTCGTCGCCAAAGGTCCTGCTGAGCAGGCTGACCAGAAACTCTATACGCCGGGCATTGCGGAAGGCTTCCCTGCCCTCCTCGTCGCCCTCGGGGACGTCTTCCAGTGCCTGTTCCATGAGGCGGATTTCTTCCTCGGTGACATTCTTGATGGGCTGGATCTGATTGTTGATATGAACCATGCCGTTGATCAGGGTGAGTTCCTGCGGCTCGCCATTGAGATAGCCAATGATGAAAGACATAGTGTTCTCCGCAAAATGAGAGAGATGGCAGTGAACAAATGATGTCCGCGTCTCCGCTGCATGCGGGGACGCGGACAGGGGATAATCGGGACTGAGCCTGGCACGTGCCGAAAGCGGCCGTCTGGACTGCACGGGGAAGGGACGGCCCTACGGCCTGCCTCCTTCGTCCTCGTCGTCCTCGTCATCGAGCACGTCATCGCGCTCATCCTGACAGATGTCGACCACCTTGCGCAGGTTGGCAACAAGCGCCGCCTGATCCCTGGTCTTCACAAGGGCCACAAGCTTCTGCACAACCTGGCCTCTCTCGGCAGAAAGTTCCCTGTCGCCAAGGACATTGTTCCGGGCAAGAAGCAGCAGGATATCCTGCATGCGCTCTGCAGTCTTCAGCTCCACTCCGGTGAGGGCGTCCATGGTGTCTTCCTCCACGGCGGCCAGCACCATGATGGAGCTTGTGTACAGGCGTTCGATGAAGTTGCCGTACAGAAAGCCGCCAAGGAAGCGCAGGGACTGTTCGTTCTCGCCGGCCAGGGCGAACATCCTTTTCATTTCGGCCGAGGAATAGCGGGCCAGTTCAGCCTGCCCCTTTGGCGTGTGCATGGCCTTCTGGACAGCGGCTATCTGCGTCTGGCCAAGCCCTGCCTGCCGGAGCTTCGGGAGCAGCAGCTGCAGCACCTTCTGTTCGCGCTGCACGTCGGCAACCGAGCCGAAGCAGAAGGCAAAGTCCCTGTCGGCCGTGACCATGCCGCTGGTGACGGCCCGCCAGTCCCACTCTTCCCTGCCCGTGGGGCTGATGGAAGAGGAGATGCTCAGCTGCGGCTGATAGATGAAGCCGGCCTTCTTGAAGGCGCGGATTTCCGAAAGCGCCTTTTCAATGAGGCTGGACTCGATGACCATGGTCTGCAGCCTGGCGCTCACTTCGCCGGTCTGCAGGGCCAGGGCCCTGGCGGGCAGGGAAAGGACAGAAAGGACAAGGACAAGAAGCGGCACAAGGACAAGGGCTGTCAGACGGGCAGGCCGTGCCGCCCCTCTGACAGCTTCCTGTGCACGCAACGCTTCTGGTGCATCAGTCTTCGCCATTTTCCAGAGCCTCGAGGAAACGCGCCTGCAGGGTGGTGAGCTTTTCCAGGTTGTCCTTCAGCTCTGCGGCCCTGTCGCGTTCACGCTGGACGATTTCCGGCTTGGCACGGGTGACAAAGCTCTCGTTGGAGAGTTTCTTGTCCACCACCTCCAGGGCGGCCTGCAGCTTGCCCATTTCCTTGGCCAGGCGGGCCAGTTCGCCCTGCAGGTCCACATTGCCCTTCAGGGGCACGATGATCTGGCAGCCCTGGACAACGGACGAGGCGGATGCCTTGGGCGCGTGGATGTCCATGCCCACTTCCATGCGTTCCAGCCTGGCAAGGGTGACAATGGTGCTCTCGTTGGCAAGCAGCAGTTCCTGCTGGGCCGCATCGGCCGGATGCAGGGTGAGCACGACCTTGTGGCTGGGATTGATGTCGAGCTCGGCCTTGATGGTGCGCACGGCCACGATGACGCCCTGGATGAATTCCATCCTGGCGGCATCCTCGGGTCTGAGGCAGCCGGGACGCTCCTCGGGATAGCGCATGGTGGCAAGGTCTTCCCCGGCATGTCCGGGCAGGGCCTGCCAGATTTCGGCCGTCACAAAGGGCATGATGGGATGCAGGAGGATGAGCAGTTCCTTGAGCACGGTGTAGAGCACGTACTGCGACTGTGCCTTGCGCTCGGCAGACTGCATGTCCGGCTTCACGAGCTCGAGATACCAGTCGCAGAACTCGGACCACAGGAACTTGTAGCCGCCCTGAGCCACGTCGTTGAAACGGTATTCCTCGAAGGCCTGGTCCATGTCCTTCTTGAGCAGTTCCAGCCTGTGCAGGATCCAGCGATTGTTCAGGCCTTCCACTGCAGCAAGGTCCACGGCCTCTGGCGCCTCTTCCTCCAGGTTCATGAGGGTGAACCTGGCCGCATTCCAGAGCTTGTTCACAAAGTGGCGGTAGCCTTCGATGCGCTCCTCGGAGAGCTTGATGTCCCTGCCCATGGCGGCAAAGGCCGTGAGCGTGAAGCGCAGGGCGTCGCAGCCGTAGTTTTCGATCATCTTGACGGGATCGATGACGTTGCCCGTGGACTTGGACATCTTCTTGCCCTGGGCATCGCGCACCAGGGCATGCAGATAGACGGTCCTGAAGGGCACGTTGCCCATGAAATGCTCGCCCATCATGATCATGCGGGCGACCCAGAAGAAGAGAATGTCAAAGCCCGTCACCAGCACGGCCGTGGGATACCATCTGGCCAGATCCTCTGTTTTGTCCGGCCAGCCCAGTGTGGAGAAGGGCCACAGGGCAGAGGAGAACCAGGTGTCCAGCACGTCCTCGTCCTGATGCAGATCATGGGATCCGCATTCGGGGCAGACGGTGGGATCTTCCTCGGCCACGATGAGATGGTGGCACTGGTTGCAGGTCCAGGCAGGAATGCGGTGTCCCCACCAGATCTGGCGGCTGATGCACCAGTCGCGGATGGTGTCCAGCCAGTGATAGTAGGTCTTGGTCCAGGTTTCGGGCAGCAGGGTGATCCTGTTCGGAATGGCTTCCTTGGCCTTGGGGGCCAGCTTGGTGGTGGCCACGAACCACTGTTCCGAGACATGGGGCTCGACGACGGTGTGGCAGCGGTAGCAGTGACCGACGGAGTGGGTGAGGTCCTCGATGCGGACGAGATCGCCCTGGGCCTCGATGTCGGCCAGAATGGCCTTGCGGCAGTCCTGTTTGCTGAGGCCGGCATACTTGCCGGCTTCGGCCTTCATGACGCCGTCTTCGTCAATGACCTGGATGAATTCGAGATTGTGGGTCTTGCCCAGGGCCCAGTCGTTGTGGTCATGGCAGGGCGTGACCTTGAGGGCGCCTGTGCCGAATTCCCTGTCCACGTACTTGTCGGCAATGATGGGAATGGCCCGGCCCAGCACAGGCACAAGGGCCGTCTTGCCGATGAGGTGGGTGTAGCGCTCGTCCTCGGGATGGACGCAGATGGCCGTGTCGCCGGGAATGGTTTCCGGACGGGTGGTGGCAATGATGATGCTCTCGTCGCTGTCCTGCAGATGGTAGCGGATGCTCCACAAATGGCCGCGTTCGTCGCTGTGTTCCACCTCATCGTCGGCCAGGGCCGTGTGGCAGCGGGAGCACCAGTTGATGATGTACTTGCCGCGATAGATGAGCCCTTCGTTGTAGAGCTGCACAAAGACCTTGCGCACGGCCCTGGACAGCCCCTCGTCCAGGGTAAAGCGCAGGCGGCTCCAGTCCACGGAACAGCCCATGGCCTCGATCTGGCTGAGAATGCGGTGGCCATATTCCTCGCGCCACTGCCAGACGCGTTCAATGAACTTTTCCCGTCCCAGATCCTGGCGTCGCTTGCCTTCCTTGGCCAGCGTCTTTTCCACCACGTTCTGAGTGGCAATGCCGGCATGGTCCGTGCCGGGGATCCACAGGACATTGCGGCCCTTCTGCCTGTAGTGGCGGCACAGGGAATCAATGAGGGTCAGATTGAGGGCATGACCGATATGCAGGGCACCGGTGACGTTCGGCGGAGGAATGACAATGCAATAGGGATCGCCGCCAGCTTTGGGATCAGGGGAAAAGGTTTTATCGTCCCGCCAACGCGAACGCCATCTTGCTTCGACGTCGCGGGGCTCATAGCCCTTGGGAAGAGTATCAGACATCTTGCATTCTCCATGAAAGTCGGGGATAGTGGCCCTATGTTGAACAATATGCCGCCCATTGCCATGTTGTGGGATGATGCCCATATCTGGGGGCTTATGTCTTTACGAGCTTTGCGGAGTCTCGGCTTTCCAGTCCGACTCCTGAAGGGCAGAGACATAGCCCAAGGGGCCCTTTTTCGCAAGCAAGCAGGTGCCGAGCCTGCCCGAGTCCTGGTTGTGCCGGGAGGTTCTGCCAATCTCAAGGCAGAAGCCCTGGGCGAGGCAGGCAAGCGGGCCATCTGTGACTACATACGGCACGGAGGCCGGTACCTGGGCTTCTGCGGCGGAGCGGGTCTGGCCCTCTCCCACTCCAGGGGCCTGGCCCTGTGCCCCTGGATACGTGCGGACTACCCGCAGCGCATTCTGCACCTGATCTCTGGCTACGTGCTGGCAGATCCCTGTTCCCATGCCCTGACGCCCGACTGGCAGGACAGGAAGCCCTCCCTGCCTGTCTGGTGGCCCGGGCGCTTTCACAACAGCGGTGGGGACGTGTCCGTCCTTGCCCGCTACCGCTGTCCAGATCGGGACTTCTGGATTGCCGACATAGCCCTGGAGAGCGTGCCGCGGCACATCTTCGAGGACTGGAAAAGTCGCTACGGCGTGAACTTTACGGCAGACTTCCTGACGGACACCGAGCTCATCGTGACCGGGCACTCAGGGGAAGGCGAGTACGTCCTGAGCTATTCGCACCTGGAGACGCCGGACAGCCCTGATGCCAACATCTGGTTTGCCCACATTTTAAGCAGGCTGGCAGGCGTGCGGGTGGAACACAGTCATGTTGCTCCCTGGCAGTTCCTTTCCCAGCCAAGGCCCCTGGAATCCTTTGTGCCGCAGACCCTGTGCAGTCTCATTGCCCAGACCCGGGAGCTCATTGCCCTGGCTGTGGAGCACAGGCTCTTCTTTGCCAGGACTCCCTGGCTCATGGGCTGGAAGCAGGGACTGCCCGGAGGCATGTGCACCAACCTGCTGGCTGCCCTGGACGCAGCCTGCAGCACCGAGCCCTCCAGGGCCGCCCTCTCCTTCTGGCAGGAATACGAGCCGGAAGTCCGCGAGCTTGCCAGGACCTTCTTTGTGCGGGCCGAGGGCTATCTGCTGGCGGCCCGCCTGGCCGACACGCTCCTTGTGAGCATGCCCAATGCCGTGGACAAGGCAAGCCTTGCCAAGGAACGCGATCACCTCTTCGGGCATCCCATGCTGGGCAAGGGCATTCTCGGGCGCATCCTGGCCCTGGTGGAGGAATACTTCTACCTCTGCCTGGAGGCAGCCGACAGTCCCGGAGCAGACAGGACAGACCTTTTCTAGAAAAAAGCCCCGGGGGCTTCTTCCCGGCAGGGCCGAAACGCCTCGGGCATGCGCAGGAAGAACTCCGGACAGAGAAGACAAATGCAAAGACCTCCCCGTCATTCGGGGAGGTCTTTGCATTTGGGAGAGAGGGAAAAGACGGGAAAGGCGGGCTAGTCCACGCGGCGCAGGAGGTAGGCGGCCCGCTGCGGACGGCTCAGGACAAAGCAGGTGGAGCGCACCAGGGCAAAGCCGCAGCGGCAGGCCAGGCACTCCATTTCGGCACGATCCAGGCGCACCGTGTACTCGGACGGCCTGCGCTGGCCTTCGGGCAGCTTCTGATCGTCACTGTGCCACTGATTGCCGGGGACCCTGTCGTAGTGGCGTGTCACCATGTCCAGGGCCAGATAGCCGCCGGGGCGGAGCGCCTTCCTGTAGGTCGTCAGGAAGGCGGTCAGACTGGCGCCGGGAATGTGATAGAACCAGTTGACAGAGACGATGCCGCCCAGATTTTCCGGCAGTCTTGAGGGCGTGATGCCGTTGTCCTGCCATGTTTCCATGGGGATGCCGAGCTCCCTGGCCAGCAGGTCGCCCAGGGCAAGGGCTTCGGCAGAAATGTCGGCACCCAACAGGTGCCGGAAGCCCTGCTGCCCCAGCCAGAGCAGATTGGCACCGCTGCCGCAGCCAGGCTCGAAAACGGGGGCATCGTGGGGCAGCACTTCGCTGAGCCAGCGGCAGGGCACAGAGGCATGCGGCCGCCACATGCGATGGGTAATGGCAAAGGCATGCCATTCCGGGGCATGGCTTTGCTGCATGAACTCCTTCAGTTTCCCGGGATCAATGCCACGCAGGGCATTGCCCAGCGGAATGCGGTCCCGCACCTTGGAAAGCAGTACACTTGTCATTGAGGATCCCTGTTGTCCTGGGCTGCATGGAGCGGTTCCAGGGGCGCCCTGCAGCCTGCCCCCTGGCGGGGCTGCAGGCTCGAAAAAAGGCAGACCGCATTCAGCCGGACCGGCAGAGGCCGGTCGCGGACTGAATGCCGGTGCTGTCAGAAGGCTTTTCTAGAGTTTCTTGATGTCGGCGTACCAGCTGGCAGACTGCTCGAGCAGCTTGGCATTTCTGGAGGCCAGTTCCTGCGGATCCTTGACAAAGCCGTCCATGAGCTGGGCGGAGTCAAAGAGGGAGTTGATCATGGTTGCCAGAATGGCATCGTTGGCATCGGCCTTGAAGATGCGTAGCAGGGCACGCAGCAGGGGATGTTCGCGGTTGACTTCCAGTGTCTTCACCGGGACTTCCATGTTCTTGTCCATGGCCCGCATGAACTTGTCCATGGCCGAGGTCACGCCGTCTTCGGAAGAAAGCACGGCTGCGCTGTCCGTCAGACGCCTGGAAACGACCACGTCCTTGACCCTGGCACCGAGCAGTTCCTTCATCCTGGCGATGAGATCGTCAAAGGTCTTTTCGTCTTCGGTAGAAAGGGGAGCCGCCTTGGGGGTGGCGTCTTCCTTGTCGGCAAAGGCCTCGAGATCCTTTTCCTCGGCATTTTCAATGGACTTGAAGGTCCATTCCTTGTAGGTGCCGATGCCGCTGACAATGAATTCGTCAAAGGGTTCATAGAAGAAGAGGACTTCCAGACCCTTCTTGCGGAAGCGGTCCATATTCGGGTTGAGCTTGGCAGCCTCGCGGCTGGCAGCCGTCACGTACCAGAAGGTCTTCTGGCCTTCCAGGGCGCGGCTCTGGTACTCTTCCAGGCTCGAGACCTCTTCGGCGTTTTCGTTGGCAGAGGTGTTGAAGCGCAGCAGGGCCAGGATCTTGTCCCTGTTGGTGAAGTCCTGATGGACACCCATCTTGAGGATGATGCCGTGATGCTTCCAGAACTTGAGGTAGTCCTCGGGACGATCCTTCACCATCTTTTCCAGGTGATTGAGGGTCTGCTTGACTATGGTCTGGTTGATCTTGCGCAGGACACGGTTTTCCTGCAGCGTTTCGCGGGAGATGTTGAGCGGGATGTCCTCGGTGTCCACAATGCCCTTGAGGAAGCCAAGGTAGGGAGGAATGAGGTCCTTGTTCTTGTGCTGGATGAGCACGCGGTTGCTGTACAGGTCCAGGCCCCAGTACTCGTCTTCCCTGGGACCGCGGAATTCCTGGGCCTCGTCGGGAATATAGAGCAGGGCATGGAACTGCACGGGGCTGTCCACGCTGATGTGCAGCCAGTCCAGGGGATCCTTGCTGTCATAGGTGAAGGACTTGTAGAAGTCCTTGTACTGGTCGGCCGTCACCTGGCTCTTGGGTTCGCGCCACAGGGCAGGCTGGGTGTTGACTTTTTCGCCGTCCACCAGGACAGGGAAGGGAATGAAGCCGGAATGCTTGCGGATAATGCCGTCAATGCGGTACTTTTCGGCAAATTCCTCGGCATCGTCCTTGAGATGGACCACAATTCGCGTGCCGCGCACAGGTTCGGCTTCCTCGCTGGGAGAAACGGTGTAGGTGCCCAGACCGTCACTTTCCCACACAAAGGCAGAACCGTCGCCAAAGGCAGGACGGGAATAGACTTCGACCCTGCTGGCGACCATGAAGACGGAATAGAAGCCGACACCAAAGTGGCCGATGATCTGCGAGGCATCCACGGGCTTCTTGTCGCCCTCGGCGGCGGCAGCCTGGCCTGCAAGCTCGGCAAGAAATTCCTCGGAACCGGATTTGGCAATGATGCCCAGGTTTTCACCAAGTTCCTGCTCGGTCATGCCGATGCCGGTATCGGCAATGACAAGTTCCTTCTTGTCCTTGTCCAGAGTGATGCGGATTTCCAGGGGCAGCTGGGCTTCCCTGGGCGTCTCGCCGCGGTTTTGACGAAAACGCAGCTTGTCCAGGGCGTCCGAGGCATTGCTGACCAGTTCGCGCAGGAAGATTTCTTTATTGGTATACAGAGAATTTGTCAGAATCTGAAGCACTTTGCGAACTTCGGCGCGAAATTCGCAGGTTTTTTTGCCTTCTGCAGTCTCAGTCTGTTCGCTCATTGTAAACCTCCAGGACAGGGGTGCGGAGCGGGCCTGTCCCTCCATGGATTGCGTATCAAGCAGAAAAAAAGGTCTGCTTCTGCTTTTTTCAGGAGAAAAGTAATCACGATTGCGAGGAGAGCAAGATGCGACCGGGCAATTGTGCGTTTCTTTTCCTGTCAGGCGTCCTGTTTTCGGCAAGGCGTATCTCTGATGTCAGACACCAGGCAAAGAGGGCCACGGGAAGCGTTCACTGGAGGGAGTCTGAGAGCTGGATGAAAAAAAGACCTTCCGGCCCGGGCAGCGTCACAGGGTCGGAAGGTCGGGGGAAAAGAATGGGCAGGCGCCCCTTTTCGCTATCTGTAGGACTGTTCAGGGCACCATTCGGCCAGGCGTGCCGGGGTACGCAGAACGTAGTTGCCGGGGCCCCTGGCTGTGCCAAGTTCTTTGTAGCCGCCTTTGAGGCGGAAAATCTGCCAGTCGCCCCTGGGCAGAAGGCCCTGGCTGACCCTGGCCACAAGGGAGGCATGGGCCTCCTTTGCCGAGCAGAAGACGGGAAATTCCCGGGCAGCAGGGTCCAGAAAGATATCGGATCCCGCGGCCAGATCCACGACAAGAAAGCCCGGAGCAAAGGTGTAGAGGGTCTCGCAGGGCGTTTCAGGTCCTGAAACGGGACTGGGAGTCACCTGTGCCTCCCTGGCACAGCCAGAGGAGAACAGGAGAGCCGGGAGCAGACAGGCCAGCAGGAAAATGGTCGAGACGAAGACGGGGCCCTTGCGGGTTGCGCTGGTACACATGGCAGGGCTCCCCGGCTTTATCGGTCGCCAAAGTGGTGGCTTCCGAACTGGTTGGAGGAGGTGGGGGCGCTGGAAGACGCAGCAGGCTGCGGCATCTGGCCGGCCATCTGCTGGAGTCTGGCAATGCGTTCCTCCATGGGCGGATGAGTGCTGAAGAGGTTGGCCATGCCGCCGGAAAAGAGCGGCGACACGATGAACATCTCGGCCGTGGTGGGATTGCCGTTCTGCATGGGCACCTGGCCTGCGGCTCTCTGCAGCTTGTCCAGAGCTCCGGCCAGGGCCAGGGGATCGTTGCAGTACTGGGCACCGCCAGCGTCGGCCAGATATTCGCGAGAGCGGGAAATGGCCATCTGGATGAGGGTTGCGGCAATGGGAGCCAGAATGGCCATGAGGATGCCGGCTATGGGATTGGTTCGTTCACCGTTTTCGTCGCGGGCGCCACCGAAGAAGGAGGCAAACTGCAGCATGTTGGCCAGCATGACAATGGTGGATCCCATGACAGCGGCAATGGACTGGATGAGGATGTCGCGGTGGGCAATGTGGGCAATCTCGTGGGCCAGGACGCCACGCAGTTCTCTCGGCGAGAGCACCTGTACAATGCCCTCGGTCACGGCCACGACGGCGTGCTGGGGATCCCTGCCCGTGGCAAAGGCATTGGGGGCCTGTTCGGGCACCACGCAGACCTTGGGCTTGGGAATGCCGGCATTGTGGGCCAGTTCTTCCACAATCTGATGGAGCATGGGCGCTTCCTCATAGGCAAGCTCCCGGGCATTGTACATTCGGAGCACAATGGAGTCGGAGAACCAGTAGCTGCCCACGTTCATGAACAGGGCAATGGCAAAGGCGATGATAATGCCTGTTCTTCCGCCAATCATGCCACCAATGAGGATGATGATGGCCGAAAGAGCAGCCAGCAGGAAGAGGGTCTTGAGTTGACTAGTCATAGCAGTTCACTTGTTCCAGTGTCGGGTTGCAGGGGGAAGGGATGTCCTGTTCTCGGGATTCAGCGGCCCATGGTCGTGCGCCACCACAGCTGGAAGACCATCAGGGTCCACAAGGGCGTGCGCAGGTCGTGCTGGCCCGAGAGGTGGGCATCCATGAGGCGGCGGACTTCTTCGGGATTGAAGAAGCCGTGCCCTGAGAGCGAGTCCTTGCTCAGCAGATCTTCCATCAGCGGCCGCAGGCGGCCCCTGAGCCACTTGGACACGGGGATCTGGAAGCCGCGCTTGTTACGGTGAAGGATTTTCTGCGGCAGGAGATCCGCAAAGGCCTTTTTGAGCAGATATTTGCGCCTGAGGCCGTGCAGCTTGTATCTGGCGGGCAGGCGGAGGACAAATTCCGCCAGTTCCCTGTCCAGGAAGGGAGCTCTGACTTCCAGGGAATTGAGCATGGAACAGCGGTCCACCTTCACCAGAATGTCGTCCAGCAGAAAGCCCCGGATATAGGCATTGAAGGTCGGATCAAGGCCTTCGGCAGGGATAACGTGATGGTAGGCCCTGTAGGTTGGGGCAAAGAGGTTTTCGTCGCGCAGGAAGTCCCTGTCCGCATGCTGCAGCAGGCGTTCCTGCATGTCGGCGGAGCAGGCCGTGAGCATGGACTGTATGCGCAGCCACGGAGGGAGCTTGGCTGCCCTGAGGAAGGTGGCAGTTGCCAGGCGCAGGTTCACGTAGCCCGTGGAGGCGGGCAGGCGGCGGCATATGGGCTCTATGATGCACTGGCGCAGGAAGAGGGGCCAGTGGTTGTAGCTCTGGGCAATGGCAAAGCCTGCATAGTGTTCGTAGCCGGCCCACAGTTCGTCGGAGCCATCTCCGCCCAGGGCGACCGTCACGTGCTGTCGTGTCATCCTGGAAAGGAGCCAGGTCGGGGCAGCCGACGGGTCGGCCACCGGCACATCCATGGCACTGACAACGGAGGGCAGAATGTCCGAGCACTCTTCTTCCAGGAAGACGCGCTCGTAATGGGTGGTGCCAAAGGCCCTGGAGGCCAGGCGGGCATAGCCGCTCTCGTCATAGCTTGCTTCGTGAAAGCCGATGGAAAAGGACTTGATGGGCGTGGACGAGGCTTCGGCCATGAGCCCGGTGACGATGCTCGAGTCGATGCCGCCCGAAAGAAAGACGCCCAGGGGCACGTCGGCAATCATGCGGCGCCGCACGGCCCTGCGCATGAGGCGGCGCAGCTCCTCGCAGGCCTCCTGCTCGTCCATGACCAGGCTTGAGGGCTGGGGGATATCCCAGTAGGACCACAGGGAGAGCTCGCCCCCTTTCAGGACAAGGGCCGTCGCCGGCGGCAGCTGGAGGATTTCCCGGAACATGGTCTGCGGGCAGGGCACATACTGATAGGCCAGGTAGCGCATGAGCGCCCTGTCATCCAGGGTCAGGCCGAGCCCCGGGACCTTCCTGAGGCAGGAGAGTTCGGAGGCAAAGAGGAACTGCCCGTTCTGCACGGTATAGAAGAGCGGTTTCTTGCCAAAGCGGTCGCGGGCTCCGAAGAGGCACTTGCGGACATCGTCCCACAGGACGAAGGCAAACATGCCGTCGAGATGATCCAGGCAGTCCCTGCCCCAGACCCTGTAGGCTTCCAGCAGGACCTCTGTGTCGGAATGTGTCTGGAAGTGCGCGCCCCTTTGCTGCAGTTCCTGGCGCAGTTCGCGGTAATTATAGATTTCGCCGTTGAAGACAATGGAAAGCCGGCCCTCCGCATCCTGCATGGGCTGGGCGCCGCCGGCAAGGTCGATGATGGAGAGCCGTCTGTGGCCGAGACAGATGTTGTTGTGTCTCAGAATGCCGCTGCCGTCAGGTCCCCGATAGGCCATTGCCTCCGTCATGAGGCGGACAGCCTGTTCGTCCTCTTCGGACAGTCGGGCATTGGATGCAAGTGAGACAATGCCTGCTATGCCACACATACGTTATGTCCTCTCCCTGTGTGCCTGAATGAAGAGCGAGGCCAGCTGGGAACCGTTGGTTTGTTGCGAAAAGAGTTCACGGGCAAGCTGTGCCGCCCGGGCACCGTAGCATCTGGCCTGTTCGGGATGGTCAATGAGCTCCTGCAGGGCCAGGGCCAGAAGGGTCGGATTGCCCGGAGGAACAAGAAGTCCGGTCTCCCTGTGGCGGACAATTTCGGGCAGGGCATTGACGTTGCTGGCGACGACGGGCAGGCCGAAGCTCATGGCTTCGATGACGGTATTGGGAATGCCGTCTCGCTGTCCCGTGGGCGCGATGACACAGGGCGCTGCAAAGATGTCGTGAGCGCGCAGGATGTCGGGAAAGGTGTCATGGGAGACGAGCCCGGGGAAGGTCACGCGATCTTCAAGGTGCAAATCCCTGCACAGGGCATGGAGCGTGCTGTCCAGCTTGCCGAGGCCCATCATGGCCCCGCCGCCACCGACCAGGGTAAGGCGGAAATCGACGTTGTTGCGCGCAAGTTCGGCGCAGGCCCGAAGGAGCACGTCAAAGCCCTTGGTCACGTCAAAGCGACCTGCAGCGAGCAGACGGACCGGGGGCCGCATGGGCAGGGGCGCAAGCCTGTCCACATGCAGGGTCAGGCTGTTGTAGATAACGGCAACCTGTGGTGTGCGCCCATGTGACGTTGTGCCGGCCAGCAGGTCCCTGATGCGCCCGGCATCGGCCTGGTTGTTGGTGCGTACGGCACAGGCATCGCGCAGCTTGACCACGAGATCGGGATCGGCGGGGTTCAGGTTGTCTCCCCTGGCCGAGGTCACGTAGCCAATGCCCGTGCACTGGAAGATGGTGCGTGCCGCTGTTGTTGTGCCCCTGGGCCATGGGGCATAGAGCAGATCGATGCCTTCCTTCTGCAGCAGCGGCGCCAGGTGGAGACCGCACAGGAAGGCCCAGAGATTTTCACCCAGGATTTCCAGACTGGACCATCGGCAGCAGACATTGTCGGCAAACAGACGGACAAGGCGGACAGGGTGCCTGAACGCAAGGCGCAGGACAGACCAGAGGATGCGAGGCAGGGCCCGGATGCCAAGTCTCGTGGCCTCGTCGGCAGCCTGGCACATTTCCCGAGAGCACAGACGCAGATTCCTGCCGTAGAGGGTATAGACGTGCACCGGCAGGTGCTGCTTCAGGGCCTCGATGTCCCGGAAAATGAAGGGCTGGGTAAAGAGGGGATACCAGAGCAGGAGAACGGCAAGGCGAGGCGTGCTGTTCTTTGTGGAAGAACCTGGAGTCACACTGTGTTGATCAGGCATGAGACCTCATGACAGGGGAGGCATCGTCCCCTGCTGACGCATACGTCCAGTCGCCGTGTGCAGCAGGGGCTGCCGGGCAGTGCGCAAGGAGCGTCTGACGCAGTTCTGCCAGGGTGGTGTACCGGACCGTGCAGCAGTCCGAAAGCCAGACAAGGTAGTCCCGTATCTTGTCAAGAAAGCGCGTTATGGCGGCTTCGTCGGGCAGGTGCGGATTGCCGCCAGGCATGAGTTCCGAGGAATGCCAGGTCAGGGAAAGGACCGGAGTGCCCCTGTCCAGTGCACGACGCGTGATGGCCTTCATGGCCCAGAGGGGATGATAGACTGGCAGGAGAGCCAGAACGCCCCAGGAATGGAAGGATGCCCTGAGGACTGAGGCACGGGGCAGACGGGAGACGGCTCTGCTCAGCCAGGGCGCCAGGTGGGTCACGGTGAGGGGCAGCTCGAAGATCGTCCGGCCCTGTACCTGCACAAGATAGGGATGCATGGGGGCATCAAAGTGGTCAGGCCCCAGATTGCGGCTGGAGCCTGCGTGCAGGGGCCTGACGGATGCGTCTGCCGTGAAGCCTGCCCTTGCCAGAAGCGGCCAGTGGGACCTGTGCAGGTCCCAGCGGCCCATGCGAAAGGAAGCGGGCGCCTGCCCACACCTGCGCGTGCACAGATCCACAAGGTGTGCCAGCTTGGCCTCCATCAGGTTCGGGGGAACCCTGCAGGAGGGAACGCTTGCGAGGGGACCTGTGCCGGAGCCGGACAGGGGCGGAGTATTCCAGTGATGGAGGTGCGCGCCGATTTCCAGGGGAAAGTCCCGGGCCAGGTGCTCGATGTGCCCCCAGGCCCCGTCATCGGCAAGGACCGGACAGGCACAGAACAGCGTCGGACGCACCTGCATTTCCAGCAGGGGCCGCAGCCGCTTCAGAAAGGCCAGATTGCTCACCTGGGGAGCAGCCGTGGCATAGGATCCGCGGAAGAGCCCCTCTTCTTCGACATCAAGGGAACAGCACACAAAGACGTGCTTCTTGCTCAAGTCCCTGCTTCCTCCTTAGAACGCCCCTGGGCACGGCAGGCTTCTAGAACTCGGTGCCTTCGGGATGCGCGGCATGGTAGGCATCGACCGTGGCCTGGGCCTTGGGCATTTCCTCAATCAGGGCATCAATGGTCTTGCGCACGTTTTCCTCGGTCTGCGAGGCAGAGAGGAAGAAGCGCAGACGGGCTTCGCCTTCCTTGACGGCGGGGAAGGTGATGGGCATGACATAGATGCCGCGCCTGAAGAGCTGCGTGGCCAGGAAGCCTGTCATCATGGATTCACCGGTGATGATGGGGATGATGGCATAGCCCTGGGATTCGCCGGTATTAAGGCCCTTGCTCTTGGCATAGGCGAGGAAATACTGGGAAATGTGCTGCAGCTTGTGCACGCGTTCGGGCTCGCGTTCAAGAATCTTGAGGGCGGTGAGGCTAGCCACGGCAAGAACGGGAGAGAGGCCCACGCTGAAGACAAAGCCCGGGGAACCGTACTTCAGGTATTCCACGAGTTCCCTGCGGCCGGCAATGTAGCCGCCACAGCCGCAGAGGGTCTTGGACAGGGTGCTCATCCACAGATCCACGTCGTTGGGATCAATATTGAAGTATTCGCGCACGCCGCCGCCATGCTCGCCGATGACGCCGAAGGAATGGGCTTCGTCGACCATGAGCATGCAGTCATAGCGCTTCTTGAGCTCGATGAGGTGCGGGATGTCCGGAATGTTGCCGTCCATGCTGAACAGGCCCTCGGTCACGATGACGGCCCTCTTGTACTCGCCGCGCTTGGCCTTGAGCAGGCGCTCCAGGTCATTGCAGTCGTTGTGCGCATAGGCAAAGCGGGCGGAATTGGAGAGACGGGCTCCCTGGGCAAGGGAGTTGTGGGCCAGGTTGTCGTACAGGATGAGGTCCCTGGATCCGAAGAGGAAGCCTATGGTGGAGACATTGGTCGCATGACCGCTCACGTAGACAATGCAGTCCTCTGTGCCGAGGAACCTGGCAATGGCAGACTCAAGCTCCCTGTGCGGGGTGCGCTCGCCACCCACAAGACGGCTGGCACCGGCAGATGTCCCGAAGGTCTCTGCAGCCTTGGTCACTGCAGCGGTGATTTCCGGATGCCCGTTGATATCAAGATAGTCGTAGGTGGAGAAATTGATATAATCGTTTCCATTAATATGGATAGTTGCCTTGGCAGCGCGATCCGCACACAGGAAGAGCGGATTTGGCATGCCCATTTTGGCACCAAGAGCAACAAGTCTGTCAAAAGCCAGCTTGGAACGGGCCTTGGAGAAGGTGCTCGAAGAGTCCTGCGAGTGGGGGGCATTCGCAGAGGTTGGGGATATATTCATTTGCAATCCTTGATATATGAGACGGTGAAACACCTGTGAAAGAGTCAGCGCTCAGTACCACGAGGGACAGGCATAATTTTCACAAACACTATCTTCAACTATAGCCGAGAAAAACTCGGAACGCAAGAGAAATAGATTTTATTTTAAGAGCTTGTCAGGTAAAAATAAATATATGTAATTTTTTGAAAAAAAATTTTATCATTGCGATTAAAAAAGTAAATAAAAACATAAATATAAATATATTATTAAAAAATAAAAATATGTTTATGTAAAAAAATATAAAAGTAAACATATTTATGTCTGTGTAATTTGATAAATTTGCAGGATATTTCTGCACTAAAAATATCGCTTACAGAAATATGCAAAATCTTTTTGAAAGATATGTTTGCTTCAATCAGAACTATCAGAAAAGAAAATCTGATGGACTCTTGTCAACAAGGCTCTGGTCCGATCGTCTGCCGATAAAGCAACCTTGTGAAGAGGTAGAAATTTTGTTATTATATTCAAACATTTGCTATATCACGGATGTCTGGACAGAGTTGCCAAGATGCCCTATCAACAAGAACAGTTCTGCAGCCCTGTCCAAAGGCATGTGCAGTGGGCAGACGGGGTCTGCCTGCCGCCTGGTCCTTGTCTTCCGGCCTTCTGGGCCGGCTTGTGCCCTGGCTGCCAGACGGGAACATGGCCCGTTTCCCGGCCTGCTATCCGGTCAGTCCTCTGACAATTCGCTGGCAGGACGGCTGACCTGTCGTACACAGTACGGGAGGCGGTCCGGCATCTGAGAGAGGGCAGGAGAGACGTTCAGACGATGCGGACAGGACGGGTGCAGGGCCCTGTTCCGGAAGTTATCCCGTATACTGGTCTTTCGGGAACAATCGCGCATTGCGTGCGCCCGTGATTTCAAGCCTCAGCCTGCTGGTACAGCCTTCTTCAGCTTCTGCCCTGGACTCCGGGGACGAGCCGGGGCTGCCGGCATGCACATCGGGGATTTTGGCTTATGGAAAAAAATGTTTGTGCGGCAGCACAGGAACGTGTGGCCCTGACGGCGGCGCTGGACGGTGTTTGGTACGAAAGCCTTGTACAGGGCGGACAGCGCTGGCGTCTTGGCTCTGTCACACCTGGGTATGTGCAGATGCTGCCCATGACCCCCAATCCCGACAGGCAGGCTCTGGACGAGCTGGCGGGCCGGGGCATCTGGCTTGAACCCGTGCACGGGGACGTGCCCAGACTGGCCGTCATGTGCTGCGGACAGGGATCGGTGTGGCCCGGCATGGGTCGGGAACTCTATGATCATTTCCCCGAAGCCAGAGCTGCCATGGATCGCCTGGCCGCCTGCACGAACTGGGACGTGCTGGCCCTGATGGACGAGACCGATGTGGAGACCATAGGCCTGACCCGCTGGCAGCAGCCCTACCTTTTTCTGGTAGAATACGCCCAGTGGTGCCTCTATCTTTCCCGGGGGCTCAGGCCGGACTTTGTCTGCGGGCACAGTCTTGGCGAGCTCATAGCCCTCTGCCTGGCCGGTGTCTACTCGCCGCAGGTGTGCTGGTACATTCTGGAAACGCGTTCGCGGCACATGGCGGACATAGAGGCCAAGTCCCGCCGCGAAACCGGCATGATGGCTGTCTATGCCGGCATGGATGTGGTCCGCGAACTGCAGGAACTGTGGCCCGATCTCTACGTCTCCAATTACAATACCCACGAGCAGAGCATCTTGTCCGGGCCCAGGGACGTGCTGGTGGAGGCCCGCCGGTATCTGCGCAAGAAACGCATTGCTGCCGTCATTCTCAACATAACGCTGGCCTTTCACCATCCGAGCATGCGCGTCCTGCGCGAGCTGGACTACAGGCGCCTCATGTCCCTGGAGATGCGACAGGCCTCCCTTCCCATGCTGAGCTGCGTCACCACGGAGGAATATCCCTCGCGGCAGTCGGATATCTGCAGCTCCATCATGGATCTTGATGAAAATTCCGTGCGCTGGGTGGAATGCGTGCAGCGGCTCTGGAACAGGGATCGCATTCGTCATTTTCTGGAAATGGGGCCCTCGGACACATTGTGCAGCATGGTGGAGCGCATAGAACTCTCGGCCCTCTGCCTGGCCTCGGCAGCACGGGGTCATGAACGCGAACAGATTCGCCAGACCCTGGCCAGGCTCCATGCCCTGGGCCATCTGGATCTCGGCCGCATCGTGCAGGTGGCAGGCCTGCGCACGGCGGAATGGAACCGATCGCCCGCTGCAGGGGGACAGGAAGAAGAACAAAGGGAAGGACAGCAGGGGTCGCAGGAACAGGCAGCAGAGACGCCGCAGTCCGGGGAAGGAGCGCAGAGCGCACCGGGCCTTCCCGTCCTGCGCGAACTCTTGGCCAGGGCCAGCGGCCGGCCCGTGGAAGAGCTGCACGCCTCCATGGATCTGCGCTTTGATCTGGCCCTGCGGTCCAGCTTCTTCCCCGGACTCATAGAAGAGGCCCAGCAGAAGCTGGGCCGGGAAGTGGCCTTCGAGGATCTGCTGAAAGTTTCCACCATTGGCGATCTCGAACAGCTCTTCAGCGGCAAAAAGCCTGTTCAGGACGAGCGCAAGGTGCACGAGCCCATGGGCCGTCCCGTGCACCGTCCCTTCCTGGCCAGCTGCAGACAGACAGATCAGGACAGGGAACAGGAGAACGGGGACAAGGTCAGGCCCCTTGCCGAAACGGCCTGCAATCCCTGCGAACGGGTCTTCCCCCCCTCCCCGGATCATGTGGTGCTCCTTGCCGGCAGCAACGACAGCCTGCTTGCCCAGCTTGTGCAGACCGTGGCCTCCTGGGGCTGCCGCTTTGTCCTTGGCAGCGACCTGCCGAAGACGGAAGCCCTGCTGCGGCAGATGGGAGCCGAATCATGGCCCCTGGGCACAGACATCTTGACGGATCGGGCGGATCGGACGGATCTGGCAGGCCACCTTGCCGCCCTGCCCCGGAAGCCCGGCCTGCTTCTTGTGCAGGGCGCCTGCGGTCAGCAGTCCGGCCTGCCTGACAGCCTGCTGTCTGCCCTGAAGGACAGTGCGGACGGCAGTGCCCAGGACGGCAGCGGCCCCAGAGTCGTCTTCCTGGAGCAGGAAGGGGACGACAGCGCGGCCTGCGAGACCGGCCTGGCGAGCGCGCTTGCCGCCCTGTGTGCCCGTGCCGAAGAGCAGGGCTGTCCGGCACTGGGCATTCTCATGAATGCCTGGCAGGAGGAGGATCCCTCTGTCTGGCAGTGCGATGTGCAGCCCTCGCCTCAGCCTGGCGATTTGCTGGCCCGGGAGCTTCTTGAAGGGGCACGGGGGCTTGTCTTCTGGCGTACCGTGACGGACGACCGGCAGGCCGGGGTCGCCCTGCGCGAGCAGGTCCTGCTGGATGATGCGGATCGCTCGCCGCTGGTCTTCCCGGATCGCCATCCCTTCCTGCCCCGCACAACGCCCATGACCTGTCTGAACGTGCACTATGCGCCCGAGATCGTGCCGGCGCTGAAAAGCCTTCCTGCCGGCGAGGACGGTCTTATTCCCGTGCCTCTGGCCCTGCATCTGGAGACGCAGCGCCAGGCAGCTATCCTGGCCTCGCCAGGACTTGTGGCCACGGGCCTTGCCGACATCCGTCTGCAGTCCCTGGGCGGTGTCCGCACGGGTATAGTCCGCGAGTGCCGGCTTGCGGCCGATCTGCGGCCCTGGATGCGCCATGACGGCATCATGTCCCGCATGTGCCGGGTGAACACGCAGATGCGCGGCATCAATGCCCTGGGGCGCCGCTCGCCCCATTACGAGGACCTTCTGGAAAGCACGGTCATCCTCGCAGGGACCATGGCGCCGATTCCCCGCCTGTGGACGGAAGAGGCCGCAGACAGGGGCCAGGACCAGGCCGGGGCGACAGCACCCGATCTGGCCGCGTGGTACGATCGGCAGGGGATAGGTAAGGATTTCCGGATGCTTGAACAGGTGTCTCTTGAGGAAGGACACAGCCTGCGGGCTGTTTTGACGGAGCAGGCCTTCCTTGCTCTCGATGGAATTTGGACATATAATCAAACGCTCTGTCCACAGACAGAAGCCTGCTTCCAGGGCCGGAAGGCCGGCTGCCTGCCCGCAGTGGAAGCCGTCCTGCAGGCGGTCTGGCTGGCGCACAGCTATGATCCTCCGGCGGCCCCCTGTGCCAGGCTGCCCAGCCTCATCGGCTTCATCCGCTTTGGCACGGCCCCTGTGCAGGGCCCTGTGTCCCTGCAGCTCAGGCGCTGCTGGGACAGGGACAATGTGGTCCGCTATGATGCCCAGGTGGTCAACGCGAACGGAGACGCCCTGGTGACAGTGACGCATCTGGAATTCAATACCCTGGACGTTGCGGCCCGGGACACGCATGTCCCGCAGGAGCCTCATGCAGAAACGGGAAGCACATCGCAGTAAAGACACCGAGGAGAGGGCAATGAACTCTTTTTTCCAGACCATGCGTAGTGTGCCGGCAGCCCTGGTGGCTGTGGCAATGCTGCTCTTTGGTGGTTCCGCCTGTTCGTCCAACAAGGCAGGCATAGCCTCCTCTGAACTGCCCGCACGGCACTGGCTTGACGAGGCTCCGGGAATACCCATCGAAAACAAGGAAAAGTACGATCAGGCCATTCCCAACCTCTACAACCCGGACAAGAAATTCTCCTTTGAGGACTGCGTCTACCTGACCATTCAGCAATCGCCTTCTCTGGTCAACAGCGCCGTGGAAATCGAGATCAAGCGGCTTGCCCAGACATCGGCCTTCTGGAAGTACGTTCCAGAGCCGCACATGACCGTTCAGGTGTCGCAGAACATGACAAATTACAACCAGGGTGAACCGGACACCCCTGGCGAATATGGCAAGACCCAGTTTGAAATCGGTTTCTACGCCAACTTTCCCAATCCCGTGGCCACCTATTTCGAGACCAAGGCCCAGAAAATGCTGGTGGGCATTGCCATCTCCACCCACAGAAAGGCCGTGGGCGAGGCCATCTACAAGATAGCCGAAGCCTATCTGCGTCTGCAGGCCCAGCAGTACAGCCTGGCTGCCCAGCGATCCCTTGTCCCTGTCGCCAAAGAGCTCACCGAATACTGGAAGCAGGTGGAGGCCGTGGAAGGCAACCAGGGCTCTGCCGTCAGCCTTTCCCAGCAGCATGAGCGCGAAACCGAACTGGCCCTGGAAAAGGCCGAGATGGAAGAGCTCATGCAGCGCACGAGCCTGAAGATCCTGGCCGGTCTGGATCCCCATCAGCAGTTCAAGGTGGATGTCACCCATGCCGACGATCTGCTCAGGGACTTTGACGGTACCAGGCTGCGCTGGGACGAGCGATGGAACGAGACGGAAGACAATCTGCTCCTGCGCACTCAGATCAAGCTCGCGGACTACAACATCATGCTGGCTTGGGCCCAGTATGTGCCCAACATGACCATTTCCGTGAACATGAACCCGCCCCGCGGCCAGGCCCAGCCCTCCGGTGGCACGGCAGACCAGTTCCTGCATCTGACCTTCGACTTCCCGCTCATTGACTGGGGTCGCAGATACCGCGATGTGCAGACGGCCCGCATGACCAAGGCCCAGGCCTTTCACTCGCTGGCAGAAAAGCGCTTCGACTATCAGAACAAGTGGCTGCAGGCCGAACAGCAGATGGCTCTGGCCCTGACCAACCTCAAGCTGGCCCACAACCGTTACCAGACGGCCCGGATGCAGTACGAGGAAGCCCGCATTGCCTTCGAGAACGGTCTGGAGGCCCTGCCCCTCGTGGCCGATCGTCAGGAAAACATGGTCCAGGCCCAGATCAACTACATCAATACGGAGCTTGACTACCGCCTGGCCAAGCTGGACTGGATGCATGTCTCCGGTCTGCTGCAGAAGCGTTTCCTCGGCCTGCCGGACAGGGAGATGAACAAGCTTGTTGGTGGCATGCCTGCGGTTTCCGATCCGGCGGCTGTCCCCGCAGCCGAGGAAAAGGTGTTCCCTGACATGAACAAGCCTGCCGGTGACGTTTCCCGGAACACCCGCCTCATAGGCCACGCCGAACCCATGAAGCTCGACGAACTGCCTGCCGCGGACCCGGCAGCAGACCCTGATCTCAAGGCCGTACCGACCATTGCCCAGCCCTGAGGAAAGCGATGAGGGCGCGTGACGGAAGACGGTGCACGTTTCCGGCGCGCCCTGCCCTGCAGCGCACGGAAAACAGGCGTTCCGTGCGCCGGACAACGGACGAGGGGCATGGCCCTGCCATGCGCCCGGGACAAGAAGACAAAAGCTCCGGTTCCTGTCTGCAAGAGAGCGCAGAGAGAGGCTAGTATGAAGAAATCGTTTCTTTTTTCGTGTTGTATGGTGGCACTTTCCCTTGTGCTGGGCACTGCAGTCCAGGCGGCAGAGGAAACGACCATCCTGACGGGCAAGGTGCGCACTACAGTGACCAGAGCGCCCATTGTGCATTTCAACGGTGTTGTGGACAGCCTTCTGGTTGCACCAGGCGACCATGTGGAAAAGGGACAGCCGCTCCTGCGCTACACCCTGCAGGCCGAGGCCCGCAGGAATCTGCAGAGAGAAGTGAACATGGGACCCGGCACGGAATCCCTCAGGGCCCAGGTCCTCGATCTGACGAGCCAGCTTGCCCAGGTGCAGGCCCAGCGCAACAAGGCCCGGACTCTGGCTGCCAGCGGTCTTGGCTCCAACAAGGCCTTCGGACGCCTGGAAGGGGACGTGCAGTCCCTGGAGAGCCGCATCGAGCTTCTGCAGGCCTCCATTGCCAAGTCCCAGGGCAATTTTGACATGCGCATGAACGAGCTGAGCGGCTACTTCGACACCGAAATCCGCGAAGGCATGCCCCTGCCGCAGTACCTCTACCTCAAGTCGCCCATAGACGGCTATGTGCTCTCCGTCTCCCCGACCATGAATCCCGGAGCAACCTTCGAGGCCGGCTACACGCCCGTTTCCATAGGACAGATGAACCCCATGCTCATCCAGGTTCCTGTCTACGAGGCTGAGATTTCCTCCCTCAAGGTCGGCGATCAGGCCCTTGTGGAAATCCCTTCCCTGGACGACAAGAGCTTCAAGGCCACCATTACCGAGATTGCCTGGGTGTCCAACGAAATGGATGTGTCCCAGGCCTCCTACTTCAATGTGGAACTGACCATTCCCAATCCCAATCTCGAGCTCAAGCCCGGATTCAAGGCTGTCGTGCGCTTCACGCTGAAGTAGGCGGACAGGGGAACAGTCTCTCCGCGCTTTCGCAACACACATAACGCATGAAATTAAAGAGCATACCCCAGCGCCTCGGCTACATCCTGGGCGCCCAGTGGACACGCGATCTCTCCTGGACCATCTTCACCATTCTCCTGGCCAGGCACAGTCCCGGTACCCTGGGCCAGATCATGCTGGCGCTTTCCTACGGCTATCTGGTCAAGACGGCCGCAGATGTGGGCCTCAACGACTTCCTCCTGTCCTCCTTTGCCCGGCGCGGCAGCCAGGCCAGAAAGCTCCTTGGGGAGGTGTCCTGGTTCAAGCTGGTCCTGCTGGTGGCAGCCCTGGTTCTGGCCTGGCTTGTGACCGGCTGGCAGGGCTATGACTGGAATTTGCGCCTCATTGTCCTGTGCATAGCAGCAGGCTTTGGCCTGGACGGCGTCAGCGATTCCTTCTTTGCCCTCTGCCAGGCCAGGGGCCGCCAGGACGTGGAGATGCGTGTCCGCATCCCTGCCGCCCTCTTCGGCATAGGCTACGGCATCGTCTGCGTCCTGCTGGAAGCACCCACCCTGGCCATAGCCGCCTTCAAGCCTCTGGAATCCGTGCTGCTCATGGCCTTTGCCCTCAAGGCCCTGGGACGCAATCCCCTCTCCCGCTTCGGCTGGGCCCAGTTCAGGGATCTGCTCTTCCAGCTGCGCACGGGGCTCATCTTCACCGGCATGGCCGGCTGCGCCATGCTCTACAACAAGCTCAATGTCTTCTTCCTCAAGAAATACGGCGGCGATGCGGCCGTGGGCGGCTACAGCGTGGCCTGGGAAACTGTGGAAGGCCTCTCCACCCTGGTATCCGGGGCCCTGCTCGGCAAGGTGATCTTTCCCCTGCTGGCCAGGACATGGGAAGAGGACAAGGCCGAATTCACGAGGCTGGCCGGACAGACGGCCAAGTCGCTCTGGGCTGCAGCCCTGCCCATCATCTTCCTCATCTATGTGGAAAGCGACCGCTTCCTGACCCTGGTCTACGGAGCCCAGTACGCGCTCTCCGTCCAGGCCCAGCAGCTGCTCACGCCCTGCGTGGCCACGGCCTTCCTCCACAATCTGGCTGCCTATGCCATGATTTCCATGCACAGGCACAGACTGCTCTTTGCCTTCTATCTGAGCGGCCTCGTCGTCAATGTGCTCTGCTGCTGCCTTCTTGTGCCCTGGTCGCCGCTTGAGGGCGCAGCCCTGTCGCTGACCATCACCAAGGTCTGGGTCGCCATCTTCACAGTGGGCTTCTTCCAGGCCACGGTCCGGCCCATGCGCCTGGGACAGTGGCTCATCCTGACAGGTACGGGCTGCCTGGCCTTCTGCCTGTGGCATGGCCTGGGCACGCTGCCCGTACGCCGCGAGATAGCCGAACTGGCAGGCCTCATTCCCCTGGTGACCCTGTTCTGGTTCTGGCGGCCGCCGTCCATCTTTGATCGCAATCAGGGGTAGTCCCCATCCCCTGAACAGGGAACAACCTTTGAAAACAGAAAAAGCCCTGCGAGAGGTCAGGACCCAGTCCCGGGGGCCACCGCTCGCAGGGCTTTTTGCGCACTTGGGCAAAACGTTTTGGGAAAGATCCAGGCGGCAGCCCTTGTGGTGCCTCAGCGTGCGCCTTCTTCCTCCTTCAGGGCCGTGGCCTTCAGCTGCCCGCAGGCCGCGTCAATGTCCTGGCCCTTGCTCTTGCGGATGACGGCCGTGATGCCGGCATCCCAGAGAATCTTTTCAAAGGCCAACACCCGTTCCTCGCTGGGCGCCTCGTAGGGCGAGCCCGGGGTCGCATTGTAGACAATGAGGTTGATCTTGCTCTTGCGCACGGAGCGCACGATGCGGATGAGCTGGCGAGCCTGCTCCGGGCCGTCATTGACGTGGCCCAGCAGGAGGTATTCGAAGGTGATGCGTTCCCTGGTCTTTAATGGGTAGCTGTTCAGGGTGGCGATGAGGTCTTCAAGAGGCCATCTGGCCGCACCGGGCATGAGCTTCTGGCGCAGTTCCTGGGTCGGGGCATGGAGGGAGATGGCCAGAAAGGCCAGGCCGCTTTCGCCGAGCTCCTGCAGTCCCTTGCGTATGCCGCAGGTGGACACTGTAATGCGGCGGGGCGAGAAGTTGAGGCCGGCGTTTTCGTTGAGGGCGCGAAGGGCCCGCTCCAGTTCCCGGTAATTGAGCAGGGGTTCGCCCATGCCCATGAAGACGAGATTGCGCAGGATGGGCCACTGTGGACGGGTATCGTGCAGATAGTCCCTGGCAACGAGGATCTGGCTCAGTATTTCGCCCATGGTCATGTTGCGGGTAAAGCCCATGGTGCCCGTGGAGCAGAAGGTGCAGCCCATGGCGCAGCCCACCTGGGTGGACAGGCACTGGGTCCAGCGCACATTGCCTTCCCTGGAGGTGGAGGGAATGAGTACGGTTTCAATGCGTTCATTGTCCGCAAGGCGCAGCAGAAACTTTGTCGTTCCGTCCGAGCTCACCTGGATGCGGTCGACCTCTGGCCAGGAAATGCAGGCGATCTCCTTGAGTTGCTGGCGTAAGGCCTTGGAGATGTTGGACATGTTGTCAAAGTCTCTGGCCATGTGCTGCCAGATCCACTGCCACAGCTGCACGGCGCGAAAGGCCGGATGACCAAGGCCGGCAAGCCAGTCCTTGAGTTCGGGCAGCGTGAATTCCAGGAGATTGATACGATGCTCCAGGCCGCTGTCCGCAGCTGTGCTGTCGGGTGCTGCCTGTGGAGCCTGTGTGTCCTGCATGGGAACCTGTTCAGACGGAGTGTGACTCATCCTCTTTTGCAAACCTCTGGGAAAGGGAAATCCTGGCTGCCTGTCCCGATGGGTCATGAGGACCATGGAACCAGAGCACCATGATGGCCCTGCAAGGCCTCTGGATTCTGATCCGGGGCAGGAAGCGCACGCCCTCTCTACAATTGCTTGCCGCAAAAGTCCATGGACGGGACACGTGCCTGGCACGTGTCCCCAGAGAGCATGCAGGACAGGATGTCCCCGGTCAGTAGTCCATTTTCCACTTGAGGCCGGCAGAGGTGTTGTCGCTGCCGGTCTTCATGGTGGCGCTGGTGCGGGGGCCGAGTTCAATCTGAATGACGGCCGAAGTGTCGGAATTTTCATCCGTGCCCTGCTCCAGGCCCACATAGACATTGTCCATGATGTAGCGGCCCATTTCCAGGCGGGTGCTGCCGTCGTTCTGGGAAACATTGAGGACATCCAGGCCCATGACCTGCCGGGCCAGGGAGGTGATGCCGCCGCTGGTGGTGCCGAAGGCGGCAAAGCTTGCCGCCGTGGTGCCCAGGCGCAGCAGCTCGAACTGGCTCAGTTCGTTACTGGGCTTGCCAAAGAGCATGTAGGCAAGAATGTCCTGCCTGGGCAGCATGGGATTGCTCTTCAGAGTGAAGTCGAGTTTGGCAGGCGTGCCGCTCACAACGACGGCCGTCTCTATGTCCTTGACCGTGGAGGTCATTTCCACCTTGAGCATGGGTTCAAGACCGCCGGCAAAGCGAACGGTGCCTTCCTTGAGCTCGAAATGGCGGTTGAGGAGATCGAGATCGCCGCGTACAGCCTCGACCTGTCCCAGGATGGCTGGTGCGGACAAGGGGCCCTTTGCCGTCAGGTCGGCCTTCCATTCGCTTCTGAAGCCGTAGCCTGTGACAAAGAACTTGCTCATGCCGAGCGCCACATTCAGGGAGCCTGGCAGAGCGGGCTTGGCCTTACCAGCATCGCCCTGCCCTTGGCGCACGGCGTGCCGCTCGGCCAGGATGCGTTCCTTGGGCCCCTCGACCAGAGGCAGCGTGGTCACGCTGGACGGCACTTCCAGGGCATCCAGACGGATTCGGCCTCGATCAATGGTCACCCTGCCCGTGATCTGCGGATCCAGGGCAGACCCGGAGACACGGCAGGTGCCCGAGAGCATGGCCCGTATGTCCCGTCTGCGCAGGGGCGCAAACTTGTTCAAGTTGGCCTCTATGCCAAGATCCTGACCCGTGAGGGCGCACTGCCCCTTCACGCTCAGGGTGCCGCTGCGCCGGCGGCCGTCCCGTGCCGTGAGGTTGATCTGCACCCTGCCCTGCTCCAGGGAACCTGGCAGGGACAGGGCGGCATTGGCAGCGATGTCCCGTATCTGTATGCCGTATTCCACGTCATTGAAGAGCCCCCTGGCAAGGGTGAACTCGCCACTGGCCTGGGGCGCGCCAAGGGAGCCCCTGACCGTGGCATTGAGGCCAAACGTGCCGCTCAGGCGCATGTTGGGCTGTCTGGCCAGGTGCCAGAGGGAGGCCACGGAGCCCTGAGCCGCGACCCTGCCGTCCAGGGCAGCGTTCTTGTGCAGGGTGAGGCCGCTCTCCGTGCGCTGCAGGGGCAGGGTCACCTCGCAGACAAAGGAATCCAGTCCCAGGGCCTGCCGTGTCCTGTCGTCCAGGTGCACCCTGGTCTGCACCCTGGCACCGCCGGCCGTACTGTTTACCGTACTCTCCAGGCGCGCCGAAAGGGGCGGAAGACCGTCCACGGGCAGGACAACATTCCGCAGGGCTACCGTGAGCTGACCCTTTGGGGCAGCGAGGGTATCCTGCAGCTGCAGGTGGGCATCAATGTTTCCCTCAGGCAGGCCTGGCACAACCTTGCTCCAGGCAGCAGTCGAGATGTGCTCAAGGGCGCCTTTTGCCTGCAGGCCGGAGGGACCGTAGCGGCCGGAAAGGGTAAGCTGGCCTGCGGGCCGGAGAGCAAGGTTCAGGCCATGCACTTCGATATCCCTGCCAAGAGTGACCTGCAGGGGCCTGTTCAGAGAAAGACCGCAGGCATACTGGGGCAGGGAGAGCTGCAGCCTTGTGACGGAAAGCCTGGCCGGATCCTTGTCCGTTGCCAGATCAAGACGGGCCTGCAGGGCGCTTTCAAGGCCGCCCTTTGAGGAGAGCTCGGCAGTTACGGCCTTCATGGACCCCTGGGCTTTGAGGGTCAGGGAGGTGGAGGCAAGCTGCGGAGTGCGTACATCCCCAAGACTCATCTCCAGTTTGGCAGCAAGTGTTGCAGGTGAAAGGCCCTCTGTCTCGGCCTTCAGGGCAAGGCTGTCAAGGGAGGCCAGACTTGTGCCTGTCTGGTTCAGGGAAAGCCTTTGTCCCTCAAGGGTCAGAAGTACTTTTTGCGGATCGGCCGCTGTGGGTCTGGCAAGGTCGAGACGAAGAGTGGCCGTGCCCCTGAGGCCTGTTTCGCCCAGGAAAAGCGCCGGCAGGGGACTGTTGGCATAGTCGAGTGCCAGATGACCGTTGAGGACTGGAAGAACATCTGCGAGCGCATCGGAAGGAGCACTCGACGTGGCCCTGCCGGCTGCCGAAGCCGTGTCCCCTGTTCTTGCAAAGTACTGTTCGGGCAGCCTGGCCAGGATGTCGCCCTGCAGGGTGAGTCCTGTCGCAGTCATTTCTGGCAGCACCTGCACAACAGGCAGATTGTCCTCAAGCTGCACGGCAAGGCGAAGGCGCGTGGAGAGGGGCTGGGCAGAGCAGAGCGTATGCAGGCCAAGATCGAGCGTGCCGCTCTTTCCCTGCCCAAGGGCTGCCAGGGTGGTTTCCGGCATGGTCAGGTGCAGGACCGGGGCGTGCAGCTGCAGACTGGCCACCCTGCATGCGCCGGCACGAGTTTCGAGGCTCAGGCGCGGGGCCTGCAGGGAGCCCGTGAGCGAGAGACTCGCCGTGAGCAGATCGAGGCTCAGGTCTGAGAAGACGGAACGCAGCGGCAGGGAGCCCGAGGTGGAGAAAAGGGCCTGCAGGGGCGAGTCCGCAGCGTTTTCCTGATCGGTCAGGGGCAGCACGGCGAGGCTCAGGTCCGCTTCCGTGCGCGGATTGTTCCAGGCCTGGGAAGTATCGGGCAGCACCAGGGCCGTGCCCTTCACAAAGATGGCCAGAGCCTGTGCTTGCGCTGTCTGTGTGTCGTTCGGCTTTTCGGCTGCAGGGGCCTTTTGAGCCGTTTTTTGAGGATCTGTCTTCTGGGGAGCAGGCGTCTGTATGCCTTCTGTTTCTGCGACTGCAGTCCCGCCTTGCGTGCGCTTTGCTTCTTGCTCAGGCCTGTCGTAGACCGCACGCTCGATCACGAAATTGTGCACTTCAAGCGAGCGCAGCCTGAGGCCGCACACCCAGTCCGGCAGGGGGGCCGTGGCCTGGACAATGCTGTCCAGAATGGCTGTGCAGTCAATGGGCGCCGAGGGCTCGGCAGGCATCTCCTCGCTTTCGGCAAGGCGCAGCAGATGACCTGAGCGGACGGCAAGACTGAGCCCCAGGGCATCGGGCAGATCCTGCGCATCAAAGGTCAGTTGCACGTCAGGGACATCCAGCCAGAGGCCCTTTTCGTCCCTGAGCTGCAGTCCTGCCTGCATGCTGAAGGGCAGATGCCCCTCAAGGCGCGTGAACTCCAGGCCTTCCGGGGCCAGCAGGTCGTTGAGCTGACGTTTGAGCAGGTCCTGTCCCTTTTCGGTCTGCAGGCCGGCATAGAGGCCTGTCAGCACGAGCAGGACCAGACAGAGGAGGCCTGACAGGGTGCAGCCAAGGACGGTGCACAGTCTGCGCAGGAGGGATCGCCTGGGCCGGGGAGCCTGTCTGTTTCCCTGAGCCTGAGCTTGATCCCGGGGCTGGTCCGCAGCCTGGGCCCTGGCTGCATCACCGGGAGTCAGGGGAGCGTCACCGGATGTACCGGGGGACGGGGCCATGGGACGATCGTGGTCCTGTCGTTGAAGATCGTTGTGCGTGCTCATCAGAAAGACTGTCCTATGCTGATGTAGAACTGAACGGGCGGGTCCACATCCTTGAGGGGAACGGCAACGTCAAGGCGCACGGGACCGATGGGCGTGAAGTAGCGCACACCCAGGCCTGCGCCCCAGTCCATGTCCGTGTCGAACTGGGGCATTTCCTCGGTATAGAGCTTGCCGCCGTCCAGAAAGGCCACCAGGCCCAGGGACTTGTTTATCTTGAAGCGGCTTTCCAGATTGACCATCTGATAGGAACGGCCGCCTATGGGGTCGCCGTTCTCGTCCATGGGGCCAATCTGCTGATAGCCATAGCCGCGCACGGTATCCATGCCGCCCAGATAGAAGCGCTGGGTGGAGGGCAGGATGTGCAGCGGTGCTCCGCTCAGGGAGCCCAGTCCCACCCTGCCGGCAAGGACGAGCTTGTCGTCCGGACGGCCGCTGCGCCTTGTGAAGGGCGCCCAGTAGCCGGACAGGACCAGTTCCGTGCCCACGGCATTGAAGCTGCCCTCGTACTCGCCGGTCATGGGACGGACAGTGAGCTCGGTGCGCGTGCCGGATACGGGGTTGCGGAAATTGTTTCTCGTGTCCCTGCGCACGCGCAGCAGGGCCCCGTAGATGCTGTAGGGCTGGCGACTGTGTTCCGTGTCCTTCAGCATGCCGCTGTCGGCAAAGACGCCAGCCAGCGTGCCCCAGGTGCGGTTCCAGCGGCGCATGATGCCTGCTCCGGCCATGACGCCGGTCCTGTCGTAGGCATCGGTCGTCTCGTCCATGAAGGAGGCGACGCCGCGCAGGGTCTGCATCTTGGAGAGGAAGGCGGGCTTTCTGAAGTCCAGCTCGACCCCGCGGTTGGTGGAGGTATAGGGCGCGGTGATGCTCAGTTTTTCGCCATTGCCAAGGAGGTTTCTGTGCTCCCAGTGTGCTTCGGCACCAAAGCCCGTGTCCGTGTCGTAGCGCAGCATGCCGCCCACGGTGCGGTGCTTGGCATCTTCAAGCAGGATGCCCACGGGCTTCTGGGACAGGGTTGTGGGGCTGCCCCCTTCCCTCTGCTCCTGATTGACCAGGGTGACGTTCTGGAAGAGGCCCGTGCGGCGCAGGAAACTCACGTACCCGTCCACCTTGCGCGAATCCCACAGGGTGGAGCTCGTCTGCCAGAGGGCAAGCCTGGAGAGGTAGGTGCTGCTCACACTGCTCTCGCCAAGAAAGAGCAGTCTGCCAATGGTGGCCGCCTCGCCGGGATCGACTTCCACCAGGATGTTCAGGGTACGCCGGTTGCGGTCGAGGTAATAGTACTCCTCGCGGATCCTGGCGTCGGGAAAGCCGTTGCGCTGCAGGCGGCCGGGGATTTTCTGCACGCCGTCGAGAACCTGCTGGGCCGTGGCCGGCCGGCCTTGCCGCACGCCGGGCAGGCGGTGGGCGCTGAAGATGAAATCCTTGCGGTCCCGGATCTTTTCCGGAATCCGCGGATAGGGGCTGTAGATGATGCTGATGTCGCCCACCACGTAGCGCCGGCCCGGTCGCAGGATGATGGTGACCTGGGCCTTGCCGGTCTCGGCGCCGGTAATGCGCTTTTCTGCCTCGCCGTCGTAATAGCCTTCAGAGGCCATGTACTTGAGCGCCGTCTCCACATCCTTCTGGGCCCGCAGTTCAAGACCGAGCTCGCCGTCGGGCGGCGTGTCCTTCAGGCTTACAAGCTGGCTCTGTCCTTCCATGCCCTGGGCAAGCTCCGCGGCATGCTCGTCGAGCGTCAGGGGCTCATCCGGCAGGGATGCACTGTCGGCCAGATCCGGATCTTTTGTAGTATCTGTAGTATTTGTATTGTCACCGGACAGCTCTGAAGACTGATTTCTGGAGGTATCATTTTCAGATGAACTGTCCTCTCTCTCCTCTTCGTCTTCCTGCGCCGGCTTGTCGGCGGCCTTCTGGGTATGGAGCATGCCCCGCGAGCCTTCAACGACAAAGGTCACTTCGTAAGGCAGGGGCTGGGAGAGGTCTTCCTCGCTTTCCTGGGTCTTGCCGGGCCCTGGTCTCTGCTTGAAGTTGCCGTCAAAGATGAGACCGCAGCTGCAGACCAGGGGCAGCAGGAGTACAAGACTCATGAGGCGTGCCAGCAGACCGGAGGCATCAAAGAGCGTCCGAAACGTCGTCTGGCAGGAGGCGGCCTGGGGGAGGGAGGAGGTGGTACCGTGACACGCGGAGCGTCCGGGCCTGGATGAAGAGGGCTTGCGCAAGGGATTCCTCCTCGGAAGAGGCGGGCAGAACCAGAATCCGCTTTCGGGCAGGATCTGTCTGCAGGGTGAAGAAACCGGAAGGACAGAGAGGACGGGAAAGACGGAAAGTCAGGGGCAGGGCAGCGGGCTTTCGGGACGAAGCCGGAACAGGGCGTTCCTCCCGGCCTTCAGGGACAGAGGAACCGGCCTCCGAGGTCTGTCCCTGCCCAGCGTTGCGTCAAGGGGGCGGGGACAAAACGTCTAGCATTTGCCCTGGGAAAAGTGTAGAGCATCGCTATGCTGCCTGTACAGGAAAAACAGGAAGGCAGGTGTTCTGACAGGGTCCCTGTGCCTGCCCTGCCGGGACGTCCCGGGCCTGAACACGCGCTTGTGCATAACGGGAAAAATTTTTCAAACGAGGATGGCGATGAATCTCAATCTTGTACTTCATGTGGACTTGAACGATCCGCAGAGGCTCAACATGGCCTTTGACAATGTTGCCAACTATATCCTAAGAGTAGAGCAAAAGTAGAACCATACGGTTATCGTGTCAACAAAATTATAATTTTTTCAAGCAATTACTTTACTCCCATTGCCGTAAGTGCTATGGAAAATATGGTTCTACTGAGAACCATACTCGCTTTGGGGGGAATATGGCTTTCATCAAGGTGCAAAAACTGGTCAGAAATGAGCATGGAGAGGTACTTTCAGGTTCAGCAGCGATAATGGATACTGTCTACACTCCCGGCTCTCGCAACTTCTCAAAACACAGAGTAATTGAGAGTCTTGGCAAGGTAGTATACTTTGATAAGAACTTGAAATTAGGCATCTTTCAATCTCCTCTCAGAGGTTTGGTCGAGTACTGTTCGACGACTGGAGAGTTTAAGGATGTGGCTCTTGATGACCCAAGACTCCCTCCCAAATTGCTACCTGTTGACCCCAATTTCCACACCACATTTGGCGATGCCTGGTTCCTGATGGAATTTCTGAAAAAGCATGGTCTGGACAGGGTTCTCGGTGGTGTTTTTCAGAAAAAAACGCTGTGCCAGCGCCTCTGGGCTCACCTCCTTCACAGTGTTGTCAAGGATGGAAGCAAGATCAGTTGCGAGGACTGGGTGGGAAGATCTTTTGTGTCCCACCTCATAGATGCAGTCCCTCTGCATAGTCTCAAGGGCGATACGTCCTACTTTGC
>DXHV01000071.1 GCA_019113165.1 Candidatus Desulfovibrio intestinipullorum
CGACCACTGCCCAGGCAGACGCATGGAAATGGCTGACTTCGTCCCTCCGTGATCGGATGCAAAAATCGCATCAGCTCATCAGCCATGGGAACAGAAACAGGCAGCAGGGCGCCTGCTTACCCCACTCTTACAAATGGGGCATGCGCAGGCGAGTTAGCTCGGTCAACGGCGGCCACTGCGTGCCCTGCGTGCGGACCAGGTCGGGCACGGTGCGCAGCCTGGAAGGCCTGAGCGGCCCCGTGGTCGGCGCCATGCCCAATCTCAGATACCGGCCCTTCCAGAGCCGGCTCGAGCCGGGCGATCTGCTTGTCCTCCATACGGACGGCGTCACCGAAGCCTGCAACGAGCAGGGCGCCTTCTTCGGCGTCCAGGGCCTGCAGGCCGTCCTTTCCGGGCTGCAGCAGACCGATCCTGCCCGGGCCCTGCAGGCCATTGTGCAGGCCGTGCAGGCCTTTGCAGGCACGGCGCCGCAGCACGACGACATCACCCTGCTTGTCCTGCACAGGCCCGAAGCGGACTTGCAGGAAAAAGCCTTGCAGGACGGGGACAGCGCAGACCCCGCCGCCCAGACAGCGACCGGATGCGCACACCAGGGAGGGACCGACAGGTCATGATCCGTTCCGCCACACCAGATGGTGCCACCCACGCCACACACCCCGCACAAGGGTCAGGCAGGCAGACAAAGGGCCCCTGCCGTCTTGCCTGCTGCCTCTTCAGGCACCTCTTCTGCCTTCTTTTCTTGCTCTTCCCCTGCCTCTTCCTGCTGCCTGCTCCAGGCGTCTGCCAGGGCGCGGACAGCGATCCTTGCGACCGCCCCCTGCGGGCCATCTACTGGGAGGGCGGTCCCTTCTACGATCACAAGTACATCCTGCAGGGCCTGGCCCAGGGCCTGTTCCGGCGCGGCCTTGTGCGATCCGGCGCCGTGCCCCTGCCGGCGGACTACAACACGCGGCCCATGTGGCAGTGGCTGAGCGAACAGGCCTCGGGGCGCATAGAATTTCTGGCCGACGGCTACTATTCCTCGCAGTGGCAGACCGACAGGCGCGCCCGGATGCGCGCCGCCATTGCCCGGCGCCTGGCCCAGGCCCGCGACGTGGATCTCGTCATTGCCTTTGACACCTGGTCGGCCCAGGATGCCCTGGCGCTCAACCTGGACATCCCTGTCCTTGTCTGCTCCGTCACCACCCTGGACGAGTCGGGCCTGGGCAAAGCCCTTGCTGCCAGGCCGGATCACACGATCGCCATCGTGCACGAACGGGATCACGTCTACAGGCAGGTGCAGGTCTTCCGCACCATCTTCGGCTTCTCGAAGCTTGGCGTGGTCTACGAGGACACCCCCTCCGGCCGCAGCCTCGTGGGCATGGAGGAAATAGAGCGGGCGGCCAGGGACTTCAACTTTTCCCTTGTGCGCTGTACAAGCAGCCTTGTGGGCGAGGACGCCGCCCTTGCCCGGCACAGGCTCGGACTCTGTCACAGGCAGCTTGTGCGCGAGGGCGCCGAAGCGGTCTTTCTCACCTACAGCCTGAGCCCCCTGCAGGAACAGGGCATGGAGGACGTCCTGGAACCCCTTATCGAGGCCGGCCTGCCCACCTTTTCCGAGCAGGGGGGCCGGGAGGTTGCCGCAGGCGCCCTGCTGAGCTCCGGCAAGACCGATCAGCGGGAACTCGGCCTCTTTGCGGCCGGCCTGCTCGACAAGATGATCCGCGGCACGCCGGTCCGGGAACTGGACACATCCTTTGTCTCGTCGGGCAGCATGCTCATCAATCTGAAGACGGCCGCCCGCATCGGCTGGGATCCGCCCCTGGAGGTGCTGGCCACCGTTGACGCCTTCGTGGACGACAGCCAGGATGCCGATGCCATCATGTACTGACGGCAGGGTGCAAGCCTGACATCCTGCCGGGCCCGGGGTGCGTCTCCGGGCCCCTGCTGCCCCTTCTTCAACGCTTTCTTCCGAGGGCTCGCGCAAGCCCCGTACCCAGGAACCATCATGAACATATCCCTTCTGCTTGCTCCCATTTCTGCCGACAGCCCTGCCGGAGCCGATGCCCGCTATGAACCGGAATACGCGGCCCTTCTGGAAGAGGTGGAAAAGCTCAATTCCATGACCCGCTCCCAGGAGTGCAACTGGCACGTCATAGAAGAGATGGGCCAGGCCGTCCTCTCCACCAGGGCCAAGGACTTTCAGGCCGCCTGCTATCTGGCCTGCGCCCTGACCCATGAGCACGGCCTGGAAGGCATGGCCGACGGGGCCGCTCTGCTGCAGGGCCTGGTGGCAGCGTACTGGGAAACGGGCTTTCCCGTGCTGCGCCGCATCCGCGGCCGCATCAATGCCCTGCTGTGGTGGCAGGAGCGGACCGAGGCCGCCCTGGAGACCGCACTTGCCGACACAGGAACCCTTCATGATCCCGATCTCGTGCAGCGCCTGACCACGTCCGTGCGCGAACTGGACAGCAGTCTGGCCGAAAAGCTGCCGGATCTGCCCTCCCTGCGCAACCTGCTGGACCGGATAGCGCGTCTGCCCCTGCAGGCCGTGGCCGCAGCGCCAGAGCCAGAGCCCCGGCCGGCACAGCCGCAGGCCCAAAGCCAGGCCCAGAGTCAGGGACAGGGACAGGCAGCCCCTGCCCCTCAGGCCCAGACAGCTCCGTCCGCACCCGTCGTGCCCTCCGCACGCCTGGCAGCCCCTGCCCAGCTTTCGGACAATGCCAGGGAAAACAGGCAGGCCTTCTTTGACTACGCCCTGTCCCTGGCCGAGATGGAGCGCCGGGAGGATCCCACGGATCCCCTGTCCTGGCAGATCACGCGCCTGAGCCGCTGGGGCCGTCTGCGCACCCTGCCGCCCAGCCAGAACAAAAAGACCTCCATTCCGGCGCCCCTGGAAGAACGGCGCACGGCCCTCGCCCGCCTCATGGACTCCGGCCGCTACGAGCAGGCGGCCCTGGCAGCCGAAAGCCTATGGCCCGAGCACTGCTACTGGCTGGATGCCCAGTCCCTCATTGCCACCTGCCTCAAGAATCTCGGCAGCGCCTATGATCAGGTGCGCATTGTGGTGTGCGCCGAGTGCGCCCAGCTTGTGCACAGGCTGCCCGGTCTGGAGGAGCTTTCCTTTGACGACGGCCTGCCCTTTGCGAGCAGGGAAACACGACAGTGGCTCTCATCCCTGACCAGCGCCCGGGGCCAGGGCCAGGACGAAAAGGCCGACCCGACAGCCGAGACCATCGCAAAGGCGCGCACGCTCTTTGCCTCGGAACAGAAAGGCCAGGCCCTGGATCTGCTGGATGCAGGTCTTGCCGGCTGCAGGGACACGGAAACCCGCCTGCGCCTGCGCCTTGAGCAGTGCCGCCTGCTTTTGCGCGCCCAGGAAGCACTGGCTGCCACGGTCCTTGCCGAAGAACTCCTCGAAGAGGCAAAAAGGCTCTGCCTCGAGGCGTGGTCCAGGGATCTGGCCCTGGACATCCTGCAGACGGCCGAGCAGGCCTTTGCCGCAGAAGGCGGCAGGGACGCCCTGCAGAACCTTGTGCAGGTGCGCCGGCAGATGGTGCGCCTGCGGCCCTCGTCCCTGCTCTAGCCCCCATTGCAAAACGCCCTGCAAGCCCGGCCGCAAAAGTCCAGCCACAAAAGGCCCTCCTCCAAAATTCCATCCCCCAAAAACGTTGCGGGACAGCGCCACATTTTTTGTCAGCCCCCTTTCCCTGTCTGCTTCTTCCTGCCCGGGCACAAAAAGAGTCTTCACCTGTGCTCCGGCAGGACAGGAATGAGGCCGTGCAGCGGCACGTCCTGCCTCCTTTTGTCTCTCCCCGTGGAGACAAAATCCGCATTGCTCCGCTCGAAAAATCCTGCACAGGCATTTGACATGACGGACATTTCTTGTCACAAGAGGGGCAGGCAGGACTGCTCCCTCCTTTTTGTCACGAACAACGTCTGCGGACAATCACGGCTGCTCTCGAATGCTCTTCGTGAGTGGCTCCTCACAGACGATCTGCGCAGACGCTCGTGGGCGCAGTTCCCGGCACCTGCCTCCTGCGCGCACGCGCCCGTCTTCCACTGTCACTTTTCAAAAGGCCATGTCCACATCCCCTTCTGCCAAGCGCCTCTACTTTGTCCGCCACGGTCACACGGACTGGAACGTCCGCGGCCTCTTTCAGGGGCACTCCGACATTCCGCTCAATGAAGAGGGCGAACGGGATGCGCACGGCTACGCCGCCCTGCTGCGCGACTATTTTGCCCGCCATCCCGAAACGCCGGCCATAGGCCGGGTCACGGCCTCGCCCCTGGCCCGTGCGGCCCGCACGGCCCGCATCATCTGCGAGGATCTCGCCCCGGCGAGTCTTGTGCCGCCGCCGTCTGCCATCACCCACGATGCCAGGCTCAAGGAGCAGAACTACGGCCTGTGGGAGGGCAAGACCCTGGCCCAGATACGGGAGGCCTTTCCCGGATCCGTGGAGCGCCAGTTTGCCAGCATGCGCACCTTTGCCGCAGACGCCGGCGAACCCATGCCCGATCTGTGCTCCAGGGTGGCAGCCTGCGTACAGGAGCAGGAGAACAATACCCTGCTGGTCGGTCACTTCGGCACGCTCTATGCGCTCATGCTGACCCTCTGGCCCGAATCCCCGGACAATTTTCCCCGCATCACCCAGGATGCCTTCTACCTCATAGAAGGCACGAACATTGTCCGTTTCGACAGGGACACGCCCGACGGGCGCCCAATCCGCCCAGGCCGGCCATCCTGATCAGTCCCTGCCAGGACCGCTTTTCGAGAGGCTTTTCAGTCCCTTCGGAAGACGCCTCTGGAAGACGCTTCGGAGGACGCCTTCGGAAAACGGCAAACAGGACTTCTTTACTCGCTTGAGAGATTTGTCACAAAAGTGTATCAGCTTCTTCTCGCAAGTGAGACATTTTCACGGACAACAGTGCCCTGTCCCTGCACAAAAAAGCGTTTGCCACCGTGCCGCACGGCCCGGGGTCTTGGTGAACACTCGCAGGCCGCAGAAAGCCGCCAGGATCTGTCTGGATCTGCCTGGATCTGTCTGGATCTGCCAGACTTCTGCCAGCCCTTCCGGCCCCTGCTCAGGGACAGTCTTCAGACACCTTCTTCAGGGCTCTCCATCCAGGGGGAGCTCCAAGCACGGACCAGCTGTCATGCGCTGCTCAACACGTATCCCCCTCTTTCCCGGAACGGCCAGACGCAAGATGCTCGGCTGACGCACAGGATGCGACACGACTCCCTGCTCTTTTCCTGTTGTGGTGCATGCATCCTGCAGCCCATTCCAGGGGAGCGCCAGTCCCCTGTTCCCCCTTTTTCCTGCCGGGTTGCCCCTGCAGGAACAGGGCCGAACGTCCTTTGCCGTCCAACAATGCGCAAGTTCAATATATCCTGTGAGGAAACGAAATCATGCGTTGCCTGCCCCTTCTGCTTCTTGCCCTGACCCTGATCCTTCCTCCTGCTCCGGTCCATGCGGCCCAGTCCAGGGTCCCCAATCCTGCCATTCCCCCGGCACCGGCTCCGGGTTCCACCCTTTCCGTGGAGGACACCGTGTACGGTGTCCTGCGCTACCACAGAACCCTGCGCGGCATGCAGGAAAACCGCGAAGTGCTGGAGCACGAACTTGACCGTGCCCGCCGCGGCTTCGGCCCCAGGGTCGATGTAAATGCCTCCGGCGGCTGGGGCGTGCTCTCCGACTCCACCACCCGTTCCCGCGACAAGGACGGCGGCTTCTATCCCACCGTCAATCTGAGCGCCACCCTGACCCAGCCCATCTGGGACGGCTTTGCCACCCGCAGCCGCGTGCGTCAGGCAAAGTCCACCCTGGAATCCCAGAAGCACAGGGTCATGGACAATGTGAGCTCGCTCTGCCTGGACGGCATCATCTCGCACATCAACCTGCTGCGCTGCCGCACCCTGGTGAGCCTGGCCGAAGAAAACGTGCGCGTGCATGAGCGCATTCTCGGTCTGGCCAAGGATCGCGTGAGCGTGGGCGCCGACACCCAGGCCGACTTCACCCAGGCCCAGTCCAGATACCAGCGCGCCCTTTCCTCCCTGGAGGAACAGAAGGACGCCCTGCGCGTGGCCGAGGACACCTATACCCGCCTGACCGGCCTGCCGGCCACGGACAAGCTCAAGGCCGTGCCCATGCCGCCCGTGGTCTTCAAGAGTCCGGCCACGGTCTTCGAGCAGGCCGAGCAGTACAATCCCACCCTGGCCGCCTACATGGAAGACATCCGTGCTGCCCGTGCCGCACGGGAGCTCACGGAATCCTCCTTCTACCCGAATTTCAACCTCACCGCCGGTCCCAACTATTATGACCGCGGCGACTACGACGAGTCCTGGACCTGGAGCTTCGACGTCCTGCTCACCATGAGCTGGAACATCTTCAACAGCGGTGCCGATGTGGCCGCCTACAAGGCCGACTCCGCCCGCATCCGCCAGGCCCGTCAGGTGTACTACAACTACATTGACGACCTGAAGCTGGACATCGACTCCACGTACAGCAACTATCTGGCAGCCCAGCAGCAGTACAAGCACTACTCCAAGGCCATTGACTACAACAAGTACACTCTCAATGCCTACAACGAGCAGTTCCAGATTGGCCGCCGCACCCTGCTGGACGTGCTGGACTCCGAAAACGAACTCTTCAACTCCTCCACCCAGGCCGAGACATCCAGGGGCAACATCATCATCGGTGCCTACCGTCTGCTGGCCCTCACCGGCCGCCTGCTGCCGGCCATGTCCATAGCCACGGACGGCATCAATGCCACCCCGCCCGCCGATCCCGAGGACAACCGCGAAGTCTTCGAGGCCGGCTGGTTCAACTAGACCACATCAGGGCACAGGCCCGGGCACGCCAGAAAAGTTCCCTGCCTGGCATGCGTGTGCTCTGTACAGGAACATGACATCCGCTCAGGGCGCTCCCTATCGAAACTGCGGTTTCGCAAGGGGGCGCCCTTTGTCGTGTCCGGCGCCTTCCTCCTCGCCCTTCCTGTCTCCTGTCCCCTGCTCTCCCGTTTGCCGCCTGCCCGGCTGGCCGCCCAGTCTGCCGTCTGCCGCACACAGGGGAAGCACAAGGGCCTGACGTTCCTGGAACGCTTTTTCTGGAACGCCTCTGTTTCCTGTTCCAGAAGAAGCGTCTGCTGCCAAAACAAGCATGCAAAAACTGTTTATATTTGAAAAAGTCTCTTTTCCTGACAACGCATTTGCGAAAAAGAACAATCCACCGGATTATGGTTATGGCACTTGTTCCATCCGAAAAGAGCAAAGGGCGTGCACAACATGTCCCTGCAGACCAAGACAGATTTTTGGGATATGTGTCTTGACCCAACCTCCCATTGGGTGTACTAATAATACCTACTGAGATTCTTTTTTCCTGTTCGCTGTTTCAGAGCAGGGCCCACGCGCCTTGACCATCTGCACGAACAGCATTTCTCCATGGCCAAGCCATGCAAAAGAGGAGGCTCGCTTATGCGCATTGCCGTTGGACTCGGCAGGCAACGCGGTGAAAAGGAACTCGAAGCCAGTGGCGTCAATCGTCGTGACTTCATGAAATTCTGCACCGCAGTGGCTGTTACTATGGGCCTTGGCCCATCCTTCGCCACCGAGGTTGCTGCTGCCCTGACCGGAAAACGTCCATCCGTTGTCTATTTGCACGAAGCAGAATGCACCGGCTGCTCTGAAGCACTGCTGCGTACTGTCAACCCCTTCCTGGACTCCCTCATCCTGGACACCATCTCCCTGGACTACCATGAGACCATCATGGCTGCAGCCGGCGAGGCTGCCGAAGAGGCCCTGGAAAAGGCCGTGGAGAATCCCGACGGCTTCATCTGCGTGGTCGAGGGTGCCATTCCCACTGCCAATGGCGGCGAATTCGGCTACATCTCCGGTCACACCATGCTGGAGACCGTGCGCCGCATCATCCCCAAGGCCAAGCTCACCGTCTGCATGGGCACCTGTTCCTGTTACGGCGGCGTCCAGGCTGCCAAGCCCAATCCCACCCAGGCAAAGGGTGTGAACGATGCCCTGGCCGATCTTGGCGTCAAGGCCGTCAACATCCCCGGTTGTCCGCCCAATCCGCTCAACCTGGTGGGCACGCTCGTGGCCTATCTCACCGGCAAGAAGATTGAACTGGACGATTACGGCCGTCCGCTCATGTTCTTCGGTTCCACGGTGCACGAACTGTGCGAACGCAAGAAGCACTTCGACGCAGGCGAATTCGCGCCCTCCTTCAATTCCGAAGAAGCCCGCAAGGGATGGTGTCTCTACGACCTGGGCTGCAAAGGCCCCGGTACCTACAACAACTGTCCCAAGGCGCTCTTCAACCAGACCAACTGGCCTGTGGGAGCCGGACATCCCTGCATTGGCTGTTCCGAACCCAATTTCTGGGATGATATGACACCATTCTACCAGAACTAGGGAGGCCACATGAGTCAGAAAACACCCCAAAGCACCTACAGCGGACCTGTCGTTGTCGATCCGCTGACCCGTATCGAAGGACACCTTCGCATCGAAGTCGAAGTGGAAAACGGCAAGGTCAAGGATGCCCGCAGCTGTGGTACCCTGTTCCGTGGTCTGGAAATCATCCTCAAGGGACGTGATCCCCGTGACGTGCAGCACTTCACGGCCCGTACCTGCGGCGTGTGCACCTATACCCACGCCCTGGCATCCACCCGTGCCCTGGAAGATGCCATCTACAATGCCAACCGCAATTTCCAGATTCCCGCCAACGCGACCCTGATCCGCAACCTGGTGCTCGGCATGCAGAACCTGCACGACCACATCGTGCACTTCTACCACCTGCACGCCCTGGACTTCGTGGACATCACCAGCGCCCTGAAGGCCGATCCTGCCAAGGCTGCCAAGCTCGCCGCCTCCGTGTCCCCGCGTCCGGCCAAGGCCGAGGACTTCAAGGCCGTGCAGGACAAGCTGAAAGCCTTCGTGGCTACCGGCCAGCTCGGCCCCTTCACCAACGCCTACTTCCTGGGTGGCCATCCGGCCTACTATCTTGATCCCGAAGCCAACCTGGTGGCCACGGCCCACTACCTGGAAGCCCTGCGCGTTCAGGTGGAAGCGGCCCGCGCCACTGCCACCTTCGGCGGCAAGAACCCGCATCCGCAGTTCCTGGTTGCCGGCGGCGTGACCTGCTACGACGCCCTGACCGACAAGCGCATCAAGGAATTCGAGGACATCTACAAGAAGATCTCCGCCTTCGTGAACGAAGTCTACATTCCTGACCTGCTTCTTGTGGCCGGAGCCTACAAGGACTGGGCCGGCATCGGCGGCACCACCCACTTCATGACCATGGGCGACTTCCCGGCTCCCGGCGGCGAACGCGATCTCTCTTCCCGCTGGATGAAGGCCGGTGTGCTCTACGATCGCAAGCTGACCAACGTGGAATTCGATCCCACCAAGATCAAGGAACACATCCGCCACAGCTGGTACAACGGCGATCAGGCCCAGGAACCCTACACTGCCACCACCGAGCCCAAGTTCACCCGCATGGGCGACACCGACCGCTACAGCTGGCTCAAGGCTCCGCGCTACGACGAAAGAAGCGTGGAAACCGGCCCCCTGGCTTCCGTGCTCGTGAACTACGCTCAGGGCAACCCCGACTTCAAGCCCGTTGTGGACACCGTGCTCAAGACCCTGTCCGTTGGTCCCGAAGCACTCTTCTCCACCCTGGGCCGCACGGCTGCCCGCGGCATTCAGACCGTGGCCGTGGCCAAGCACGTGGGTGACCTCCTCAACCAGTTCAAGGATTCCATCAAGACCGATCAGCAGATCGTGGAAGATCCCGAGATTCCTCAGGAAAGCCAGGGCGTGGGCTTCGTGGAAGCACCCCGTGGCGGCCTCTCCCACTGGATCCGCATCGAAAAGGGCCGCGTGGGCAACTTCCAGCTCGTGGTGCCCACCACCTGGAACCTCGGACCCCGCGATGCCAAGCATGTGCTCGGTCCCTGTGAAGAAGCCCTTATCGGCACCCCCATTGCCGATCCCAAGCGTCCCGTGGAAATCCTGCGTACCGTGCACTCCTTTGACCCCTGCATTGCCTGCGCCGTCCATGTCATTGACGGCGAGACCAATGAAGTGCACAAGTTCAAGGTACTCTAATCCCTTGTTCTAGCTGACTGATTCAATGGCGGAAGTGGCCGTGTGCCGCTTCCGCCTTTTGGTATCCTCATCCTCTCTGCGCTTCGCCTCCAAGCCCCTTTCTCCTGTCCTTCAGGATGCAGCAGCGAACCGCAGGACCCTTTGACTCATGCCCTGACGGGCACAAGGAGTTCGGCATGGACAGTGACAAGAAGATGTGCATCCTCGGCGTCGGCAATCTGCTGCTGCGCGACGAAGGCTTTGGCGTGCGGGCCATGGAATGGCTGCGCGATCACTACGAGTGGCCCGACTTTGTGGATTTTGTGGACGGTGGCACCCAGGGCCGGGTCCTCATGACCGTGCTCATGGACTATGAGCGCCTGGTGGTGCTGGACATTGTGCGCGGACAGGGCGAGCCCGGCACGGTCTACCTTCTGGAAAACGAAGACATGCGCAAGTCCGTGAGTTTCTGCGACTCCACCCATGATACGGACTTTGTCGACCTGCTCTGCACCTGCGATCTCCTGGGCAAGAGGCCGGAAACCATTGTCATAGGCTTTGAGCCCTTCGACTTTGCAAGCCTCGAGCCGGAACTCACCGACGAGGCCCGACGGCTTCTGCCCGACTTCTGCCGCAAGGCCGTGCGGGAAATGAAGCAGCGCGGCTGGGTGAATCCGCAGGAGAGAGACTGAGACACAAGGACAAGCGTCCCGGGCGAGGAGGAGCGTCTCTTCGGCCTCCATCCTGCACTCTCGCAGTTTCCTGGCTCAAAAAACAAAGAAAACTGCTTTTAATACTGCACAATGCACAGTCCGCATACCCTGGCCCTGCTCACAAGGCAGGGCCTTTCTTGTCCTGGCAGCTTCATGGAGGTCCGGGACCTCCTGTTGAAGGGCAAAAGCGCTCATTTCCATGTGCCACGCGCCCAATATGTCTGTCTCGACAGTGGAATACGTCCTTATTGGTTGATCTTTCGCGTGTATTGCTGCATCATGGAACGCAACAAGGAAAAATATAGAGTATGGTTACTGAGGACCGCACGGCGACCGCAAAACCCGGGGCAGCGCCGCCACAGGAGGGCCTTCCTGCCGATCCAGCGAAGGATGTCGAAAGTCCCGAAACAGGACAGCGTACGGGAATGTACCAGAGGGCCACTGCGCTCCAGCTCCTGTCAGCAGAGGGCAGACCCGATCCCCTGCAGCTGCCTTGCCTGCGCAGCGTGTGGTACGGAACCTTTTCGTTTTTTCTTTTTTCGGTTTCTTTCTTGTACAAAATGGCGTTCGAGGAACGCCTTGCATGGAGGTTACGTCAAAATGGCTGTGAAAAATGTTTGTGTCATCGGTCTGGGAACCATGGGCATGGGGGCCGCCAAGTCCTGCATCAAAGCCGGTCTGAATACCTATGGTGCCGACATTTCCGAAAAGGCCCTGCAGACCCTGAAGGATGCCGGTGCCGTCAAGGTGGCCAAGAGCGCCGTCGAATTTGCCGGTGAACTGGACGCCGTGCTCATTCTGGTGGTCAATGCTGCCCAGGCCAATACCGTGCTCTTTGGCCAGAACAGGGACGGCGTGGCCTATGCCCTCAAAAAGGGCACCCCGGTGATGGTCTCTTCCACCATGGCCGCTTCCGACGCCAAGGCCATTGAAGGCAAACTGCTGGAACTGGGCCTGCCCATGCTGGACGCCCCCGTGTCTGGCGGTGCCGTCAAGGCCAATGTGGGTGAAATGACGGTTATGGCCTCCGGCCTGCCCTCCACCTTCGAGACCCTGAAGCCCCTGCTCGACGCCATTGCCGGCAAGGTCTACAACATCGGTTCCGAAATCGGCCTCGGCGCCACCGTGAAGATCGTCCATCAGCTGCTGGCCGGCGTGCACATTGCCGTTGCCGCCGAAGCCATGGCCATGGCTGCCAAGGCCGGCATTCCCCTGGACACCATGTACGACGTGGTCACCAATGCCGCCGGCAATTCCTGGATGTTCGAAAACCGCATGAAGCACGTCCTGGCCGGCGACTACACCCCCCTGTCTGCCGTGGACATCTTCGTGAAGGACCTGGGTCTTGTGACCGAAACCGCCAAGGCCCTGCACTTCCCCATTCCGCTGGCCTCCACTGCCCTGAGCATGTTCACCAATGCCTCCAATGCCGGCTACGGCAGGGAAGACGACTCCGCTGTCATCAAGACCTTTGCCGGCATCACCCTGCCTGAAAAGAAGTAGTGGCGAGGTTTTCATGATCAAGATTGGTGTTCTTGCCGACGATTTCACCGGAGCCACGGACATCGCGAGCTTCCTGGTGCTCAACGGCCTTTCCACCGTGCAGCTCAACGCGGTGAGCGACGATCTGGCCGCTCCCGACGTGGAGGCCGTGGTCATCAGCCACAAGAGCCGTTCCTGCCCCGTGGACGAGGCTCTGGCCCAGATGAAAAAGTCCCTGCAGTGGCTTCTGAAAAACGGCTGCCGGCAGATCTACTTCAAGTACTGCTCCACCTTCGACAGCTCCGCCAAGGGCAACATCGGCCCTGTCACCGATATGCTCATGCAGGAACTGGGCACGGACTTTACCGTCTTCCAGCCTGCCCTGCCGGTCAACGGCCGCACGGTGTTCAAGGGCTACCTCTTTGTGGGCGATGTGCTCCTCTCCGAGTCCGGCATGCGCAACCACCCCATCACCCCCATGACGGACAGTTCTCTGCCGCGTCTGGTGGAAATGCAGTCAAAGGGATGCTGCGGCGTCATTGACGTCTACACCGTCCGCAAGGGCGTGCAGGCTGTGCTGGACAAGGTGGCCGAGCTCAAGGCTGCAGGCTATTCCTATGCCGTCCTGGACGCCGTGGACGAAGGCGACCTTCTGGTGGAAGGCGAGGCCTTCAAGGACCTGCGCCTGGTCACCGGCGGCTCCGGCCTGCCCATTGGACTCGCCCGCGCCGTGCGCGAGGAAGGATCCGATGCGGCACAGGCCATGCGCCTTGGCTATCCCCAGGGCCGCAAGGCTGTGGTTCTCTCCGGCTCCTGCTCCGTCATGACCAACAGCCAGGTGGCTGCCTACAGGAAACTGGCCGCCACCCAGGCCGTGGACGTGGACCGGCTCATGCATGCCGATGCGGCTGGACGTGCGGCCTACATCGACGAGATGACCGCCTTCCTGGCCGCGCATCTGGACGACGAGTACGCGCCTCTGGTCTATGCAACCTCGGATGCCGTCACCCTGGCTGCCGTGCAGGAAAAGTACGGCGTGGCTGCCTCAAGCTCCACCATAGAGAACTTCTTCGCCGACCTGGCCGTGAAGATGCGTGACCTTGGAGTGGAACGCTTCATCATTGCCGGCGGCGAGACGTCGAGCATTGTCACCAAGGCCCTGGGCGTGGCCGGCTTCTACATCGGCGCCCCCATTGCCCCTGGTGTGCCGTGGGTGCGATCCATCAACAACAACCTCTCCCTGACCCTGAAATCCGGCAACTTCGGCAAGGAAGACTTCTTTGCCAGGGCTCAGAAGGAGTTCCCCGTATGAGCAGCGAAGCCGACAAGGCGCTGATCGCCGAGTTCGTGGAAGTCGGCAAGTCCCTCTACGATCGCGGCTATGCCACAGGAGCTGCCGGCAACATGTCCGTTCTCCTGGAGGACGGCACGGTGCTGGCCACCCCGTCCGGCTCCTGCATGGGCCGTCTCGACCCCGGGACCCTGGCCCGCGTCCGTCCCGATGGAGAACAGATTGCCGGCGCAAAGGCCACCAAGGAGCTGCGCTTCCACCTGGCCATCTATGCCAACAATCCGGACATCCGCGCCATCGTGCATCTGCATTCGTGCTACTGCACGGCGCTCTCCTGCCTGGACAATCTGGATGTGAACAGTGTGGTGCGCCCCATCACGCCCTATGTCGTGATGCGCATGGGCGACATTCCCCTGGTGCCCTACTACAGGCCCGGCCACCCCGGCCTTGCCGAGGAACTGGCCAGGCTCGCGCCAGGCCACAAGGCCTTCCTGCTGGCCAACCACGGTCCCGTCACCTGCGGCAAGACCCTCACCGAAGCGGTGAACAATGCCGAGGAATTCGAGGCCGCCTGCCGCATCTTCTTCACCCTGGCCGGACACAGGGATCACATTCGCTATCTGACTTCCGAGGAAGTGAGTCAATTGAGGAAGTAATCATGCCCAAATTCGCTGCAAACCTGACCATGATGTTCAAGGAAGTGGACTTCCTGGAACGCTTCGAAAAAGCTGCAAAATGCGGCTTCAAGGCAGTGGAATTTCTCTGGCCCTATGCCTACGACAAGAACGAGCTGGCCAGGCTGCTCAAGGACCTCGGCCTGACCGTGGCCCTGTTCAACACCACAGCCGGTGACACGGCTGCCGGCGAGTGGGGCCATGCCGGCCTGCCCGGCCGCGAGGCCGAGGCCAGGGCCGAGCTTGAACAGGCCCTGGAATACGCCATTGCCCTGGACTGCCATACTGTTCATGTCATGAGCTGCGTTGTGCCCTATCCTGCCGAGAAGGAGCTCTGCCGCCAGGTCTTCATCAAGAACATGCGCTGGGCTGCGGATCTCTTTGCCAGAGAAGGCAAGGTGCTGACCATGGAAGCCCTCTGCCCGGACATCAAGCCCCGCTATCTCTACCACAGCCAGTACGAAACCCTGGCCCTCAGGGAAGAGATTGGCAAGGACAATGTCTTCATCCAGCTGGACACCTTCCATGCCCAGATGGTCGACGGCAACCTGACCCATCTCATCCGCGACTTTGCCGGCAGCTACGGCCATGTGCAGATCGCTGCCGCTCCCTCGCGCCACGAACCTGACGAGGGCGAGATCAACTACGACTACATCTTCAGGCTGTTCGACGAGGTCGGCTACACGGGCTACATCGGCTGCGAATACAATCCCCGCGGCAGGACCGAGGACGGCCTGGCCTGGCTTGCTCCCTACCTCAGCTAGGCAGAAAGCCCCGTTTTTCCGCAGGGGCAGGTTCTGAAGGGAGCCTGCTCCTGCCGCACCCCTTTTACGAGCATTCAACATGGCAACTTCAACTCTCCTGCTCATTGCCGTCTTTGCCGTTGCTCTGCTGCTCTTCCTGGTCATCAGGATAAAGCTGTCGGCCTTCGTGGCACTGCTGCTGGTCAGCATAGTGACTGCACTGGTGGCAGGTATCCCCATGGACAAGGTCATGCCGACGATGATCGCCGGCATGGGCGGTACACTGGGCTCCATCACCATCATCGTCGGTCTCGGCGCCATCCTGGGCAAGCTCATCGAGGAATCCGGCGGCGCCGATGCCCTGGCCAGCTACTTCACCAAAATGCTGGGTGAAACCAGAACAGTGGCCGCCCTGGCCTGCGCGGGCTTCATTCTCGGCATCCCGATCTTCGTGGACGTGGGCTTCATCATCCTGGTGCCCATTGTCCTGAGCTTTGCCAAGGTCAACAAGACCAAGGCCTTTGTCTACGGCATCCCGGTCGTGACCTGCATGCTGGTCGTGCACGTGGTGGTGCCCCCGCATCCCGGTCCCGTGGCCGCAGCCGGCATCCTGAACGTGGATGTGGGCATGCTCACCCTCATCGGCCTTGTCCTGTCCGTGCCCACGGCCATTGTGGGCTTTGTCACGGCCCGCTACGTGATCAACCGCTTTGAGGCGACCCATGCCGCCACAACGCAGATCACCGTGGATCCCGAGCCCGCTCCGGTGCAGAACCTGGCCCCTGCCCAGGAACCGCCGAGTGTCGGCCTCATCATTGCCCTCATCCTGATCCCCATCGGCCTCATCATGTGCGGCACAGTGGGCGCCACCATCTTTGAAAAGGGATCCACCCTCTACAGGTTCACCCAGTTCATCGGCGCTCCCGGCACGGCCCTGATGTTCTCCATCATCCTGGCCTTCTTCACCATCGGCATGGGCCGCTGGCCCCTGGCCAAGATTTCGGACATCATGGACTCCGCCCTGCCCGCAGCTGCCGTGGTCATCCTGGTCACCGGTGGCGGCGGCGTGTTCGGCAAGGTCCTGGCCGAATCCGGCGTGGGCACGGCCATGGCCAATGCCCTGGCTTCGCTGGGCATCCCCGTGCTGCCCGCAGGCTTCCTCATTGCCTCGGCCCTGCGTGCCTCCCAGGGCTCGGCCACTGTGGCCATCCTGACGGCAGCAGGCCTGCTCTCCAGCGCCACGGCCGGTCTCCCCGATCTCGAACGCGTGCTCGTCACCGTGGCCATCGGCTTTGGCGGCCTGGGCTTCTCGCACATCAACGACTCCCTGTTCTGGATTCTGACCAAGTACCTGAACATCAGCGTGTCCGACGGTCTGCGGACCTGGACGGTCATTACCAGCATAACCGGTATTGCCGGCTTCCTCTTCACCTGGCTTGCCGCAGCCATCCTGGTGTAAGCCTCTGGAAGACCAGCTGGCAGCTTGAGGAAAAAGCGCAGCGCGCCCTTCCCGCAAGCAGACATCAAAAAAGACGTCCTGTCTCGGCACAGGGCGTCTTTTTTGATTCCGTTCTGCCCGGATCCTTTCCCGGTCCGATCAGGCCTGCCAGGCCTGACGCTCTCGGGCAGCGGGCATCAGGCAGGGGCTTCTGTCAGCAGGTATGTCCTCAGGGCCGGGGTTCCCCGAGCCCCAGACGCTGCCTGAGCCGCAGGAGCACCTCTGCATCCATGGCAAAGCTGTGTTCGGTCCCGGGGAAGGACCCGTCGCGCACGCAGGCGCAGTATTTGGCAACTCCGTCCCTGATGACGGTTCCTGCCTCGGCAAAGTGGCGCACGAATCTGGGACAGAGGTTGGAATACATGGCCAGGAGATCCTGGCCCACCAGCACCTGGCCGTCGCAGTGCGGGCCTGCGCCTATGCCAATGGTGATGCAGGAAACGGACTGCGTGACCAGGGCCGCCAGGGGCGAAGGCACGCATTCCAGGACCAGGGCAAAGACGCCGGCTGCCTCCAGGGCCCGGGCGTCTTCCAGAAGCCTCAGGGCCGAGGCCTCTTCCCTTGCCTGCACCCGGTAGCCGCCCAGGGTGTTGACGGACTGGGGCGTGAGTCCCAGGTGACCCACCACCGGGATGCCGCAGCAGACCATGTCCCTGACAAGATCGGCAAGCTCGGCGCCGCCTTCCAGCTTGACGGCTTGGGCCCGGCCCTCGGCAAGCAGGCGTCCGGCATTGCGCAGGGCCTCTTCCCTGCCCGTGCGGTAGGACATGAAGGGCATGTCCGTCACCACCAGGGCAGAGGCACTGCCCCTGGCCACGGCCCGCGAGTGGTGAATCATGTCCTCCATGGTCACGCTGACCGTATCCTCGTAGCCCAGCATGACCATGCCCAGGGAGTCGCCCACCAGGATCATGTCCACTCCGGCCTCGTTGCACAATCGCGCCATGGTGTAGTCGTAGGCCGTGATCATGGCGATCTTCTCGCCATCCCGCTTCTTCTTCTGCAGTGTCGCAACTGTCTGTTTCATGAACCTCCCCCCGGGCCCGTGTTCAGGGCCCTGATCCTTAAAAAACATCCTGAAAGCCTTGTCCCGACCGTGCGCAAGGGCGAAGCCCGGGCTCGTCGCGATCCTGTCCTGCTTTGTGCCCGGCTTCTTCCCATGGGCCCATCCGAACAGTTCCTGCCCCTTTCCAGGCCTGGAAAAGGAAGTCAAAAGGAAACAGGACTTGCTTTTTGGCCTGTTTTTTGCAAGAGCAAGCCTGCACAAGAAACTCGAAGCGCCTGTTTCTGCTGGGCACAATGAAGCGCCTAGTAGCACAGGCAGATAACTAAAACAAGTATGCAGATATATTTGCAAAAAAAAAGAGACAGAACGGTCGGAAACAAGATTATTCCCAAGTACAGAGCTCTTCTTTTCTTGATCGTGCCCGGAACATGGAAAAGTGCATGTCCTTTGTGCAAAAACGGACACAATATCATGCTTGTCAAGAAAAAAAAGTACGTTGTCTGCAAGAAGCGAAAATTCGGTGACAAAAGGGTATCGCCCGCCTAACTCTCCACCATGTACTGGTTTTTCGGGAATGGTCGCCAAAGTCCCTGCAGCTTGTGCTCCATTGTGTTCTGTGGTACAAGCAGTTAAACGTTATCTTGTCCCGAATGGAGTACGTTATTTCGACTCAGAACGGGACGAGCATTTTTGACTGCATGATCCTCTGATTTTGGGAAAGCGGGAATCATAGTGTAGTCGAAACATATTTTAGGGCAATGCACTGCTCGGAACAGTGCAGAATGTACAACACTCAGAAAGAGTGAGGAGTACGAATGGCTAACGAACACGCTACCGCTACGTTCAACGAAGATAAGGTTGCATGCCTTCTGGGCGGCATCCTCTTCGTGCTCGGTCTGTGCAAGTTTGCTGGCATGGACCTTACTGGCTGGATCGTGAAGATGGGCATGTGGGTGGACAACCCCCTGGACTGCTTCAGAGCCGCCACTAAAGGCATGATGGAAGGCTGGCAGGCTCTGCTTGCCACCTACATCCTTGTGACCCTGGGCCTGTCCCTCGGTACCAAACTGATGAAGGGCAACGTGGTGAAGTTCATCATTTCCTTCACCATCATCTTCTTCATCGCCATTGCCTGCTACGTTGTGGGTGCCAACGCCTACATCGCCGCCAACCCCACCCAGATTGCCAAGCAGGGCATTCCGTGGGCTCTCGGCCTCTCCACTGAAGCAGGCTACATCGTCGCCCTGTGCGTGGGCATCATCCTCGGCAACCTGGTTCCCGGCTTCGTTGAAAAGCTCCATGACGCCTGCCGTCCCGAGCTCTTCGTGAAGATCGCCATCGTCGTCCTGGGCTGCGAACTCGGCGTGAAGGCTGCCGACGCTGCCGCTTTCGCCGGTGTGGTTATCTTCCGAGGCCTGTGCGCCATTGTTGAAGCCTACCTGCTGTACTGGGCCGTCGTGTACTACGTCGCCCGCAAGTACTTCAAGTTCAACAAGGAATGGGCTGCTCCGCTCGCTTCCGGTATTTCCATCTGCGGCGTGTCCGCCGCTATCGCCACCGGCGGTGCCATCCGCGCACGGCCTGTGGTTCCGATCATGGTCTCCTCCCTGGTCGTCGTCTTCACCTGCATCGAAATGCTGCTCCTGCCCTTCGTGGCTTCCGCCTTCCTGCATGGTGAACCCATGGTGGCCGGTGGCTGGATGGGCCTCGCCGTCAAGTCCGACGGTGGCGCCATTGCTTCCGGTGCTATCACTGAATCCCTTATCCTGACCAAGGCTGCCGCCCTGGGTACCAACTGGGAAACCGGCTGGATCACCATGGTGACCACCACCGTCAAGGTGTTCATTGATATGTTCATCGGCGTGTGGGCCTTCGTCCTGGCCTACATCTGGACCAAGTACTTTGATGCTGACGCCAAGGCCGGCAAGCGTATGTCCTGGGGCGATGTGTGGGATAGATTCCCCCGCTTCGTGCTCGGCTACGTGATCACCTTCCTGATCATGCTCTTCCTCTGCATCGGCGACGCCGACACCCACAAGGTTGCCAAGACCATCTCCAGCTCTCTGAATGGCATGCGCACCCTGTTCTTCCTGCTGACCTTCTTCTCCATCGGCCTCATCTCCAACTTCAAGAAGCTCCTTGAAGAAGGCATTGGCCGTCTGGCGATTGTGTACGTGGTGTGCCTCTTCGGCTTCATCATCTGGGTCGGCCTGTTCATCTCTTACCTCTTCTTCCACGGCATGTATCCGCCTGAAATCCAGGCTGCTGCTGCCGCTGCCGGAATGTAGTGTTCTTTTATAGGAGACAACTATGGCTGAACAGACTCAAGAAGCAAAGTTCCATGAAGAAATTCAGAACATGGAGTACGAGCCCCTCGAACCCATCGAGATGAAGCTCGTGCACTGGAGCTGGGGCCTTGGTGTTGGTCTGCTGATCGTCCTCTTCTTCGTGAGCCGCATGATCGAACACTAGGTCGCACAATGACAGTACGCTCATGAGGGCTTCAGGCCCCTTTGTGAGCTGTGAACAAGGCTCTTCCGCAATTCTTGTGGAAGAGCCTTTTGTCAGCAGGCCGCTGCCGGAATCGACGACCATACACTGCAGTCAGGACGGTCAAGCCCCGGACAGGGGGCGGAACCATCCCAGAATCAGGCAGAACCTGCGAACATTGCCCACTTTTTCATACATTCTGAAATGCTGATATTCCAATACATCAATATGCTGATATATTGATATATTGATATTTACGTCGTGTCAGCTTTCGGGATGCCAATGTCCTGTTCAAGAGGAACAACCATGCCCCGTTATCATGTCCGCTTTCTGAAAGGCCCCAATATGACCCTGCGCCTGTATCACGATGCCATTGAAGAAGGCCCCTCCTTCGAGGAAGTCCTGCGCAGGCACACGGACTGGCCCATCCATGTGGCCTGGGACCGTCTGGCAGCCACTGCCTGGAATCCGGGAACCAGCATGTACTATCAGGAAATGTGGGAAGCTGCCCTGGTCTCCGAAGACGCCCATCTGCCTCTTATCGGAGCCTGGAAGCAGGGCGGCGAACCGGCCGGCAATGAGTAGCCGGCTGCAGTCCGGGCAGCAGAGACCGCTTCTCGTGGTCAGTGCCTGCCTCACCGGCTGCCCCTGCCGCTACGACGGTCAGAGCAATACCGTGCCCGAACTGGCACGACTCCATGAACAGGGGCTCTGCCTGACTGTCTGCCCCGAAGTGCTGGGCGGACTGCCCATCCCGCGCACACCCTGTGAAATCAGGGGACAGCGGGTCATCAGCAGAGACGGCACGGACTGCACGCCACAGTTTGTGAAGGGCGCCCGACTGGCCCTCAGGCAGGCCCTGCAGCAGGGACTGCGTGTGGCCGTGCTCAAGGCCCGCTCCCCGTCCTGCGGTGCCGGCGCCGTCTACGACGGAACCTTTTCCCACACGCTGCGCCAGGGGGACGGCCTCTTTGCCGCCATGCTGCGCAGGGAGGGCTTTGCCCTCTACAACGAAGAAAATTTCCAGGTGTTGTTGCACTGAAAAGGGCGTCCTGTTCCATGAGAAGAGAACAGGACGCCCTTTTTGTCATGTGTCAGTCCCGGGACTGGCAGCACATGCCCCGGCTTGTGTGTGGAAGCTCTTGTCTGCGCATCCCTTGCCTGGCAGCTATTTGGCAAGTCGTTCGCGCACAGTGTCCATGTCCAGGCCGTGCAGATAGTGGACTCTGGCCATGTAGCAGACGGCACAGACGGAAAGCGAGATGATGTAGCCGTACCAGAAGCCAGCAGCACCAAGGGCCGGCACAAGCACATCCGTGCGGCCCAGGAGGTAGCCGCCGCCAAGACCTATGAAGCCGTAGGAGACCAGGCACACCAGGGAGATGATGCGGGTGTCATTGTAGCCGCGCAGCACGCCGCAGCTTATGTTCTGCAGGGTGTCCACCACCTGGTAGATGCCGCACAAAAACATGAGCGAGGAGGCCAGGGCCAGGACTTGCGGGTCGTCATTGTAGAGAGCCGCTATGTGCTCGCGCAGGGAAATGGTTGCCGTCATGCTGAACAGGGCAATGATCACGCCAAGGGTCAGGGCCGTATGGGCCGAAATCCTGGCCTGCAGCTGCTTGCCGGCGCCCAGGTTCTGGCCCACGCGGATGGTTGCCGTCATGCCGATGGCCAGGGGCACGGCAAAGACAATGCTCGAATAGTTGATGGTGATCTGATGACCAGCCACCACGGTGGTGCCCAGTGGCGCCAGCAGCAGGGCCGTGAGGGCAAAGAGCGAGCACTCTATGCACAGGGCCACGGCATTGGGCAGGCCAATTCTGAAGATGCTGCCAATGAGTCCGAAGTCCGGCCTGAAGGGCGGCAGGGGCACGCGATCCCTGCCAAGGAAGCCGTACCTGCGCAGCGTCCTGTCCCTGTGCATGAAGAAGAACATGGAGAGGAACATGCACCAGTAGCAGATGCTGGTGGCCACGCCGCAGCCCACGCCGCCCAGTTCCGGCATGCCCAGATGTCCGTAGATGAAGACGTAGTTGCAGGGAATGTTGATGAGCAGGCAGATGAGGCCAATGACCATGGCGGGCCTGGTCCGGCCAAAGCCCTCCAGGAAGGATCGCACGTTGATGAAGAGCAGGAAGCCCGGCAGGCCGGGCAGGAGGGCGCGCAGATAGCCGGCAGCCACGGGCTCCATCTCGCTGTCCAGGCCAAAGAGGTCCAGATGATGGGACAGGGTGTAGAGGAGCGCTATGATGACGGTGCTGAGCAGCAGGGTCAGCAGGATGCCCTGGCGCAGCAGATAGGCTGCACGCTCGGGCTTTCTGGCGCCCACAAGCTGGGCACTCATGCCTGGCAGAGCCAGCAGGCAGCCGATGGCAAAGAGGGTCACAGGCGCCCAGATGGAGCCTGCCACGGCCACCCCTGCCAGGGCAGAGGCGCTGTAGCGGCCGGCCATGATGGTGTCGACAAAGTTCATGCCTATCTGCGAGAGCTGCGCGATGAAGACGGGCAGCCCTATGCGCAGGATGCGGCGCATTTCGGCAAGGGAAAAATACAGGGCCATACGCTGATACCAATCATTGAGGTCCGTGAAAGTCGTCTGAAAAAACTGGTGCCGCGAACAGAAGGGGTGAAGACGGCCAGGGCGCAGTCACAATCCGGCGAGCGGCCGCCCCTTCGTGTCGTGAATGTCGTGCACGCTGTGCCCATGCCCTGCACACTTCCTGTCCCTGTCTCGCAACAGTAAGCGCATGGTGCTCCGGGGCAGATGACGTGCGGGCCATGAAAAAGGCACTGCCCGTACAGAAGAACAGTGCCCTTGAGGAAATCGTGCGACCAGCCCGTGCTTACTGCAGAAGGCGCAGCAGATCCTCTTCCGTGAGGGACTTCACGCTTGTTTCCGTGCCTTCAAGGAAGTCTGCCGCAAGCTCGCGCTTGCTGGCATGCAGGGTGAGGATCTTTTCCTCCACACTGCCTGCCTGCACCATGCGGTAGATGGTCACAGGGCGCTTCTGGCCTATGCGGTGGGCACGGTCCGACGCCTGATCTTCCACGGCAGGGTTCCACCATGGATCGAGATGGATGACGTAGTCTGCGGCCGTGAGGTTGAGGCCTGTGCCGCCGGCCTTGAGGGAGAGGAGGAAGACATCGCCCTCGCCCTTCTGGAAGGCGGCCACGCGGTTGCGGCGTTCCGTTTCCGGGGTGGAGCCGTCCAGGTACTGGTAGCTTATCTTGTGCTCTTCCAGGGCCTCGCGGATCTGGGCCAGATAGCTTGTGAACTGGCTGAAGGCCAGCACCTTGTGGCCGCCGGCAATAAGGTCGGACACGGTTTCCAGGAAGGTCTCGGTCTTGGTGCTGTACTTTTCCAGGGCCAGCATGTCCGGGTCGGCCAGGCCGGGATGGCAGCAGGCCCGGCGCAGCCTGGTGAGCTCGGCCAGGATCTCGAAGCGCTTGGTGCCGCCACTGCTGTCCGAGGCATGGATCTTGGCCACGGCCTTCTGGCGCAGGCTCTCGTAGAAGGCCAGTTCCTTGGCATTGGGTTCGACAATGATGTTCTGCTCGGTCTTTTCGGGCAGTTCGTCCAGAACGCTTGCCTTGAGGCGTCGCAGAAGGAAGGGACGCACCACGGCCCGCAGGGCCCTGGAGGCACCGGAGCCGGGCGTGGCGGCCGCGCCGTAGCGGGAGAGGAAGGTGTCCCAGGAACCCAGAAGGCCCGGGTTGATGATGTTGAAGAGGCTCCACAGATCGTCGATGCGGTTTTCAATGGGCGTGCCCGTAAGAGCCAGGCGGAAGTCCGCCTGCAGCTTGCTGCCGGCCCGGGCGCGCTTGGTGGCCGCATTCTTGAGAGCCTGGGCCTCGTCAAAGGTCACCATGGCCCAGGTACGGGTGGCCAGCTCGTCCTGCACATTGGGCAGAAGGCCGTAGCCCACGATGAGCACGTCATTGCTCTCCAGGGCGGCAATGGTCTCGCTGCGCCCGGTATGCCCGAGACGACGCACATTCAGGGAGGGCGCAAAGCGGTTGATTTCCAGTTCCCAGTTGGCGCACACGGACGTGGGCGCCACCACAAGACAGGGGCCCTTCTGGGCCTGGTTGAGCATGACGGCAATGGCCTGCAGGGTCTTGCCAAGGCCCATGTCGTCGGCAAGACAGGCGCCAACGCCCCATATGGCCAGGCGCTGCATCCACACATAGCCCTCGCGCTGATAGTCGCGCAGTTCGGCGTGCAGAAGCTTGGGCACCTTCGGGGTCGTGGCAAAGGCCTTGTGCATGCGCTCCGTGGAATGCTGCCACTTGACGTCGCTCTCCAGCTCCACGTCCTCCAGGGCCTGCTCCACGGCGGCAGAGGCCAGGGAGTTGACCATGAACTCGCCCTTCTTGTTTTCCATGCCCACCAGCTTGAGGCTGGAGAGCTTGCGGCGCAGGTCCGCTGTCAGGGCGACGTACTCGCCATCCTTGAGCATGACAAAGCGGCTGCCCTTCAGGGAGGAGAGAAGGGCATTGAGGGAGATCTTCTCATGGTCGTCCAGGTCCACTTCGCCGCTCACGCCAAACCAGTCGTTGCTTGTCCAGCCGATCCTGGCCTTGATCTTGCCGGCATCCACCCGGCCTCGCAGCTTGATCCGGCCGCCCTTGGGCCATTCCACGCTGTAGGTTTGTCCTGACTGCGGCAGTTCCTCCAGCAGGGAGAGCACCTGCTCCACATCGCTGGTGGACCAGTGATTGTCTTCAAGATTGGTCTCCAGAGTGGGACAGGCCCTGGCGAGTTCTGTCTGAGCCCGGGCCTCGGCCTCGAAGTCACGCACAACGCGCAGGGTCTTGGTGAGCTTCTTCCTGTTCTGGCCAGCGCTCTGGGGCTCTTCGGCAGCCGGATCCAGCACAACGGAGGCCAGGGGTTCCCTTGCGCCCTCGCCTGCCTGGAAGAAGGGCGTATCCGGCCTGCCAAAGGGCCGCACGCCCACGAGCGCCTCAAAGCCGCTGCTGGTCTGCTCCAGCTGCAGGACCGGTGCACTGACGGGCTCCACGGTCTCGGCATCAATGCCTTGCGTGTTCACGTCAATGTCCAGGCCGTTGCGGGTCAGGCTGATGACGCGGCCAAGGGATGTCTTGGGAAAGGTCATGCCCTTGCCAATGAGCTTGACGACCTGCTGATCCCGTTCCGAAAGCTTGTAATAGGTAACGACATTGCCCTTGCGCAGGAAGTAGACGGAACTGTTGCCCGCGCCCTCGGGGAGCTTGATTTCCTCGTTGCCCACGGTGAGCACGTAATTGTCGCGATTCTTCTCCCGCAGGCTGAACTCGAGGGTCCCCTCCTTGAAGGAGAGCGGCTCAAGGCCCTCGTCCTGCATTTCATAGACCTGGTTGCAGTCGGCCAGGGCCTCGTAGCAGTCGTACAGCGAGAGCTCATAGGAGGTATTCCACCAGCCGGTGTTCTCAATGCCTGCGGCAATCCTGCGGTCCACCTCGGTCATGGCGCTCAGATCGCCCGTTTTTTCGTAGAGGCGCTTGAGGGACACATCCCGGCCCTTGCTCCAGCCGCGGACACCAAGGGTCTGTTCCTGGGGCTGCACGCTCTTGTCGGACATGTCCACCACCCAGACAAAGCGCTTCTTCCTGGTGGCCTTGACACTGTCCTGGATCAGGTTCTCCAGGGCATTGATGCGCAGCTGCCATTCCGGCATTTCCTCCACGATCTGCGAAAGATCCAGAAGGTCCTGGTACTCTCCGTCCCTGCTCCAGGCTGCGTGATCATCCAGCCCGGGCAGGGCATAGATCATGTCTGCAAAACAGCGCTGCAGCCTGGGAAAGCCTGTGGCTGCCAGATACCAGCCCCTGAGGGCTATATCGTCATGGGAGCCGGTCTTGAGGCGCATTCTGGTCAGGTAAAAAAGCAAAGCCGAGAGAAAGTTCTTGTCTGCGCCCGCGTAGTCGGGAATCCTTGCGTAGGTCTTCTGGGCGGCTTCCTTGTCGCCGCGCCTGAGCCAGTCCAGGGCGGCCAGGGAGAGAAAGCCCGGAATGCCTACAATGTACCTGTCGCAGCCGGCCACGGAACTTGAGGTGATAGTGCTGATGTTCTCGCGCATCTGCTCAAGATCCTTGTACTCGCCAAAAAGGAAGCGGGTCAGGTCCACGCACAGGCCGGCATACTGGCCAATGTGCACGGAGGTGCGCATCTGCCGCTCCTTCTTGAGCAGGCTCAGCCCCTTGCTGCACCAGGTCAGGGCCTCGGCATCGTTGCGGAAGAGGCACTGGCTGCCCAGGGCAAAGGCCTGGGCTGCGGTCACCACGGGCTTGCGCTTGCCGGCGGGCATGGTCATGAAGTCTTCGGGAACCACCTTTTCCCCGCGCCAGTAGCGCAGCATGGAGACAATCTCGGAGGCAAGCCAGGGAGCGGCAATGCGGCCCTGTTCGTAGAGGACATAGAACTGATGGAGCAGGGGATGGATGGCGCCGTCAAAGAAGAAGGAGGCGCACAGGTCCGCAAAGATGACGCCCTGCAGATAGGGGGTGCGCGACAGGAACCAGTCCATGCTCAGGGAGGAAAAGAGCAGATGCTGCCTGCGGCAGCCACCGCGCAGGTTTCTGGCGTCACCGCCGCACAGTTCCTTGAATTCGGCCTCATTATTCCGGTAGATGGCCACGATCTGGGCAAGGCCCAGACCAGTGGGCGTGCCCAGAAAGGTCTTGTCCACGCACATGCGGCGCAGATAGAGCCTGAGATCCAGGTCGTCCACGGCCTGCTTGGTGAGCTCGAAGCGGATCTGCGGCAGCATCTCCGCATTGCTGTTCCCGGAATAGTACCTGATGTCATCGGAAGAGAGCTGGTTTCGGAATGTGGCCAGCTGTGAATAGTGGTAGACGCCGCCAGGCAGAGCATCCATGAGCTTGAGCTGATTGTAGAGCACCATGTTGCCATCCTGGGTCAGGACGAGCAGCGCGTCCATCATCAGGAAGATTTGCTTTTTGCGGCCGCTGGGCACTTTTTGCTTGGTAATCTGTTTTCCCTTCATCAAAAAACGGCGTCGTGCCTTCCAAAACGCAAGGAAGACAGCGCCCCTCCCTAAAAGATACGGCTCAGGCCTGCTCTGCACAGCGGGAATGGTGCAGCACTGGCAGAAGCCAGAGGAAACGGCAGAAAAATGGGCGTGGAAACGATCCCCCGGCAGGATCGGGCACACTGTGTCCCGGCAGTTCGCAGGGTACGGACAATACGCCGCTCCTGAGCACCGACGAAGCGGGCGAGCCAGGCAAACCGGACAGGCAAGGGATGCAGTCCTGCTGCCGGCCCGGCAGTGTCTGTCGCACTTCTGGCACAAGGGAAACGATCGGCGAAGACTGCAGAAGCGGTCAGAAAGAGGTCAGAAAGAGGCCTGGAAGAAGCCCGGGAACCGGTCGGGACAAGACAGGACCGGACGCTTTTGCCAGTGCCTGATGCCCTGCGAACGACTTTCCGCAAAAGAGACGTTCGGGCTTTCGAAAGAGGAGACTCTGCGAAAGGAGACTCTGCGAAAGGAGGCTCTGCGAAAGGCGCCCCTGCAGCAAAGGGCTTTCGCCAGGGAACACGTCTCCACAGACCTCCGGAACAGGCATTCCGGGGCCTTGCCCGGGAAGATGTCCGCAGGTCTGCGCAAAAAACCGGCCAGGAGATCTGGCCCCGGGTCTGCCTGAAAACAGGGGCACAAGCCCTTCTTCTGCTGTCTGGGCGACACGTCTGCAGCCCGTGGCAAGGATATGGGCCAGCGTTCTCTGCGACTGTCACCTGCTCATTTTTTCAGATGGCTTTTAGACATTCTCCGCTCTTTTTGTCAAGAGGACTTGAAGATTGAGGCACTTCTCTCCCAAAAGACCGGTCCTGACTCTCTTTTTCCTGTGCCTTTTCCTGTCACTCACCTTCCACTTCTCCTTCCTCTTCCACGCAAGAGCACGTCCAAAGATTCGCATCTGCCCGCAGGCCTGCCATGAAAAATACGCAAAAATCCGAACAGGTATTGGTCTTTGTCCGTTCTCCTGCACCAAGGAGCGTGCCCCTCTTCGTCTCATTCCTGACAAGCGGCCTTGTGCAGGCCGTGACAGAGATTCTGATGCATATCTGTCAAAAGACGCTCCTTCTCATGACAGGCTGTCTTTTTCAGACATGTACGACAACTGCATGCAGGACAGCATTTTGCTGCCGTGGACAGAGGCACGCTGCGGGACCTTCTTGTACAGGGTTGGGCAAGTATGGCAAAAAGCATCGCCACAGTATTGAAACATGAGAGCGACAAGGGTGTCTCTGTCCACCTTTATTGTGTTTCTGCACACTGAAATTTTACCAGTAGATATGCTTGCTGCAAAAATGGACTCGTCATAACGCATTTTTCAAAAATCGATCCGGTCCCCTTCCGTAGATTTTCGGAAAAAGCAGGCTCATGAAAAAAACAGCCCGCCGTCGAATGCATAGGAACGTACTCCACTTCTTTCCGTACAAAAACATTTCTTGACTTTTTAAAGTATTACATTATTTTTGTCCAAGTGTATTCCTTCCACGCTTTGTCGTTAATCTGTAACAAAGCTGTTGTCGCCTTCTCCCCATATTCCCTGTATGTTCTCGGGGCTTTATAGCACAGCCCAGTCGCTGTCTCCCGAGGGGGTGTCCGAAGGGGTTGCCGGGGATTTTCCGCGGCCGGACCGGACTGCTCCGGATCCCCGGAATTTCCCAGTGCCGCGTTCCCCGGGGGCACACCGGAGCGTTTCCGGAAGATATTGTCCGCAATATTTTCCGGTTGCTGTTTTTCCGGGTGGCCTGCCCTTTGGAAGAACCCCATGCAACTCCGCAGGAATGTCCGCAGGGTCGTCAGGCAGCCCGGCCTGACCAGGAAGCAGACGGCAGAAGATGTGCAGATTCCTTCTGTTGACGCCTTCCTGTGCACAGGCCCCTGCAGGCAGCATGTCTGCACAAGCCCTCCCCCAATCCTCCGCCCAGCCTTCACACCATCCGCGCCTTCATGCCATCCTCAGGGGAACCCCTTGCGGGCAGCCCCCATGCATCAGCAAGGATGCGCACAAGGCCACAGATATCCTATATATACCATTGCAGAAGCATCGACCATCAGTTCACAGTTACGGCTTTACAAGAGGAGTCTTTCATGCGTCCCGGCACAGGAATTGATCTGGATCTTACCCCCAGCAGCAGCCTCGAATGGCTTGAGACAAATGGTCTTGGTGACTATGCCCAGGGCACTGCCACCGGTGCAAACACACGCCGCTACCACGGCCTGCTTGTTGCCAATCTTCCCCATATGGACAGGCATGTGCTCCTTTCCACCGTGGAAGACTGGCTGTGCATTGATACCGAGAGCATTCCCCTGTCCAGCCGCTATCATCCCGGCTGCGTCTATCCCCAGGGCCAGAACCACCTCAAGTCCTGGCAGGCCAGCCCCTGCCCCGCCTTTGTCTACGAGGTGGCCGGCCTGCGCGTAACCAGGCGCATTGCCCTGGTCCACGGATCCCACACGGTGCTCATCCGCTACACCGTGGAAGCCACCAGCGAGTCCGAGGGCGCCCTTCTGAGCGGCTCCGAGCTCATGCTGCGCGTCACGCCCCTGCTGGCCTTCCGGCGCTATCACGACCTGACCCATGCCAACATGGATCTGCACGTCAAGACCTTCCCCATCCGCGCCGGCTTCAAGATCCAGCCCTACAATGCCCTGCCGCCCATCTACATCAGGAGCGAAGGTCTCTTCGACTTCCTGCCCTCGCCCGAGTGGATCAACACCGTGGAATATCCCGTGGAGCGCGAGCGCGGCTTCGACTATCAGGAAGACCTCTTCTCGCCCGGCCTGTTCGAGATTCACGTCATGCCCGGCGACGACATCATTCTCTCCGCCTCCCTTGACGAGCAGTTCGGCATGGCCGCCAGCGGCATCCCCGAGGACCTGCACACCCTGTGGGATGCGGAAATGGCCCGCAGAAGCGTGCCCCAGGAAACCGGCAAGCGCAAGGCCAAGAATGCCGGTCCCCTGTGCTCCTTCCTGGCTGCCCAGTCCGAAGACTTTCTCATGAAGACGCCCGGCGGCCGTTCCCTGCTGCTGGCAGGCTACCCATGGTTTGGCAGCTGGGGCCGGGACACCCTCATTGCCCTGCCCGGCACGACCTTCCTGGCCGGACGCCTGGACGAGGGCCTGGCCATCCTGCGCACCATAGCCCTCAATGCCTGCGACGGCCTCATTCCCAATACCTTTGACGGCGACGGCCAGCCCAGGGGCTTCAACAGCGTGGACGCCTCCCTGTGGTTTGCCTGGGACTGCCAGCTCATGCTCAAGGTCCTGAGCAAGGATCCGGAACGGACCCAGGAATTCCTGGATCTGTGCGCGCCGACCCTCTACAGCATCATCGCCGCCTACAGGGCGGGCCGCGTGCCCTTCACCCGCGTGGCCACCTCCGGCCTGCTGGAAGTGGGCACGCCCAGCACCCAGCTCACCTGGATGGATGCCCAGGTCAACGGCAGGCCCGTGACACCGCGCAACGGCTTCCCCGTGGAAATTCAGGCCCTCTGGTACAATACCCTGGCCTTTGCCCACAGCCTGGCCAAGAAGCGCGAGGATCCCGACCCGTGCACAAGCAGGGAACTCAAGGCCCTGCGCGCCGCCTTTGCCGCCCACTTCACCCTGCCCGACGGCAGCCTCTGCGATGTGTGGCGTGCCCCCGAAGACGGCGTGCCGGACACAAGCCTGCGTCCCAATCAGCTGCTGGCCGTCTCCATGCCCGAGCCCATTGCGCCCAAGAGCTCCTGGAAGGCCATTGTCGACCTGGTGGGCAAAAAGCTGCTCACGCCCTTCGGCCTGCGCACCCTCTCGCCCGACGATCCGGCCTTCTGCCCCGTCTATGCCGGCGGTCCTGCCCAGCGCGACGGCGCCTACCATCAGGGCACCGTCTGGCCCTGGCTCCTCGGTCCCTACACCGATGCCCTGCTCAAGGCCGAGCAGGTGGACGAGAACGGCGAGAAGGAAAAGTCCCGCCGCAAGCCGTCCAGGGCCGTGAAGCAGCTGCTCGAAACCATCACGCCCCTGGTGACCACCCATCTGCGCGAGGCAGGGGTTGGCCACATGTCCGAAATCTTCTCTGCCACGGCGCCCTATGCGCCCGACGGCACCACGGCCCAGGCCTGGAGCGAAGCCGAAGTCTACCGCATGCTCCTTGCCCTGCGCGCCGCAGACCGCGAGACCTACGAGAACTGGGAAAAGACGCTGCCTTCTTTCAGCTAGGCGCACTCTGCGGGCCCTGTCCCACCGGGGTCCAGGGTCCGCAAAACAAGGCGCTTGAAAAAAATTCCTTGCGGGCCTCCACCAGCACCACCACTTTCTCCGTTCCGCAAACAGGGCCGGCCTGACCCGATCTGCCTGATCGGGCGAAGCTTGCGGAAACTGTATGCCGACTTTCAGGCAAGGCCGCGAACGTCCGAGGATCACGACGGCCCCAGAGAGCCTTTTGAGACCGTTTTCATTTTCAAGAAAAGCCACTTTCGCGATTTTTTTATATAGTATTGATTTTATTTTGTTTTTTTGGAGGAACAACAGATGCGCGTTCTCATGTTTGGCTGGGAATTTCCCCCGCACATCAGCGGCGGACTGGGCTCAGCCTGCGAAGGTATTGTACGCGCCCTGACGTCGAGAGGGACAGAAGTGCTCTTTGTCCTGCCCAGACTGAGCAGCGACAAGGGGCAGAACAGTGCACAGGGACTGACCATGTGCAGCGCCTCTGGTACGCCAATCCCCTATGCGCACAAGGATTTGCAGCATATCTATCGGGAGACCAATACCTACTGGAAAGAAAATCTCCGCATGGAAGTCGTTGACTCCATGCTGTCTGCCTACGCGACCCCTGAATACTACGAAAAGGCCTATGCCGAATACGTCAGGCAGCAGAGCGTCCGTGAGCATGCAAGCACCGAGACCGTGCACGAGGAGATGTCCGTGCAGCTGCACGGCGGCTACGGCAAGGACCTCATGAGCGAGGTCTACAAGTACTCCCTGGCCGCACAGTCCATTGCGGCCCGCAACAGCTTTGACGTGATCCATGCCCACGACTGGATGGCCTATCCGGCAGGCATTCTCGCCAAGAAGATCAGCGGCAAGCCCCTGGTCTGCCACGTGCACGCCACTGAAGCCGACCGCAGCGGCACCAACATGAACTCTGCCATTGCCCACATCGAGTGGGAGGGCATGCATGCCGCCGACAAGGTCGTGGCTGTGAGCCACTTCACGAAAAACCTCATCATGCGCGTCTACAACGTGCCCGAGAGCAAGATTGAAGTGGTGCACAATGCCGTGTCCCGCAAGGAGGCCAGACACATCTATCACACGGCCAATCCCAAGGGAGAAAAACAGGTCCTCTTCATGGGCCGCGTCACCTTCCAGAAGGGCCCCGACTACTTTGTGGAAGCGGCCCGCCTGGTCCTGCAGACCATGCCCAACGTCCGCTTTGTCATGGCCGGCGCAGGCGACATGCTCCTCTCCATGGTCTCCAGGGTGGCCAAGTACCGCATCGGGCGGCGCTTTACCTTTACCGGCTTCCTCAAGGGCGACGAAGTGGAACGCATGTACGCAGCAAGCGATCTCTATGTCATGCCCAGCGTTTCCGAGCCCTTTGGTATAGCGCCTCTGGAAGCCATGGTGTATGATGTTCCCGTCCTTATGAGCAAGCAGTCCGGCGTTTCCGAAGTCGTGACCAATGCCCTCAAGGTCGATTTCTGGGATGTCCGCAAAATGGCAGACCGCATCTGCGCAGTGCTTGCCTATCCTGCACTGGGCCAGTTCATGGTCAAGAACTGCCAGGAAGAGCTCAAATCCATTCGCTGGGACAATGCTGCCATCAAGCTGAACCGCATCTACGCCGATCTCGCAAGGGGGAACTGATATGCCTTCCGTCTGTTTCTACTTTCAGGTTCATCAACCCTACAGGCTGCGGCACTATTCATTCTTCGACATTGGACACAACCACATGTACGAGGATGATGAAGCCAACAAGTCCATCATGCTGAAGGTTGCGGACAAGTGCTATCTGCCCATGAACAGCCTCCTGCTGAAACTGATCAATCAGCACAAGGGCAACTTCAGGGTCAGCTTCTCCCTGTCCGGCGTCTTTATCGAACAGATGGTGCAGTACGCTCCCGAAGTGCTCAAAAGCTTCCAGGAGCTTGTGGACACGGGCTGCGTGGAAATCCTGGCCGAAACCTATGCCCACTCCGTCTCCTTCCTCTTCTCGCCCAGGGAATGGATGGAACAGATTGCCCTGCACGACGAGCTCGTGAAGACGTACTTCCATGTGCGTCCCACGGCCTTCCGCAACACCGAGCTCATCTACAACAACGACATTGCCCAGATGGCCGAACAGATGGGCTACCAGGCCATCCTCACCGAAGGCGCCGACCAGGTCATCAACTGGCGCAGCCCGAACTTCGTGTATCAGCCCGGCAACTGCCGCCGCATCCGCCTGCTTCTGAAGAACTACCGCCTCTCCGACGACATTGCCTTCCGCTTCTCCAACCAGGGCTGGGAAGAGTATCCGCTCACGGCCGAAAAGTACGTGAGCTGGCTGCACTCCCTCAACGGTCAGGGAGAGACCATCAACCTCTTCATGGACTACGAGACCTTTGGCGAGCATCAGTGGGCCTCCACGGGCATCTTCGAGTTCATGGAAGCCCTGCCCGGCCTTGTGCTGGCCAATCCGGACTTCACCTTTGCCACGCCCTCGCAGGTGGCTGCCAACTGCTCGCCCATGGCGCGCCTGGACATCCCCAACTTCATTTCCTGGGCCGACGCCGAACGCGATCTTTCGGCCTGGCGCGGCAATGACCTGCAGGACGATGCCCTGGGTGCCGTGGCTGCCCTGGAAGAGGATGTCAAGAAGACCGAGGATCCCGACCTTCTGCGTACCTGGCGCCGCTTCACGACCTCGGACCACTTCTACTACATGTGCACCAAGTTCTTCTCGGACGGCGATGTGCACAAGTACTTCTCGCCCTACGAGACGCCCTATGATGCCTACATCTTCTACATGAACGCCCTGGCGGACCTTGAGCTCTCCGTGCGTCACAAGCTGGAGGAAAAGAAGAAGGTCAGGCGTCCCAAGGCAAAGAAGAGCGATGCCGAACGCGCAGCCGCAGCCTTCAGCCCGGAGGTGACCACACCACGGTATGAAGGTGCTGCAACGCCCATAAGCGGCAACTGATGCCTCACGCATTCCCTGCTCAAGCCCGAAAAGAACCCGCTTTTCGGGCTTCCTTGTTTTCTTCTCCTCTTCTTCCGGAAACGCGGGTCGCGTCCGCGAGGAGGGTCAGGGGCCAGGGGACAGGGCGCAAGGGAACGGCAGGCCTGTCTGCCGCTTTGGGGAAAACTTCATCCAAAAGCAATAGTTCCGACAGACGCTCAGGCCCTCCTGTCTACTACGCTCAAAGGCGAGCCTTCTGCTGTCCTTGACTCTCCGGGCCTTCCCCTGCAAAATATGCAATGAATGTAGCATGTAACGACAGAATGTTCCCGAACAGACCCCCGAGTCTTCCAGACAGGCCGAGTGCCTGTCTGGGCTTTTCCGGGAGCCGGCCCGGCCTTCTTAATGACAAGAGCCTGAAAAATCTGAACAAGTACAAAAATTGAACGACGTTTGCCGAATTTTTTCACGTGCTTTTTTCCTCTCCGCTACAACTTAAGGAGCCTCTATGGATTACGGTAATATCACGGTCTTTGAAACCTCATGGGAAGTCTGCAACAAGGTGGGCGGCATCTACGCCGTTGTCAGCAGCAAGGCCCTGCAGGCTGTGGACAATTTCGGTGAGAACTACTGGCTGCTCGGTCCCGACTTCGGCAACAATGCCGAATTCGAGGAAGACCGGGGTCCGGCCTTCGAGCCCATACGCAAGACGCTGGAGTCGCACAACCTCCACTGCCGCCTCGGTCACTGGCTGATCCCCGGCAATCCCAAGGTCATTCTTGTGGATTTCCGCAATCGCTACAATCAGAATCAGCTTCTTTTCGAGTACTGGAAAGCCTACAACGTGGACTCCATGTCCGGCGGCTGGGACTATGTGGAACCGGTCATGTTCGCCACGGCCTGCGGCGAAGTGATCAAGACCATCTATCAGCACTTCGTGGAGCCTGTGGGCGCTCCGGCCGTGGCCCATTTCCACGAATGGATGTGCGGCGCCGGCCTGCTCTTCCTCAAGCGCTACTGCCCCACCATTGGCACGGTCTTCACCACTCATGCGACCATGCTGGGCCGGTCCATGTGCGGCCACGGCAGGGATCTCTATGGCAACACCATGGACAAGCCCATCAATCCCCGCCAGGAAGCGGCTGCCCTGGGCATTACCGCCAAGTGTTCCATGGAAACCGCTTCTGCCAGGGAAGCGGACTGCTTTACCACGGTGAGCGAGCTCACCGGCGACGAGGCCAGCATTGTGCTCGGCCGCCAGCCCGACATCATCACCCCCAACGGCCTGGATCTGCGCGTCATCCCCGATTACAGCACGGATCGCCTCAAGCCTGCCCTCATGCGCAAGAGCATCCTCAAGTCCTGCTCCGGGCTGCTGCGCCGCGAGCTGCCGGAACAGACCTGCATCGTGCTCATTTCCGGCCGCTACGAATACGTCAACAAGGGCATTGACATCTTCCTGGAAGCCCTGGGCGAACTCAACAAGACCCTGGTCGACTCCCAGACCCATGTGCTGGCCATCTGCGCCGTCATGGGCGGCCATTCCGGCGTCAACGCCGATGCCGTGAGCGGCGATCCGGCCAAGACGCCCACGGACGGGGCCTACTGGCTCACCTCGCACCACGTGCACAATCCCTCTGCCGACCCCATCCTCACCAACTGCAAGCGCCTGGGCCTAGACAACAATCCGGACAACCACGTGCAGGTGGTCTTCAACCCTGCCCTCCTCAACGGCAGCGACGGCTTCTTCAACCTCACCTATGCCGACCTGCTCACCGGCGTGGATCTCGGTGTCTTCCCCTCCTGGTACGAGCCCTGGGGCTACACGCCCGAAGAAAGCGTTGCCTACAGCGTGCCCACCATTACCACCGACCTCTCGGGCTTCGGCCTGTGGGTGCGCACCAACTGCAAGGGCGGTGCCGAACGGGCCGGCGTGGGCATCATTCCCCGCCGCCAGCAGCGCACCGAGGATGTCATTGCAGCCCTGAAGAAGTACATGGCGGACTACACCTCCATGTCCGAAACGAGCGTGCAGCACCTGCGCAAGGCCGCCCGCAAGACAGCCACCAAATGCGACTGGTCCGAGTTCTTCACCTACTACATCAAGGCCTACAACATGGCCATTTCCAAGGCTCTTGACGCAGGCCTCGAAATCAAGGCCAGCATCTCCGATCACACCACGGCCTTCTTCTCCGGCTCTGCCTCCACCACACCTTCCCTGCGTCCCTTCATTGCCTACTCCTCCCTGCCCAAGCAGATAGCCAGGCTCAGGGAACTGGCCAACAACATCTGGTGGTGCTGGAATCCCTCCTGCTGGGATCTGTTCAGCCGCCTGGCGCCCGATGTCTGGACGAAGAGCGGCCACAATCCCATCAAGTGCCTGGAAGGCGCCACGGCGGCAGTGCTCAACGAGGTGCTTCTGGACACGGGCTACATGTCCCTCTACGAAGAGACCATGGCAGCCTTCGATCAGTACATGTCCAGGCCCTGCCCGGACCAGGGCGAGGTGAGCACCACCCATCCCATAGCCTATTTCTCCACGGAATACGGCCTGCACGAATCCCTGCCCATCTACTCCGGCGGCCTGGGCGTGCTCTCCGGCGACCATCTCAAGAGCGCCAGCGATCTCAACATTCCCCTGGTGGCCGTGGGCCTCTACTACCGCTACGGCTACTTCAAGCAGCAGATTGACAAGGACGGCCGTCAGATTGCCTGCTACGTGGAAAACGATCCCATCGATCTGCCCATGGAACTGGTGCGCACGGCTTCGGACGAGCCCCTGGAAATCAGCCTGCAGCTGCCCGAGCGCCGTCTCTTTGCCAGGGTCTGGCGCGTGAAGGTGGGGACCATCTCCCTGTACCTGCTGGACTCCAATGTCGCCAAGAACACCCCCGATGACCGCAAGGTCACGGATCACCTCTATGTGGCAGACCGCGACTTCCGCATCCGCCAGGAATTCCTGCTCGGCGTCGGCGGCGCCGTGCTCCTCAGGAAGCTGGGCATCACGCCGTCCGTCTACCACATGAACGAAGGCCACTCTGCCTTCCTCATCCTGCGCCGCATCCGCGACCTCATGAACGAGACCAGGCTGAGCTTCGACGAAGCCAGGGAAATCGTGCGCGCAGGCTGCGTCTTCACGACCCACACCCCCGTGGACGCCGGCAACGAGCGTTTCAGCGCCGACCTCATGATGAAGTACTTCTCGCACTATGCGGCGAGCTTCGGACTGAGCAAGGCCGACTTCCTGGCCACGGGCCAGAGGGATCGCGGCACCAACGCGCCCTACGAAATGACCATTCTGGCCCTGCGCAACTCCTACAAGGCCAACGGCGTGAGCATGGTGCACGGCGATGTGTCCCGTCACATGTGGCAGTTCCTGTGGCAGGGCATTCCTGTGCCGGAAGTGCCCATCGGCTACGTCACCAACGGCGTGCACATGGCCTCCTATGCCGGCCTGGAAATGTCCGAGCTTCTGAAGCGCGCCCTGGGCAAGAACTGGGTGGATCTCGAACCCGGCGCCCAGACCTGGTTCAAGTTCGACTCCATCCCGGACAAGCACATCTGGCGCGTCCACAACCTGCAGAAGACGGCCCTTATCGAGCACCTGCGCGTGGCCATTCCGCCGCTCTACCGCAAGCTCGGCGTGGACCGCAAGGACATCAGGACCGCCCTGGACATGCTCTCCACGGACATTCTGCTCATCGGCTTTGCCCGCCGCTTTGCGCCCTACAAGAGAGCCAACCTGCTCTTTGCGGACCTCTCCCGTCTGGAGAGCATTCTCTCGGATGCCAAGCACCCCGTCGTGCTGCTCTTCTCCGGCAAGGCCCATCCCGCAGACAGCCAGGGCATTGACATCATGCAGGAGATCATCCGCTTCTGCACGGACAAGCGCTTCCTCGGCCGCATCTTCTTCCTGGAAGACTACTCCCTGGCCATCTCCCGCCTCATGGTGCAGGGCTGCGACGTGTGGCTCAACACGCCACGCAGGCCCTACGAGGCCTCCGGCACCTCAGGCCAGAAGGTCACGGTCAACGGCGTGCTCAATCTGAGCATTTCCGACGGCTGGTGGTGCGAGGGCTACAACGGATCCAACGGCTGGACCATCGGACCGGTGGTCAAGGCCATGTCCCAGGAGTCCCAGAACGACTACTCGGACGCCGAAGCCCTGTACAACCTGCTTGAAGAGCAGATCGTGCCCCTGTACTACTTCCGCAACCAGGATGCCATTCCTACCCGCTGGGTGAAGACCATGAAAGAGTCCATGCGCACCCTGATTCCGGCCTACAGCTCGCACCGCATGGTCCGCGACTACCTGCGCGACTACTACATGCCCACGGCCGAACGCCAGAATCAGATGTTCTCCCAGGATTTCGAGGCCGTGAAGCGCATCGTGGAATGGAAGAAGGACATTGCCGCCCGCTTTGACAGCGTGCACGTGGGGCTTCTGCGCATTGACGGCATGGACAGCGACACCTGCATGGCCGGCCAGCCCATACGCGTGACGGTCAGCCTGGATCCCGGCAAGATGAAGCAGGACGAGCTGCTCGTGCAGTTTGTCGTGGGTCCCTTCAACGGTAGCGAGCTGACGGAAAAGCCCGATGTGACCCGCATGGAATACGAGCGGACCACCTCCGATCACAGCCTGGTCTTCTCCTGCGACTACGTGACGAGGCACAGCGGCCATCAGGCCTATGGCGTCCGCATCCTGCCCACAGCAGCCAATCTCTGCAGCGACTTCGACACCAACCTGGTCCTCTGGGCCTAGAAGAAAAAAAATGAACTTGTTCTGTTCCATAGAGAAAGAAACAAGTACAAATACTTAGCATATGTGTGCCGGGTACGCCATGTGCCCGGCACAAACTTTTCGCAAAAAAGTTATTGACAGCCGCAGGCTCTTAGCTTAATAACTCTTTCTGCGTTGAGCACTGGGTTATCGTTCAATTGGCAGGACGTCGGATTCTGGCTCCGATAATCAAGGTTCGAGTCCTTGTAACCCAGCCACACAATGTCCCCATCGTCTAGTCGGCCCAGGACACCGGCCTTTCACGCCGTCAACGGCGGTTCAAATCCGCCTGGGGACGCCAAAAATTTCAATAGGCTACAGCAGCTCAGTTTTTGGGTTACAAAAATTGGGTTACAATTTTTCCTCAGGAGACCTTCTCTTGAGGAATTTTTGTTTTAAGCAGGTCTTCCACCA
>DXHV01000072.1 GCA_019113165.1 Candidatus Desulfovibrio intestinipullorum
TTGCTCCACCTCAAGCCCACAGAAAGTACAAGGATCCGAGATGGTGACAGCTGCTGGCCGAAAGGTTCTGCAGAAAGCCATTTTCTCGTTCTGGGAGAGAATCCCCCGTCGTAAGACGGGGGAGCTTCAAGAGCCACTCGTACTGCCCCAGGGAGGCAAGGTAGGGGACCTTCTCGAAAAACTCGATGAAGGCGGCAGGAAAGCCCAGCTCGCAGGCGGCCTCCAGGGCGGTCAGGCCAAGGGCCCGGCCCCGGATGTCCCTTTCCGATCCGTCCAGATGAGCCAGGGTTGGCTCGCCGGTGGTGAAGCGCATCATGTTCGTGCCCTTGCGGCTGGCTTCCCTGTAGTGCTCATAGCGCGCCTGACGGGCCGCAAAGACGGGGCTCTCCTCAAAGGCCTTGTCCATGCGGCGGACGTCCGGCGTGTCGGCCTTTGAGGCCTGGCAGCGCTCCATGCCGTAGAGGCAGAGGGCGGCAGCAGAGCCTTTTTTGAGGCCATCGCACAGCCTGGCGGCAAAGCCCTCCCGGTTTGTCTCCCTGAGCATGGCCAGGTCCAGGTAGTCCTGGCTTTCGGGACTTTTGCCGTGCTCCCTTTCCCAGTCGCGCACTGTCGTCAGCGTATCGGGCAGGCCATCGTAGATCGGGGGGCAGGCCTCGTTCCTGCCGGCAGCGGCCTTCTTCCTGCGACGTTCCTTGCGTTTGAGGGCTGCCTTTGCCTTGCGGGCGGCGTTCCTGTTCGAGTTCTTTTTCATGAAATGGAGCTCCTGTATCGGAAGGGCATTGAGTTGCCTTGAACTGCACTGGGTTGCGTGGGCGTGGGCAGACGTCAGACAAGCACGCAGTTGGTGAGGCAGACGAGGTTTTTGAGAGGTGCTGTCAGGTTCAGGGCCCTGACATCCTGCAAGGCCAGGGTGACGGCCTTTTTATCCAGGCTTTTGAGGATCGTCTGCGCCTTTGGTTCGCCAAAGAAGGCGGCCCGATCCAGACAGAAGACCGCGACAAGGAAGCAGTCATCCTCTGTCGCCGGCAGGGCCGCGCTCTCTGCCTCCGTCGTTCTTTCGCTCTCGCGGAGCCTGTCCAGACAGATGGACGCGGCATGCTGGAGCACCCAGGGATCCTTTGCGGCGCTCGCCCTGTCTTCTTCGTTCAGGCGCAAAAGTTCCTGGCCCGCATGGAGGAAGGTGCCGGCATCGGCCATGATCTGGGCCAGAGCCAGGGCGGCAAAGAGCCTGCGACCGGCCTCTCCTGTTCTCCTGGTCAGATCCTCGTCCTGCCGGGCCTTCTCTTCGCCTTCCGGATCCTGCTCAAGGGCGATGCCCTCCTTCATGCGCTCTTCCAGGAGGAAGAGCGCATGGCAGGCCTGACACAGGCAGTCTGCGTCCTGGCGGCCGCACCATTCCAGAAGCTCCCGCAGGGTGAACGAGCCCGAGCGGCCGGGAAGCGGCAGTGTCGCCTCCGGATCCTTATGCCCGTGCAGCAGGCCGTACACGGCCAGGGCCCTGGGGGCCAGGTGCCTGCAGCCTTCCTCGACCCAGTCCTCGTCGTCCAGGGCCTCGCACACCCCGGGCGTACAGCCCCGGAGGCCGCGACCGGTGATGTCGGCAAGCAGATCCAGGGCCGGCACAAAGTGCTGGGCCGCAGCCATGGACAGGGACCTCAGGGCCATGTGGAGACTCGGTTCGCCCTCATAGCCGTGCAGGTACAAAAGGCCTTCCAGGAAGGGGCTCTGGCCCCCGATCGGAGGCAGGTACGTTGCCATGGCCCTGAACCAGTCGTCCTGCCCGTTTGTGTCCTTCGTGCAGACAAGGCCCTGCCAGAGGTAGTCCGCAAGGAGCCTCGGGCAGAGCGAGCTCAGGGCAAGACTCCTGTGCAGCCTTTCGTCATCCGGTTCCTCCAGGCTGTCCTCCTGACGCGCACGGGAGTCCTGGAAGAGATCGGCAAGAAACGACTCCCGGGAAGCAGCGCTGTCAGCCTGTCCGCCGAAGGCCCCTTTCAGGGCAGATAGCGTCTCCGTGCCGTTCAGGTCTGCATGGGGCAGGGCTGCCAGAAGTCTTGCGGCAACGGGTTCCAGGTTGTCCTTCTCAAGGCGCCTGAGTTCCTGGAGGGCCTGCCGTTTGTTGCCATGCATGAGCTTGTGCAGGGCAAGAAGGCAGCGCAGGAGGGGCAGGCCGTCAGGAGAAGCGATCGGTGAAGCGGGCTTTTGGGAAGAGGCCGCCTGGGAGTCGGCAGCGTTCACAAGCTGTTGTGCCTCGGCAAGGGCCTGTTCGGGCGCAGCCTTTGCAAAGTAGCCAAAGTACCGGCTCCAGAGCAGGAAGGCGCCTGCTGCCGAGGAAGGCTCCCGTTCGGCACAATCAGTCAGAAGCCCCAGGGCCTCGCCTGTCAGGGGGAGATTGAGAAAGCCAGGGCGCTGCATGAGGATGAGCAGAAGTTCGTGCAGGGCCAGCCAGTTCCCCTGGCCGGCAATCGTTAGAAGCCTTGTCAAAATCGCCTCTTCCTCTTCGGCAGAGAGGGGGAGGAAGCGTCCTTTGCGCAGCTCAAAGCCGAGCAGCAGCGTGCAGGCCTCGATGTCCAGGTTCGACCCCCTGAGCAGCCAGAAGAGCTGTTCGCTTGTGAGGGTCTTTTTGTCCTCGCGCAGCTTCATGACGGCCTGGAAAGAGGTCCAGTTCCAGGCATAGGCCGCAAAGGCCGCCGGAAAGTCCAGCTGGCAGGCGAGCTTCAGGGCGGTCAGGCCAAGGCTTCTGGCCTGAATGGTCTGGTTGCGGGAGCGGGTGCTGTCCGGATCGGAAGCGCCGGACATGGACTGCAGGCGCATCTCGTCTCTGCGCAGGACAAAGCTGCAGGTCTCGACCTCGGTCCCGCACCTGTGCTCCGCAAAGGCCGGACTCTTTTGAAAGGCCTCGTCCATGGCACGCACTCCGGGTGTCATGGCTGCAGGCGAAGAGCAGCGCGTCATGCCATAGTGGCAGATCGCCGCGGCAGAGCCGCGGGCAAGGCCCGCGCACACCCCCTGGGCAAAGGCCTCGGGATCTTGGTCCCTCAGGGTCGCAAGCGTAAGGTAGGCCTGGCCTTCGGAGCTCTCCCCGTGCGCTTCTTCCCAGAGGCGCACGGTCAGATCGGCATCGGGAATGCCTGTGTGCAGGGGCGCCCGGTGCTCGTCTTCGCCAAGCTGCGGCAGGCCCTCATAGGGCGAGATTTCCGCCTGGGCAAGGGTCCAGTCGGCATTGGGCTGTCCCTTCCTGAAGGCTGTTTCGAGCTCTGCTTCGTCGTTTGCGAATGGGTTTCGCCTGACGAAGGCTTCCCTTTTCTTCAGACGGGCCTTTCTCCTGCGTGCGGCCGCCTGGGCGGTGTTCATTCTGGTCGATTTCTTTGCCATGACGAGGACTCCATGTATCGTCTGTGCAAGGATTTTGCAAAAAAAGTGGAGAGTGGAACATTTCGGGGGATAGCCTCCCCCCAACGGCCAGGGAAAGAGGGTAGTACGAGTAGAGGAGATAGGGTATTGTCAGGTATCCCCTCACTATCAATTACTCAGGAAGAAAACCATAATGACTACTAATACAAGCTCACAAATTTGCTGTAAGTACTGTTCTTCTACATTAGTAGTAAAGGATGGATTTCGTACTAACAAAATCGGAGGGAGAACACAGCGTTATAAGTGTAGAAAATGCAATAAAGGTTTTGTAGAAGGAGATAGGAGATATGCTCAAAGAAAAGATCAACGTCTGTGTGTTCTCTTCCAAGAATATACCGACGGGAAATCAATCCGTGGAGTTGCAAGGAGCGTTAATCTTTCTCATACAACAGTTGCAAGATGGTTGAAAGCCATTGACAAAGAACTTCCAGAGGTAAAAGAAGCCTATGAAATGTCTAAAGAAGACGATGAACCTCCCCAAAAAAGATATTTAGTATATGATGAAATGTGGCATTTCTTAGAAAGAAAAGAAAATAAATTATTGATTATAAAACTATATGATAGTATAAATAATAAGCTTGTAGATTTTATATTAGGGAATAGAGACGAGAAAACTTTTTTAACTATTTATAAAAGAAATAAAAATAGAGCAAATTCAACATACTATATTGATAACTGGACAACTTTTGAAACTGTACTTAAAGCCAACAATGAGAGATATGTTATAGGGAAAGAAAATACATATCCTATTGAGCAGCATAATAGCAATACAAGACACTATCTCGGTCGATTCATCCGTCGAACCAAGAATGTTTCTCGCAGCGAGCAAATGGTTGCAATTTCTATTAAATTAATGACTTTACGCCACGAGCACCCTCACCTCGTGGCTCAATACCTTACGCCTATTTTCCCCCGTGTCGGGATCGCCGCCTAGGGGAGGCTATCCGCCGACATGTTCCACTCTCAAAAAGTGCAGCTGGTTGCCCCAGCATGTGCCGGTTGCCGGAACGAGCCTTCCTGCACGGTGCGGCCAGGGGAGGCATTCCAGGGAAGGTATTTGGGAGAGGCGTTTCGGGGCGGCATCCGGCTGGCGGCTGGCGGCTGGGACGAGCCGGTTTCAGGGGAGCAGATTGTCCGTGAGGCAGAAGAAGCTGCGCAGGGGCATGGCCAGGTTCAATTCGGCCACAAGCTGCGCATGCCGGTCTTTGTCTTCCTGGCAGAAGGAGGCAAGCAGCTCGTCGGCCGCCGGTTCGCCAAAGAAGCGGGCCCGCTCAAGACAGAAGAAGATGAGCAGGGGCATGGCCGTCTCTTCCAGCTCCAGCGCGTCGGGATCCCTGCCCCCGGGCAGCGTCTTGCGCCTTGGCGTGTGCACAAGCACATCCAGGCAGACCCCGGTTGCCCGGGCAAGAGCCCACTGCATGTCTGCAGAGAAGCAGGGCCATTCCGCCAGCATGTCCCTGCCCGCAAGGCTGTGCAGTTCGCGACCAAGGTAGAGCAGGGTTCCGGCGTCGGCCGTGGCCAGGGCCAGGCACAGGGCGCAGGAAAGCTCGATGCCTGCCCGTTCGGCCTGCCGCTCCTGCTTGTGAAAGTCGCCCAGATCATCCAGGTCGTCCAGGTCGTCATAGTCCTCATAGTCCGACAAGGGCACGTGGATGCCTGTTCCGGCACAGGCCTCCTCAAGCAGGATATCCCATTCCCTGTCCCGGGGCGCCACAGCCCTGTCCGCATGCCACTCCTCCCGGTCGATCCTGTCCAGATGGGAGATGGCCTGGCAGGCCAGACACAGGCAGTCCTCGTCCTGGCGGCCGCACCACGAGAAAAGATGATCCAGCGTGTACGTGCCAGAGCGCAGGGGCAGTTTCAGCAAGGCATTCCGGCGCCTCTGCCTGCCGCTGAGCAGGCCGTGCACGGCCAGGGCCCTGGGGACAAGGTGCCGGCAGCCCGCTTCAACCCAGTCTGTGCCCTGGTACGGGCCAGGCGTGCAGCCGCAGAGGCCGCGGCCGGTGATGTCGGCAAGGAGCCCCAGGGCCGGCAGAAAGTGGTTTTTCGCGGCCTGGGCAAGGAGGTCCAGGGCGCGCCCGACGTCCTTCTGGCGCCCCCCAAAGCCGTGCAGGGTCATGAGTCCCTCAAGGTACGACCTGCTTTGGGGAGGCAGCGTGGCGGCTGCAGCCTGCAGCCAGGCCTTCTGGCTGGACGTGCCCTCGTTGCAGACAAGGCCCTGCCAGAGATAGTCGGCAGGAAGGCCCGGATCCGTCCGCTCGAGGCAGCAAAGCTGCTCCAGCCGTTCGCTATCGGGCAGGCGCAGATTGTCCTTGCCCGAATGCGGCAGTCGCGCCAGCAGCCGGAGCGCATGCTGTTCTCCGGAACCGATCTGCTGTTCGAGTTCCCGGCAGCGCAGCAGTCTCCTGTAGCCCTCTTTCTGGCGACCGGCGTCAAACTCGGAGAGGGCCGTCAGGCAGTGCAGGAGGGCCCGGGAGGGGTCGTTGCGCAGAAAGCGGCGCACTTCGGCAAGAATCATCTGTGCGCCCATGGGGGGCACAAGCGGCTTGAAGGAGCCGAAGTACAGGCTCCAGAGCATATGGGCGACTGCCGGAGGATCCTTCCTCTCGAAATGGGTGCACAGCAGCGCAAAGACCTTGTCGGAGACGGGAAGGCGCCAGAAGGCCGGGCGCCTGAGCAGGTGCAGGATCAGTTCGTGCAGGGCATCCCAGCTGCCCTTGCGGGCATGCGCAAGGAGCTTCTTCAGAATGGTTTCCTCTTCCCCGGCTGAGAGGGGCAGAAAGGCGCCCCGGCGCAGCTCCCGGGAAAGAGCCACCGTGCAGGCCCCGATGTCGAGCTCCATGCCCCGCAACAGCCGGCGGCATGGCTCGGAGATCGGCGTGGCGCCGTCCTCGCGCAGCTGCCAGTGCACGGCGTGGACGGGCGCCTGCTGGAAAAATTCCGCGAAGGCCGCCGGAAAGTCCCTGTCGCAGGCCGCGGCCAGGGCTGTCAGGCCAAGGGCCCTGGCCCTGGCTGCGCTCACGGCCTGGTCGGAAAGGGCTTCTTTCGTGGTGTCCGGACGCTGCGCATCCTTCAGACAGAGGTCCTTCAGACAGAGGTCTTGCTGGCAGAGGTCTTCGTACCGCCTGAAAGCATCCCTGTGTGCCTCGGGGACGCTGCTCTTTTGAAAGGCCTCGTCCAGACGGTTCATCAGGGGCGTTGCCTCGCTGCTGGCGCAGCGCTCCATGCCGTAGTGGCAGAGGGCTGCGGCCAAGCCGCGCTCAAGCCCCTCGCACACTCTGGCCACAAAGGCCTCCTCGTCCTGTCTTTTGAGGCGGGCAAGCTCAAGAAAGGCCCGGCTCTCGCTGCCGGCCCCGTGTTCCCGTTCCCAGAGCTCCATGAGCTCGCCGGCATCGGGCAGGCCTTCACGCAGAGACTGGCGGCCAGACGTGCGAGCGGATGTTCGGGTGGACGTTCTGTCTGTCTTTTTGGTCGTGCTCATGCGAATCTCCTTGTCTCAGGGCCTGCAGGGACCGTGCAGGACGTCTGCACGGATGCCGGTTGCCGGAAAAGGGCCCCCGGGGTTCCCCTGAACGGTGGACGGTGGATGGCGGATGGCGGACGGCGGATGGTGCAGCCAGGGCGGCCCGGGGAGAACTCCCGGGGCATGCCCCGGTGGGGGACAGCCAGGCTCAGAGGATCAGGTTGTCCACCCGGCAGATGAAGCGGCGCGGCGGCGTGGTCAGGTTCATGGCGGAGACGAGCTGCCTGAAGCTGTCCGTGTCCTCCTTGCTGAAGGCGGCGAGCCGTTCCTCGGCTGCGGGTTCGCCAAAGAAGCGGGCCCGGTCCAGACAGAAGAAGAGGAGCAGCGGCAGGGACGTTTCCACCAGCTCGTACATGTCGGGCACCTCTTCCGCTGGCAGGGTCTTGCGCCTGGGCGTCCGCTCAAGCCGATCGAGGCAGACCTCTGCTGCCCGGATCAGAATCCGGCTTGCTCCCGTCTCCTCCCAGGCGTCCCATGCCTTGTCCTCGTTCTCTGCCGCCAGACGCTGCAGCTCGCTGGCAAGGAAGAGGAAGGTCCCGGCATCGGCCGTGGCCTGGGCAAGGATCAGGGCGTTCGCGAGGTCCATGCCGGCCAGTTCGGCCCGCAGCTCCAGGCTGCTCGTTGTCCAGAGGCCTTCGGGATCGTCCTTCACGTCCTCCTCGTTCTGGAGATACTTCGACGGATCCCCTGCCGAGTCGAAGAGCCGCTCCTGCCATCTGTCATCCCAGTACCTTTTGTCTGCACGGCCCTCTGCCCAGGCCTCTTCTTCCCGGGCAAGTTCCCGGGGATCTTCCGCGACAAGCCCTTCCAGGCAGGCGACGACAGAGCAGGCCTGGCACAGGCAGTCCTGGTCCTGGCGGCCGCACCACTCGAAGAGATCCGTCAGATCGTACCCGGCCAGGCGCCAGGGACTGGTCACCTTCTGTTCGGAGAACGCCAGCGTCTCTTCCGGGCCTCCCTGTTGAAGGAGGCGCAGGCCCTGCACGGCCATGGCCCTGGGTTCGAGGTATCTGCAGCCCTCCTCGACCCAGTCTCTGCCCTGGTAGGGCCCTGCCTTGCAGCCGTAGAGGCCGCGGCCGGTGATGTCGGCCAGGAGCCCCAGGGCCGGCAGAAAGTGGTTGGTCGCGGCCAGGGCAAGGAGCTCCAGGGCACGCTCCACATCCCTCTCGTGCCCGCCAAGCCCGTGCAGGGCCAGGAGGCCCTGCATGTAGAGGCGTCCGCTCGCTTCGAGCACTACGGCATCCGTGGTCTCCAGCCACTCATCCTGGTAGAGCAGGCCCTCGTTGCAGACAAGGCCCTGCCAGAGATAGCCCGTGAGGAGCCGGACATCGTCGTTGTAGAAACGGAGGAGCTGCACCACGCGCTCCTCGTCGGGCAGGCGCAGATTGTCCTTGCCCGAATGCGGCAGCATGGCCAGAAGCCGCAGGGCATTGCGCTCTCCATACCCCTGCTCCTCTTCCAGCTCCCTGCAGTCGAGCAGCCTCTGGTAGCCCCTCTTTTCCTGGCCGTGGCGGAAATCGTGCAGGGCACTCAGGCAGTGCAGGAGGGGCAGGGAGGGATCCTCCTCCAGGATATCGCGGACATCCGACATGACAAGCTTCTGGTCCAGCGGAGGCAGGGGCGGCTCCAGGGCGCCGAAGTACAGGACCCAGAGCATGCAGGAGAGGGCCGTGGCCGATTCCTTGTCGGCATGATGGCTCAGCAGCGTGCAGGCCTGGTCAGCCAGGGGCAGGGTCCAGAAGGCAGGGCGTCCGGCCAGGAGCAGGATCAGTTCGTGCAGGGCTTCCCAGCTGCCCTTCAGGGCATGCCGGTAGAGCTTCTCCAGGAGGGCCTCCTCTTCCTCTGCAGAGAGGGGCAGGAAGGTGCCCCTGCGCAGTTCCCGGGCAAGCAGCACAACGCAGGACTCGATGTCGAGCTCCATGCCCCGGACAAGCCAGTGGCACTGCTCCGAGGTGGTTGTTCTGCCGTCCTCGCGCAGCAGCCAGAAGCTGACAAAGCGTGGCGCCTGCTTGAAAAACTCCACAAAGGCCGCCGGAAAGTCTTGTTCGCAGGCGGCTTCCAGGGCTGTCAGGCCAAGGGCTCTGCCCCTGGCTGTCTCCCTTTCCTCGTCGGAGAGTTCTTCCTTTCCGGAATGCAGAAGCTGCGCCTCGCCAAGGAAGAGCTCTTCGTAGCGCCGCAGGGACTCCTTGTGCGCCTCGCAGGTGGCACTCCCTGCAAAGGCCTCGTCCAGACGGCGCATCCCGGGGGCTGTGTCCCAGGGGGTCCGGGGCTCCATGCCGTAGGCGCAGAGCGCTGCGGCCGAACCGAGCTCAAGCCCCTGGCACAGACCGGCTGCCCAGGCCTCTTCATTCTGCTTTTTCAGGCGGACAAACTCGCGAAATGCCTGGCACTCGATGTCGGGCCCGTGTTCCTGCTGCCAGATCTGCACGAGTTCGCCGGCATCGGGCAGGCCTTCGAAAAGGGGCTTGCAGGAGAGGCCCTTTTCGCGATTCTGGGTCTTTTGCCGGCGGCGTTCCCTTCTCTTGCGGGCATCCTGTGCCTTGCGGGAACCTTTCTTGCTGGTCTTTTTTTTCATGGGAAACAGTCCGTGGTGTTGGGGTGAAGGGGTGAGGGCAGGTGCCGGACAATGCGAACAATGCGAAAATGCGGAAAATGAGGAATGACGCGGGGCGGAAGGATTGCTGCCTGCCCCCGGGCAGGGAAGGGCGCCCGTGTCCTGGCAGGAGAAGGGAGAGGCTGCTTTCGCAGGGGGAGCGAAAGGCATGGGAAAGGGCGAGGGAGGCCCCTTAAGCGAGGCATGACTTTGCGTGAAGGGGAGACGAAGGGCGCGGGGTGGGTGCCGGGCGTGCTGTCCAGGTGGCATAGTACGGCTATCAGGGGGCAATGGCAAACCCCGGAAGCGTGGCCCCGGGAGCATGGCAGGTGATGAGCGGGTGCTGTCTCTTTGTGACGGCAAAAAAGCCGGCCTTGAGCTGTGTTCCTGAACATCCGCCTGGACATCCGGCTGAGCATCCGGCCTGCAGACCTGTCAGTGGAGCGCATATGAGATGTGCTCGCTGTTGTTGTGCGACAATGAGGAATCACCAGAAACGTCATGAAGCCCCCACTTCCGTGGGAGAGTTGTTCCGTCCTCGCGTGCAACAGTCACGAACTTGAAGAGCGGAACGTTTTCCGGGTAGGCCACAAGGGCGGCAGGAAAGCCCTGTGCACAGGAAAGATCAAGGGCCATCATGCCCAGGGCCTGGGCCTGTATGGCCTCGGGCGTCGCCCTGACCTTGTCGAAGGAGCCTTCCATGCTGCTGATCAGGCAGTCCTCGCCCCGCACAAAGCCCAGCAGCCTGGCATCATTTTCAATAGCGGAATGGAACGTCTCGTAGACCCTCTGCCTGTGGGTGGAAAACAGGGAGCTGTCCAGAAAGGCCTGATCCATGCGGCGCAGCCTGGTCGTCTGCGTGTTGGGAAAAATTATCCGCTCCATGCCGTAGCTAGCGAGTGCGGCTGCGGACCCGCGGCTCAGGCCCGCGCAGACCCTAAAGCGGTTTACTCTTGAAAGATGCAATACAAATCATCGCAAATAATAGTGATTTCAATGTATTGCAGTAATGAGCCTTGTTAAGTTTGAACAGTAATGCACTCTAGCGGTCCAGGCATCCTCATCCTCCTTCCTGAGGCGGACAAGCTGCAGGTAGTCCCGACTTTCGCTGCTCGCTCCATGCTCCTCTTCCCAGAATTTCACGCTCTGGACGGGATCCGGCGTGCCCTCGTAGAGCGCGCCAACGCGCATCCTTATGGTGGAGGTGGAGGGAGATCTTTTCTTGAGCCGTTCCTTTCTTCTGGCGGCGGCCTGTGACTTGCGGGAAGTGTTTTTGCTGGTCTTTTTTTTCATGGCGCAGGGCCTTTGTTTTGATTGTGAGTGGTCATGTCTGCCTTTGCAGGAACGTCCTGGACTGGCGAACAGGTCGAGAGAACCAGTCCCCTTTGTCAGAGGGCAGGAGCCTGAGGCAATGAGCATGCGGCGGACCATGCGGCAGCGAGGGGACGGAACGGGCAGATCCCTGCTTCCTGTGAACGGGCTTGAGCGAGGCAGGCTGCCTGGCAGGGATCGGGCAGATCAGGGGATCCGGAGATTGCGGCTTGTGCCTGGCTCCTGTCCGAATGGCATAGTATGGACATGAGGAGGCCTTGGTAACCGCCTGGAGCGTGCCCTGATACGTGGGTGCTGTCCGAGGGAAGTTTCTTGTGACAGCAAAAAAGCTCTCCGAAGGATGTTGCCTTGCGGAGAGCTTCAGCGCCTGGAGAGAAGGACGCCCTGTTGTTTTCTGTCCTGTGTCCTAGCCGGCAAGCTGCGTGGCCGTGTTCAGGATGAGATCCCTGCCCGGTGCCTTGCGATCCTGTGCCGAGACCGCCACCACCAGTTTGAAGAGGTCCACGTTCTTTTCCCGGGCTACTTCATTGAGGGTCTTTGTCAGGCTGGAATGGCAGCCTGCGTAGCCAAAGGTGAGATCCAGGGGCGAGACGGAGGGCACATAGTTGTGCTGCTTCATGGCCGGAACCAGCTCGTCCTCGATGAAGTGCAGCATGCCGTACAGGTCGCCGGTCTTCACGCCCAGACGATAAACTGAAAGACGGTTCGAGCCTGTGGAGGGATCGAACCGTCTTCCAGTCAATGACAATGACCTGACCGGGCAGGCCCGGGGACATCATATATATGGTCCGGGACAGCCCCTCAGGCCGTCTCGTGCTAGCGGATGAAGTTGGTCATGGCCGAGCGCTCGAAGGCGGGGTAGGGCACGCCGTTCTTTTTGCCCTCGGCAAAGCAGCGCATCATCCAGATCATGTTGCGGGCCAGGTTGCGCATGGTCTGCATGCCTTCGGCATCCTTGGGCGCGTCTTCGGCATTGCGGCCAAAGACCATGTTCCAGTAGGTGGAGCCTGCCACGGGCATCTGGGCAATGCCGAAGTACTTGTTGATGGCATCGATGGTGGCCGTGTTGCCGGCACGCCTGGCCACGGCCACGGCAGCGGCGGGCTTGTGCCTGAAGGCAGAGTAGCCGTCACAGCCGGCGCTGAAGAAGGCCCTGTCCAGGAAGGAGAAGAGGCGGCCGCTGGGGTGGGCAAAGTAGACGGGGGAGGCAAAGACAAAGCCGTCGGCTTCCCTGGCCTTCTGCACAAACTCGTTCACGCCGTCGTCATCAAAGACGCACTGGCCTTTCTTGCCACAGGCGCCGCACTGCAGGCAGTCGGCCAGGGGCGCTGCACCGGTCTGGATGATTTCGGTCTCGATGCCGTCCTTTTCGAACACGGAAACCATTTCGTTGAGGGCCATCATGGTGGTGCCGTTCACATGGCTGCTGCCATTCACAAGAAGGACTTTCATAGGAATCTCCTGAAACTGCAAAGGAAAGAAGGGCTGGATCGGGTGGAAGCCCGGGCTTCTGGGGAAGGATCGCCCGGGCCCGGCAGGGGATCTGCTTCCCCGGGCACGTCCCGCAAAAGGGTGATGAAGCCAATACAAAAACTGTGCCGGACTTGTGCTGCCTGACGCTGTCAGGGCGGGTCCGGCAGGGAAAAGGCGCAAAAATTCATGTTCCCGAAAGGAGAAACTAGATCGCAGCGGCCCTTTGTCCAGAGGGGAAGGCAAAAAATATCAGGAAAGTGCCGGTACTTGCCAGAGCCTTGGAGATGAGGCGGCACAATGTGGCAGGGCGTGCCTTCACAAGGATGTCACAGGAGAAACACCGCATTGGCACAAGAAATATGACGAGCTGTCAATCTGCTGCCATCTGTCTGTCGCGCAGCGCAGACAGGATGCAGCCCATCCGAAACGGCATCAATTTCCCAACTTTCCCCATCCAAGCACTCCATTTCAGCACTTCCTGCAAAGGAGCACGTCATGTCGCAGCAGGTCTCTGTTCTCCCTATGCAAGATTTCTGTCAGGGCAGCGGGCGTCTGGTACACGCGCTGCTTGAGGCGAGCAATATTTCCTTGCCCGGACCGGTCTGTCAGGCTGTCTCCGGCCTCCTGGGCCTGAATGCCCTGGGCGATCTCTACACCCAGGTGCGCAACTGCGGCAGTGCCGATGAGATGGCTCTGAAGACCCTGCAGGACCTGAACGTCACGGTCGAGGCAGACTTTGCCAGCATTCCTGCCAAAGGACCCCTGGTCATTGTCTCCAACCACCCCTTCGGCATGCTGGAAGGACTCGTTCTGATGGCTCATTTAAGCCAGGTGCGCCCTGATGTGCGCATCCTGGCCAACAACATACTCGACAAGCTGGCAGGCCTCCCCGAGCTGCGGGTCCTGAAGGATCGCCTTGTGCCCATCGATGTGGCCGACGGAGCCGATGCTGCCAGCAATCTGCCCGGACTGCGGGCCGCCCTGCGCCACCTGGAAGAGGGCGGCGCCCTGGTGGTCTTTCCGGCCGGAACCGTGTCCCACTGGCAGAAAGGCCAGGGCATCAGCGACCCCTACTGGCGCACCACGGCCCTGCGCCTGAGCGAGCGCTGCAAGGCCAGGGTTGTGCCGCTGCACTTTGCCGGCCGCAACTCCCTGCCCTTCTGTCTGGCAGGCCTGGTCCATCCCACCCTGCGCACCCTGCTGCTGCCCAGGGAGCTCCTCAACAAGAGGGGCTGCACGGTGCGTGTGCGCTCCGGTGCGGTCATTGACAACGACACGCTCAACATTCTGCCGTCCTCGAAGCTGCGCAACGGCTATCTGCGCATGTGCTGCTACGCCCTGCGCGACGTGAAGCAGCAGCGCCAGGACAAGGCCGGCATGCAGCCCATAGCGAGCCACGCCGACAGGGAACAGGTGGCCCGGGCCCTGGAGGCCCTGCCCAGCGAAAATCATCTGGTGACCCAGGGCGACTACAGGCTCTATGTTTTCAAGGGCCAGGACGAGGACTTCCTCCTCTCCGAAATCGGCATTGCCAGGGAAGAGACCTTCAGGCCCTGCGGCGAGGGCACGGGCAATGCCAGGGACCTGGACGACTACGACAGGCACTACTACCACCTGCTGCTCTGGAATGCCAGGGATCAGGCCATTGCCGGCGCCTACCGCCTGGGCCTTGTGCCGGAAATCCTGCGCATGCCGAAGCGCAGCAGAGGCATGTACAGCGCAAGCCTCTTTGCCATGGATCCGCGATTCCTGGAGCGCTACGGCCGCAACGGCCTGGAGCTGGGCCGGGCTCTGGTCACGGCGCCCTACCAGCGCGACTTCTACCCCCTGCTCCTGCTCTGGAAGGGCATTGCCGCCTTTATCTGCCGGCACAACCTGCGCTACCTGTTCGGTCCGGCCAGCCTGAGCCTGGACGCCTCTCCGGCCAGCCTGGACCTCATCACCACCATGCTGGCCAGCCAGTACGCCAGCCCCGAGCTCGACGGCCTTGTGAAGGGCCGCAAGAAGCCCAAGGCCAAGCGCCACGACGACGCCCAGACGGCCATCCTGGCAGCCATACGCAACAGGGAAATCGACTTCAAGGGCGTGGACAGGCTCGTCCGCGTGCAGGACGAGGGCCGCGGCATTCCGGTCCTCTTCAGGCACTACCTGCAGCTCAACGGCAAGATTGCCGCCTTCCATTGCGACTACAGCTTCAACACCCTTGATGCCTTCCTCTTCGTGGATCTGCCCAAGGCGCCGGTCTCCAAGCTCAAACGCTACATGGGCGATGCCGAGGCAAAGGACTACCTGAAGAAGCAGGCCTGAGCAGGGGGCTGCCGAGCCTGCCTTCTTCACAAGACTGTCCCCAGGACACATCAACGGCCCCTCCTTAAAGGAAATCCTTCTTAACAAAACCCTCCTTACGAAACCCTCCTTGCGAAAACCCTGCTGCGTGCCTCTCTCTCCAGGCAGCAGGGTTTTTTCATGCCCGGCAACAATGATCAAAAGGCGCGGCGTGAGCGTTCTTCACACGTTCTTCACACCCTCTTCACGTCTTTTCAACCGCTTCTCCACCATTTCTCCATGCAAGGACAGTGCGGATCTGGCATATGAGGGCACAGCAGCAAGGCAGGCTTCCTGCCTGCCGGATCTGCCGCAAGGAAACTGTCATAAGGGAACTGCCAGCCTGGGCACTGGCATGTAAGGAGGGCTGCAGCCGTGGACTGCTATAGGTCGGTATTTCTGTCGGACCTGCATCTGGGGTCACCGTGGTGCAGGGCGAGAAATCTCTTGAGTTTTCTGGAATCCTGCCGCTTTGACAAGCTCTATCTGGTCGGAGACATCCTGGACAACTGGCATCTGAAGAGAGGGCATGCCCTGAGCAGGAATCAGCTGCTCGTCTGGGAAAAGCTTCTGGAATTCTCGAGGACCAGGGACGTGTTCTACCTGGTGGGCAATCACGATGCCTTCCTGGACGAGAGCCAGCCCTACTATGCCGTGTTCCGGCGTGCCTTTGCGGGCATGCACCTGTGCAAGCGCATCATCCATACGGCCCGCAACGGCCTGCAGTACCTGGTGGAGCACGGCGATGCCTATGATCCGGCCCTGCGCTCGGCGACCCTGACCTGGGCTGCCACCCTGGGCTACGAAGTGTCCCGCAATATCCTGAGCCGCCTCAATGCCTGGACCAACGGCCATCTGCTGAGCCCGGCCCGCACCGAGGCCAGGGTGCTGCGCTGGCAGACCAGGCTGACCAGTGTCCTGAGCGACGGCCGCAATGCGCTTCTGAACGAGGCCAGGCGCCTGGGCCTCAACGGCGTCATCTGCGGCCACACCCATCTGGCCGAACTGCAGGACTACAACGGCATGACCTATGCCAACTGCGGCTACTGGACAGGCCCCTGCCACGTGCTGACCGAAGGCATGGACGGCACCCTCAGTCTGCAGCTCTGGGGCCAGGCCTGGGGGCAGTTCGAGCAGACGGAGCGCGCTCCCGCCGCTCTGACGCAGACACCTGGAGTATAAGACATGGCAAACATTTTGTTACTGCACGCCTCCGCCGGCAGCGGCCATCGTTCCGTGGCCTGCGCCGTGGCCGAGGCCCTGTCCGCCTCGGAGAACAGGCTGCCCACCACCGTGGACGTGGTCGACATCCTGAGTTTTGGCAGCCCGCTCTTCCGCCTCATGTACGGCAAGGGCTACGAGTTCAGCGCCAAGTACGCCCGCTGGTTTGTGCAGGGCGTCTTTTCCCTGACCGACCACCCCTGGGATCGCAGCCGTCTTGTGGATCTGAGCGAGAGCCTGACAGCTGCCTGCGTGCGCGAAGTGGCCACCTTCATGAAGGAAAACGGGGTGCGCGTGGCTTGCTGTACGCATTTTCTGCCTGTGGCGCTGCTGTGCAGGATGCGCAGGCAGGGCCTCTACCACGGCAGCATCCATGTCTGCGTGACGGATTACGATGTGCACGGCTTCTGGTACGACCCGGATGTGGACCTCTACCATGTGGCCTCGCCGCAGGCCGTGGAACGGCTCACAGGCTGGGGTATTGATCCGAGCAGGGTTCTTCTGACCGGCATTCCCGTGCGCGCAGGCTTTGCCGCCTCTGCAGCCCCGGAGATGACGGCTGCGGAGGACGAGAACAGCTCCATGCGCAGCAGAACCCTGAACATCCTTCTTATTGCAAGCTCCCTGCGCTTTGCCGAGTGCCGCCAGATTTTGAGCGAACTGGACGAGGCCCATGTGCCGGCAGACGTGGAGATCGTGACCGGCCGCAATCAGAGCCTCTGCGAGGAACTCAGGCAGGCCTACGGCCAGCGCGAGGGCCTGGGCACGGTGCGCATGCGCGTGCGGGGCTTTGTGAACAATGTGGACCAGCTCATGCATGCCAGCGACCTGCTCATTACCAAGCCCGGCGGCATCACGGTGAGCGAGGCCCTGACAGCCGGCCTGCCCATGCTCTTTGTGGCGCCCATTCCCGAGCACGAGGTGCTCAATGCCCGCATCCTGGAGGGAGCGGGAGCCGGTGTGGCCTGCTTTGAAAAGAGCACCCTGGGCCGTCAGGTGCGCTGGTTTGCCCTGTACCCCGAACGCCTTGAGCAGATGCGCGAGAACTGCCTGCGCTGCGCCAGGCCCGATGCGGCGGCACGCATTGCCGACCAGCTCCTGGCAGCGGCACGCATGCCGGCCATCCTGTGTACAAGGCCCCATGCCTTCAGTCAGGACCACCTGACGGAACTCACCGGGGCAGCCGGACACTAGCCGCCCTGTGCACGGGGACAGGTTCCACCCCCTGCACCTCTTCCAGGGGGCACAAATCCCGACACCACATCATCCCAATCAGACACAAGCCTGCTGGCCATCAGGGCCGCTCTCCCGGGGGACAAAAGGGAGACTGTCCTGCAGCAGGCTTTTTTCGTGCCCTCAGCGACAGAGGACGTCGCACGGCTCTGTCCTTTGTGTCGGCGCTTTCCCTGTCTTCTTCTCATGTGTTCCCATGGTCTGCCGTCTTCCTCCTGTTGCGGACGGGGAACCCTGGGACATGGAGGATCTGGCCGTAAAAAAGCCGGCATGTCACCTTGTGCCGACTTGCACAAAGTCCCCCTGACAGAGGCCCTGTTCCGGGCACTGGGGGGAGGGCAAATCGGCCTGCCAGGCCGGTGTCCAAATGCTGCCTGCGCACGTATCCGGCACAAGGGCGCCTGCTTGTTCCAGGACTGTCGCAGGGTGTTTTGGGGCCTGCCTGCTGGCTTTCCAGGGGAGGATGGAGGCTGCAGGCCTCGTTTGGGCTCAGTTTTGGCACAGTCTGTGCAAAGAGGAACAAGCTGTCTGAAAAAAATGCCTGCAAAGAAGGCCTGCAGGAGCTTCCTGTCAACGTTTTCTGCAAAATATCCTGATAAAGACTGTTGCACTTTACGTTGTTCTGGCAAAATGCAGTCTTCTTTGCCTGTATGTGAAGGTCAGCACAAAGAAGGGGGCTTTTGCCACTGTCTCTGTGACAAAAGAATGGCAAGGGGCATGAAATGGGCTTTTGCGGCCCGTTCACGGACTTTTCACAAAAAAGAGCAGACTTTTTTTTGAAAACCCTGTTGACACGATGCCTCTGGAGGTATAGAGTGCCTCCATCTTTGAGAGCACGACATAACAGACTGTTATGACGTACTAATTTTGTTACAATAAAGGAATGTTTCATGAGCGCTGCCCAAATCAGGAAGTTCTCTGTCAATGCCGTCCATGCTGTCCGTCCCATCCTTGCTGCCGGCATGGTTGTCTTTTTGTGGCTTCTTGCCAAAGGTTCCTGGGCTGCCGAGCCCCTGCAGTATTCTGCCCTGTTCTAGGAACTGACGCCTGAAGTCGAATACACTGAAAAATACGCCATAACGTCCTGTTATGGCGTACACCCCATATACGAGGAATAGTCATGAGCGCTGCCAAGATCAAGAATTACTCCTTCCGTACTGTCCTTGCTGCCGGTGTGGTTGTCTTTTTGTGGCTTCTTGCCGAAGGCTCTCACTGGGCTGCTGCCCCCTTGCAGAACTCCGCCCTGTTCTAGCATGTTCCGTCTGAAGACGGACTGGTTCGAAAAAGACGCCATAACAGAGTGTTATGACGCATCAGCTCTGCCCCAAAAGAGGAATGTGTCATGTTGAGAAAGTACTCCCTGTCTACTGTCCTTGCAGCCGGCGTGTTTGCCTTCATGTGGCTTCTTGCCGAAGGGTCCAACTGGGCTGCTGCCCCCCTGCAGAACTCCGCCCTGTTCTAGGGGTCTGTTCCGGGAGGCCGTGATCCGACCCGGGCGCCTGCCAGAAGACTGTTTGCCAACCTGCCATTTTGATTGAAAAAAAGAGGATTGGGCCATGAGTGCTTCCACCATCAAGAATTACTCCTTCCGCACTGTCCTTGCTGCCGGTGTCTTTGCCTTTTTGTGGCTGCTTGCCGAAGGCTCCCACTGGGCTGCCGAACCCCTGCAGAACTCTGCTCTGTTCTAGGGTCCTGTTCCAGGAGCCGGTTCCTGAGCCGTACTCCGGCCCGGGGCGCCTGCCAGAAGACTGTTTGCCAACCTGCCAGTTTGATTGAAAAAGAAGAGGATTGAGCCATGAGCGCTTCCACCATCAAGAATTACTCCTTCCGTACTGTCCTTGCTGCCGGCGTCTTTGTCTTTCTGTGGCTGCTTGCCGAAGGTTCCCACTGGGCTGCCGAACCCCTGCAGAATTCCGCCCTGTTCTAGACGCTGATGCCTGAAGTCTGGCATCGTTGCAGCAGGGGATGAGATGCTCTGCTGCAGACGGGAAGAGGACAATAAGCCCCTTCTTCCCGAGTGCGGTTCTGACTGCCGTGCTTGTGCAGGAGCAGGTTTTTTGCGGCCTGGAACGCTGTGGCCTGATTGTGGGCCGGACGTCTCAGACATTTTCACGAATTTTCCCTGTTCCGGTTCCAGAGAGACGGACCCTGGCAGACTCTGAACAGACGGGCAGAGCGACTGGGCAGGAACCGGCTCTCTCGTTCCTCGCAGGAAAAGAAATCCTGCGCCATGACTTGACGAGCTGCTCTTCTGGGTATAAATAGAAAAAAGATTTCAAATTCAATTTGCTTTCACCCGGAACCCGAAATCTGGAGCTTGAGCCATGGCCCGCAAACAGACACTTCGCATCTCCCTGTCGACCGTTGCTGCAGTCACTGCCTTTGTTGCGCTCTGGGTCCTTGTGGAAGGACCTGCCGCAGGCCTGACCGAGCACCTGTTCTCCCAGGCTATGTAGAAGAGGGCAGACTTAGGGCCGCCCGAAACTCCGGCCTCCCCGAAATCCTCGCAACACATTTTCTTGCACGCGGGCCTGGCTCAGCATGGCAGCAAGGCCCGTACTGGCACGCCGGCACAGGCGGGACTCAATGGCAGGGGCCCGCCTGGGCAAGCATGATCCCTCCCTGACCAACAGACACTCTCCTTTCCTCCTCGAAAGCCGGCCTGCTCCCTGACAGACAGGGGGCAGGCCGGTTTCAGTCTCAGGGATTTCGAGTGCCTTTTCAGATGGCGTCGTTGCCGCGTTCTCCGGTGCGGATGCGCAGCACTTCGCACACATCGGACACAAAGATCTTGCCGTCCCCGACACTGCCCGTGCGGGCAGCAGCGACAATGGCGTCCACTATCTGGTCCACGGCCGCATCGCTGCAGACAATTTCCATGCGCACCTTGGGCAGGAAATCGACCTTCTTGACGGAGGCACGGTACACTTCGGTGTGTCCGCCCTGGCGGCCGAAGCCGCGGATTTCCATGTAGTTCATGCCGTGCACGCCAATGTCTGTCAGGGCCTTCTTGACCCGGTCAAAGACGCTGGGGCGGATGATGGCTTCTATCTTCTTCATGAGATGTGTCCTCTGCGCCTAGTAGTTGTAGCCGCGTTCGTTGTGTTCATTGAGATCCAGGCCGGAGATTTCCTCGTCTGCACTGACCCTCAGGCCCATCAGGGCATTGACCAGGGCCAGCAGCAGGCGGCTTGCCACGTAGACAAAGACCCAGGTGGCGACCACGGAGAGGGCCTGCACGCCAAGCTGTGCAGGGTGACCGGCCAGCAGGCCGTCCACGCCGTTGTACTCGGCCCTGGCAAAGACACCCGTGAGCAGGGCGCCCAGGGTACCGCCCACACCGTGGATGCCCACCACGTCCAGCACGTCGTCATAGCCGAAGAAGGTCTTCAGCATGATGCCGCCGTAGCAGCACAGGCCGCCGGCAAAGCCCATGAGGGCTGCTGCTTCCAGGGACACAAAGCCTGCGGCCGGGGTGATGACCACCAGGCCTGCCAGGGCGCCGGAGGCGGCGCCAAGGGAGGTGGGCTTGCCCGTGTGCTTCCATTCCACGGCAAGCCAGCCGCAGATGCCGAAGGCCGAGGCAATGTGGGTCGTGGCCAGGGCATGGGCAGCCAGGCCGTTGGCAGCAAGGGCAGAGCCCGCATTGAAGCCGAACCAGCCGAGCCAGAGCAGGCCGCAGCCTGCCAGGGTCATGGGCAGGTTGTGGGGGCCCTCATGGGAGAGGCCGGAGTCCAGCCGCGGTCCCAGGGCATGGGCGCAGGCAAGGGCAGCGGCTGCAGAGGCCATGTGCACCACGGCGCCGCCCGCAAAGTCCAGGGCGCCCATGTCGGCCATCCAGCCTCCGCCCCAGACCCAGTGCGCCATGGGGCAGTAGACAAGGATCATCCACAGGCCGGAGAAGAGCAGCATGGCAGAAAAGCGGATGCGCTCGGCATAGGCGCCGGAAATGAGGGCCATGGTCAGGCAGGCAAACATGCACTGGAAGAGGGCAAAGGTTTCGTGGGGCAGGGTGGCGGCAGCCGGAGCCTGCGTGCCGGGCACGCCATGGAAGAAGACATAGGTGAAATCGCCGATAAGGCCACCGTGATCCGGGCCAAAGGCCAGGGAGTAGCCCACCACAAACCAGAGCACCGTGCCCACGGCCAGGCAGGCATAGCTGTGCATGCTGGTGGAGAGCACATTGCGCGAGCGCACAAGGCCGCCGTAGAAAAGGGCCAGCGCCGGGGTCATCATGAAGACCAGGCCGGCGCAGACAAGAATGAAGGCATTGTCTGCAGCATTCATGCGAAATACATCCTTCGGGGGAAGACAAGGGGGTGAGAGAGATGCCTGTTTTCTTTCGAACAGGTCGTGCCGCATGAAAAGCAAGGAGCATGCCAGTCAGGGAAACACTTTGCGCAGACGTTTCAAAAATGCTTTTTTTTCAACACCTTGCAAGATTGTCCACTTTTCTGCCCGTTGTGCCAGGGACGCATGCTGTCCCTGAAGGGATGCGCAAGAATGACAAAATGGTAGAAAAGGCGCTCTTGCAGCATGTCCTTTCTTACGAAAACGTCTTTTCTAGAAAATTCGGACGTCCCGATTTCGACACTGAGGCCGATCTGATGCACACTGAGGCCTGGCGGAGTCGACATTTTTGTTCTTTTTGGCCTGTTCGGACTCCGGGGCGCCTTCTCCGGCCTTTTTCTGCCCTTTTTCTGCCCCGGACCGTCATTTTGCTGCATTTGTGTCGCTTTGTGTCGTGCCCGCTGTTCCGGATCCGGTCCGGGCCCGCCAGAGTCTGCCAGAACCCGGGGCAGAGCGTGTCCGCCCTGATCCCGAAAAAAGCCCGTCCTGGCAGCCTGGGGCATGTCCCCAGGGAGCAGGGCGGGCTCTGTCTGTTAGACTTCGTCGGAAAGGCGCCTGAAGTTTTTCTTGCTGGCGCCGCAGACAGGACAGGTCCAGTCGTCGGGCAGATCCTCGAACCTGGTGCCCTTGGGAATGTGACGGCGGCGATCGCCCCGGTCGGGATCATAGACATAGCCGCAGTTGGCAACGGGACAGCGCCACATATCTTTTGCTTCAGCCATGGGACAACTCCTGTGGGGATGACGGGGCCCTTGTGCAATGTGCTGCCTGTGCTGCACAGCGCAGGGGCCTCAGGGGGGCAGAGACAAAAAGGGGACAGCAGCCTTTTGGCTTATGGCTGCTGCCCCGGGAAAAGTTTCAGCTGCCGCAGGGGCAGGAGAGGGCGAGCCTAGTATAGCGTTCTCTAAGTTCGTTAATAGGCAAAGAAATTCCTACAATATGGTGGAAAATGGATTTTTCCAAATCCAGACTTGTTAACGAACTTCAAAAACAAAATACTAGAGAGGCTTATGGCAGAACCACCAGTCATAGCCCTCATAGTTCTGCTTGCGCTGCCTGGCGCTTTCCACGTCGGCCGGCGGAGGCACAATGACATTGCTGCCGATGAGGCCGTTCTTGGGCCAGTTGGCGGGCATGGCGCAGCAGTTGGCATCGGAGACCTGCAGGGCCTTGAGGGCACGCAGGATTTCTTCCATGTTGCGGCCCACTTCCTGGGGATAGTACATGATGAGACGCACTATGCCCTTGGGATCCACGATGAAGACGGCGCGCACGGTGTTGCTGCCCTTGCCGGGGTGCACCATGCCGAGCTTGGCGGCAATTTCGCCGCGATCGTCGGCAATGACCGGGAATTCGATGGTATAGTTGAGCTTCTCCTGCATCCATTCCAGCCACTTGATGTGGGAGAAGACCTGGTCAATGGAGAGGCCCACCAGCATGGTGTTGAGTTCCTCAAAGGCCTTGATGCGCTTCTGGAAGGAGCAGAATTCCGTGGTGCACACGGGAGTGAAGTCCGCAGGATGGCTGAAGAGCACAAGCCACTTGCCGGCAGAGTCGGCGGGCAGGGTCAGGGTGCCGCGGGTGGTCGTGGCCGTGAATTCGGGCAGGGCCTGGCCCAGGGTGGGCAGGGTGGTGTCGTTCATTGCAAAACCTCCAGGCGCTCAATGGCGTGAGCGGAAAAAGGTGTGGGGAAAAAGGCCGTGTATGAATGACTGTCTGCAGGAGCCCTTCAGAGGGGACAGGCCCTGGCCTGAAGGGGCCGGCAGGAAGCGTTTGCTGCAAGGAGGGGAAGGTCCGCCCATGCGGGGGATCAGGGTGGCACAAGGGGGCTGGCTGACGGACCGGTGGCCTGCGGCGGATGCCGGTCCGGCTTTCTGATGCAGGAAATAGCACAATGAAAAAAAATTGGCAATGATTTTTGCGCGAAAAAATCCTTTCTCCCGGTCTTCCAGGTTCGTGAATGACAGGAAATCCGGGCACAGTGCAGCAGAAGTCACAGGTATTTTCCTGCTTTTGAACAGAAGGCATTTCGTTTTTATCGTAAACAAAGGCGTCTGTTCAAAAAAGATGAAGGACTTTTCCCTCTGTATCAGGAAAAGTACAGAAAAGGGGAAGCGAGAAGGAGAAAAGCACAGGAAGCGCTGACAGCCCGTGCGCTCCTCGCAGAAGGGAAACACCTGACTGCTGTTCCCTTCCTATCAGTATCAGGAATTGATATCAATAGAAAAGATTCCTGTTCCAAAATCTGGCTGCAGGCCCTGGCTCGTCCGTCCGTAAGTCCCGGTTGACTGTCCCGTCTGTCCACTCCGGCCCACCCACCTCGCCAGCTTCCCGGTCTCGCCGGCTTTCTCGTCCCTTCTCCTGCCTCCCTTCCCGCTCCTGTCCTTCTCCAGTTCTGCTGATCCGCTGTCCCCTGACCAAGGCCTTGACGAGGGGCGCCCTGAAAGGACATGGTGAGCGCCACGTTGTCCGGCCCCTGATGCCAGGGCGCCATATTTTTTTTGGGGGGGGTCTTATGAAGGAAGTATCCGTGCAGACCATAGCCGACACGGTGGCCCGGCTTGCCGTGCAGGCCTGCTGCCATCTGCCCGAGGACGTGGTGGCCGCCATGAAGGAGGCCGCCGTCTTGGAGCCGTCTTCAGTCGGGCGCACCGTGCTGGCCCAGCTGGTGGACAATGCCGCCATTGCGGCCAGGGAGGACATCCCTGTCTGTCAGGACACAGGGCTCACCGTTGTCTTTGCGGATGTGGGCCAGGAGGTGCACATCACCGGAGGAAGCCTGGAAGACGCCATCAACGAGGGCCTGGCCCGCGGATCCAGGGACGGCTATTTGCGCAAATCCTGCGTGGCCGAGCCCCTCTTCGAGCGCAGAAATACCGGCACCAATACTCCGGCCATTGTGCATGTGCGCCTGGTGCCCGGGGACAGGCTCTCCCTTCTGCTGGCCCCCAAGGGCGCAGGCTCGGAAAACAAGAGCATCGTGCGCATGCTGGTGCCTGCCGACGGCATGGAGGGCGTGCGCAGGACCGTACTGGAGGCCGTGGAAAAGGCCGGTCCCAATTCCTGTCCGCCCATGGTGGTGGGCGTGGGCCTTGGCGGCACCATGGAAGTGGCCGCCCTGCTGGCCAAGCGGGCCGCCGTGCGGCCGCTGAAGAGCCGCAATGCCGACCCGCGCTACGCGGCCCTGGAAGACGAGCTCCTTGAGCTTGTCAACAGGACGGGCATAGGCCCCCAGGGCCTTGGCGGCGTCACCACGGCCTTTGCCGTGCACGTGGAATGGGCGCCCACCCATATTGCCATGCTGCCCGTGGCCGTAAACATCAACTGCAATGCTGCGCGCCACGCAAGCGCCGTACTCTAAAGGGAGGAGCCCCATGTCCGCCATTAGTCTGCAGGCCCCCTTTGACAGGGAACAGGCCCGTGCCCTCAGGGCCGGGGACAGCGTCCTCATTTCAGGAACCGTGCTGGCCGCCCGCGACGCGGCTCACAAGCGCCTCGTGGAGTGCCTTGAGGCAGGCACGTCCCTGCCCGTGGAGCTGGAAGGCCAGGTCATCTATTACGTGGGCCCCTCGCCGGCCAGGCCGGGCCACGCCCTGGGCGCGGCCGGTCCCACCACCTCAGGCCGCATGGATGCCTATGCCCCCAGGCTCATGGCCGAAGGCGTTGCCGGCATGATTGGCAAGGGCTACCGCAGCCAGGCTGTGGTGGAGGCCATGAAGACATACGGCGTGCCCTATCTGGCCAGCGTGGGCGGCGCCGGCGCCCTGCTCAGCCAGTGCATTACCTCCTACACGGTGCTGGCCTGGCCGGAGCTTGGGCCCGAGGCCCTGGCCCGCATGGAAGTGCGCAACTTCCCGGCCGTGGTGGTCATTGACTGCCTGGGCAACAATCTCTACGAGCAGAACCAGGCCCAGTACCGGACGCTGTAGGGAAACGCGCTGCAGAATATGCAGAATACGCAGAAGACGCAGGCTCGGCAGGAGGGTGCATCGTTGCCAGCAAGGAGTGAGGAAGAGATGGAGAAGGACGTCGTGACACCCGGGACGGAGACGCAGGAAGCTTCGCAGGACTGTGCACAGGCCGTTTCGCAGGAGGACTGCGCGCCAGACGTTGCGACAGCCGTTTTCCCGGATCAGCCTCAGGATGTTCAGTCCCAGGACGTTCAGCCGGACGATCAAGCGGCCATTCGGCCAGACGTTCGGCAGGACATTCCCTGGGGCCTGCCCCCGGAATTTCCCATCGACCCCTTTGCCGGGGACTTCACGGGCCAGTGCGGCGGGCGCTTTACAAGCGAAGGCCGCAAGTGGACCTTTGCCTGCGTGACCTTTGGCTGCAAGGTCAACCAGTACGAGACCCAGGCCATACGCGAGGCCTGGACGGCTGCCGGAGGCTGGGAAGTGGACAATCCGGCCCAGGCCGAGCTCATCCTCGTCAACAGCTGCGCCATCACCGGCAAGGCCGAGCGCGATGCCCGCAATGCCCTTGTGCGTCTGCGCCGCGAGGCCTGCTGGGCCGTTCTTGTGCTCACAGGCTGTGCGGCCAGGCTGGTGGCAGGCTTTGTGCCAAGAAAGGATGCCCAAAAGCCCGAGGCCGACTGCATTGTGGTGCAGGAGGAAAAGCAGGCCCTCTGCGATCCCCTGGTCATAGAGGACCTTGTGCACAGGATCTACAGGCCGGAAGGGGCGGAAAGTTCTCCGTCTTCAGCGTCTGCACCGTCTGCAGCGCAGCAGGTGCCTGCCGCGCACTGGAAGGATTTGCGTGACAGGGCCTATCCCGACCTGCGCATCACCACCTACCGGCGGGTGCGGCCTGTGCTCAAGGTGCAGGACGGCTGCTCCCACCGCTGCACCTACTGCATCGTGCCTTCCACCAGAGGCCCCCATGTGAGCAGGGATCCGGCTGCCGTTCTGGCCGAGGCAGACCGCCTGCTTGAACAGCACGCCGAGCTCATGATTTCCGGGGTCAATTTGGGTCAGTACGGCCGCGACAATCCCTCCTGTGGGTCCTTCTGGACGCTTCTTGACCGTCTGGAAGACGCCTTGGGCCTCAAGTACGCGGGCAGGCGCAGGCTGCGCATCAGCTCCCTTGAGCCCTCGCAGCTCACGGAGGAAGGCTGCCGCATTTTAAGCCGCTCGCAGCTTGTGGCCCCGCACCTGCACATCTCCCTGCAGCACGCAAGCAGAGCCGTGCTCAGGCGCATGGGCCGGGGCCACTACACGGCAGAAACTCTCACCGAGGCCCTGTACCGCCTGAAAGACGCCTGGCCCGACATGGGCCTTGGTGCGGACATTCTGGTGGGTTTCCCGGGCGAGACCTGGGAGGACATCGACATCCTCTGCCGCTTTATCGAGAACACGCCCTTTACCTATGCCCATGTCTTTCCCTATTCGCGCAGGCCGGGCACGCCGGCGGCCTCCTTCAGCGATCAGATTCCGCGCCGGGAAAAGGCCGAGCGAGCAGCCCGGGTGCGCAGCGTGGTGGCGCAAAAGGCCAGGGCCTTCTGGAAGCGGCGCGTCCAGGACGAGCCCGATCTCTTCCTTGCGGCCGATGCGGGCGAGGGCCACATTCTGAAAGGCTACATCCATGCCGTGGACGCCTGCTACACCCCCTGCTTCATTCCCTGCGAGGAACTGGAGGCAGCGCAGGAACGGGTGGAGGGCGCAGGCCACAGCGAGTTTGTGCGGGCCAGGCCTGTGCAAACATGCAGCCACGGCGTGGTGGTGGAGCTTGTGCCGACCCGCTGACGATTCTTTTTTCCAGGGCTCCTGCCCGGTTGTCTCTTGTTGGAGACAGGCCGGAGCAGGGGCCTTTTTTCAGAATCCGGATCCCGCGCCAGGAACTGTCGGCAGGGCCGGGTTTGTCAGCGCAGGAGGCATTCCGGGAACAGCCGGCGGAACAGCCGGTGCAGGAGCCTGCGGCAGGGCCGGCACGACTGCCCCATAGACCCCGGGTACCCCGGGTATCCCGGGTGTTGCAGGCGTCACGGCGTCCCGCTTCTGCCAGAGCTGCCAGTCGGCATTGGCATAGACCAGATGCACGGGCAGGCAGCCCACGGTCGGGTTGCGGGCCGAGAGGCCTGCGGCAGCAAGGACTTGTGTGCGCACCAGCATCCAGGGGGCCGGGGATTCCAGCCACACCTGGAAGATGGTCTTGGAGCCTGAGCGCAGGGCCTGCTGGCGGGCCAGCCACTGAGCGCCCAGGGTCACCTCGCGGCAGTGGTAGAGCAGGCTTCCGTCCTTGTGCACGGGCAGAAGGGCACGCCTGGCCACGTAGCGCACGCCCAGGCTGTCCTCGGGCGCAAAGACCAGCTCATCAGGCGCCACATGGGCCTGCACGGCCTGCAGGGCCTCGTACTCCAGCTGGCATTTGCCCTGCAGGGCCAGGGCCTCGCCGCTGCGGGGCAGACCCAGCAGCGTGGCCGCATAGTCTTTTGCTGCCACTATCTGCCGGTCATGGGAGAAGGCAAGCAGGGCCGTGGCGCCGGCCACCACCAGGCAACCTGCCAGCAGACGGGGCAGGATGTGCCAGAAGAGCGCAATGAAGAGGGTGATGCTCACAAGGCTCATGGGCACGATAAAGCGGGTACCGCGCAGGATCTCGTTGCTCATGGGAAGCCGGCCCACGGAGCTCGCAAGGGTCATTTCCGCCGCACAGACAAGGCAGACGCAGACCATGCCCACGGCCATGAGGGGCAGCAGGCGGGTGAGGCGGGCGGCGCGCTCTGGCAGGCGCTGCCTGTTCCAGCTGGCAATGATGAGGCAGAAGAGGCCTGCGGGCAGCAGGGGCACGGCGCCTGTGTACTGCAGCAGGCGGTGGCCAAGGGAAGACCAGATTGTGGACCAGTCGCGCATGAAGCGCATGTCGAACATCTGCTGCAGGAGATCCATGGAGGCCGGATCCGGGCTTTGCAGGGGCACGCGCAGCACAAAGAAGAGCAGCACCGGCAGGCAGAAGAGGATAAGGCAGACCACATAGGTGGTGAGATGCCGCACGAGGTCCCTTCTCTGCTCGGGCAGGGGACTGAAGAGCAGGATGCACAGGAAGATGCCGCCGGTCATGAGGGCGCTGACAGAGTGCACAAAGATGCTCAGGCCCGTCACCAGGGCCAGAGTGAGGCGCGCTGCCTTGTCTTCCAGGGCCGTGCAGGCCAGGACCAGCAGCAGCGGCCACAGGGCATTGTAGAAGATGCGCGGTACCGGCTCTTCGTAGGTGGCGCCCCAGTAGGTGCCAAAGCACCAGAAATAGGTGATGCTGGCCGCCATGGAGAGCAGGATGGAGAGGGAAGGAGCCCTGAAGACCAGGCGCCCGAAGACGTACCAGGCCACGAGCTGGCAGAAGAGGGCCAGGCCCCCTGCCTTGAGCAGGGCCGTGGCCGCGTTGGCCGAATCGGGAAAGAGGCCTGCCAGCACGGTCTGCAGATTGGGCACGCCGGGATCCAGGTGGAAGAGGCGGGCCAGGGGATCGGCCGCAAAGGCCTGCGGATGGCGGGCCACTTCCAGAATCTGGGCATAGTTTTGCAAGTCCGTGTCGATGCCGCAGCCCATGGGCGAGAGCAGCAGGGTGCCCTGGGTGGCAGCCAGGCTGAAGAGAGCGGCTGCCAGGACAAAGACGAGGTCCGGCCAGGAGAAAACGCTGCCGGAGGCCCGGGACAGGGAGGACGGCTGTGGATGGGAACGGGCAAACAGGCTCAAGGAAGGACCCCCGAAGTCGGAACGCGAAGAAAAAGGACTGGCATGGCACAGCGGCAAAAAGGTCTGCCGTACGGGCTGCCTGTGCAGGGTGTGCTGGACAGGCAGGCTGTACAGGCGTGCGACACGGCATGCCCTGTGCTGCACAGGAAGAGCTGTCTTGTGTTTAGTGTGCCAGGCCTTCACGGTCAAGACCGCAGTCTCCACGGGACCGGACTCCCTGCAGGCTGCGGCCGCCCTGCCGAAGCCCCGGAGAGAGGGTTTGGCGAGAGAGTCTGGAGAGAGAGGACTGAGGACACAGGGGCCGCAGGCCGCCCTGCAGGGTTTCCATCCCCGTCCGTGCCGGCTTCCCGTCTTTTCCTGAGTCGGGCACAGGCACACAGGTCACATCTCCTGACAGCAGAGCCTGCCCTCCGGGCGTCTCCCTTTCTGACGGAAGCGGGCATTTTTCATGACTTTTCTGGTGCTTTTTCCTTGTCGCAAAACAGCAGATGCACAAGGCCCCCTCATGGGATCCTTCCTGTCGGAGAGAGCGCCTGATACCTCCCCGGAACGCAATCCCCGTTCTCTGCGCAGCAGGGAGGGGCCTTGTGCATGTGTCGGGAGCATGGGCCGGCTGTCAGCCTGACTGGCCGGCCGGGACCCTGGACTGCTGCCGCCCTGTTCGTCAGGCAACGTGCTTTCAGTGGCTCAAGCTTGCCAGGGGTGCCCACAGAAAGCAGCGATGCGTCCGCGAACCTGCGCATGCTGTGGCATCGGCTAGCTCTCGCCCCGGGCTCTGCGAACAGGGGAGAGGAGATTGCGGACAGGATCCGCTCGTGCTTTGGACTTCCCGACCCTGGCACGAAACCTGTGCCTTGTTTCTTTGCCCACAAAAAAGGCCCCCTCGAAAGGGAGCCTTGCGAGCTGATGAATGTCGCCGTGGAAGGGAGCAACTCTTTCCACGGAGGCCGGCAGGGGACTCCCCGCGACCGGACTTGAGCAACGGGAAAACCGTTGCGGACGCTGTGCAGCAAAGGCCCTCCGAAGAGGGTCTGCAGGAGGGCTGGTCTAGAAGCCTGCCCAACCATGAGCTTTTGCAAGCATGTATATGAGAGCGCCAAAACCCGACGCCATAAGGGCAAGAAGGGCAGCACCTGTGCCTGTCTGCCACCTGAGCAGACTGGAGCTGGTGTGCTCGCTCTCCTTGCGGGCCTGATCAATTTTGCGCTCCAGGCTGGCCTGGGCGACTGCGAGATCAGCCCTGGTGGCCAATTCTTTGCATTCCTCTTTCATCAAAAATCGGCGCGGAGCCCCCCAGGGCCGCCTGGGGGAGGAAGCGCCGCCTCCGTATCGTACTTCGGCTAAAAGGTTGTGCGTCGTTCCAGGAGACGCCGTTTTCTGCAGTGGATACTACGTGAAAGAACCATCCCGTCAAGTATGCAGACCTTGAAGGAGCCACTCGTGCGCCGACCAGGGATGAAGCCGACGTTCGCACAGGGCCTTGTCAAAAAGACGACTGTCCGGCGAACGTTCTGCCGACCCCCTGAACGAACGGTACCTGCCCCCTGTCCTCTCTCCCCTGGGGGGCCAGAGAACGGTGTCCGTCATGGACGTTCCCACCCCCTGTTCGCGCATCGTTCCGGCAAGCGCTCGTGTCCTGCAGCTCCCGCCCTGGTCTGGCCTGGCGCTAGAGGTAGCGGCCGGTGACGCTCTCGGGATTGTTGCGGATGTCCTCCACGGTGCCGCAGGCAACCAGGCGGCCGCCGTCCATGCCGCCGCCGGGGCCCATGTCCAGCACATAGTCCGCTGCCCGCAGCACGGTCAGATCGTGCTCGATGACCACCACCGTGGCGCCCATGTCCAGCAGATGCCGGAAGACCTTGAGCAGGGTCTGCACGTCCAGGGGGTGCAACCCGATGGTCGGCTCGTCAAAGACAAAGACGGTCTCGTCCTGGGCCCGGCCCATGGACTCGGCCAGCTTGAGGCGCTGGGCCTCGCCGCCGGAGAGGCTGGGCGTGGCCTCGCCTAAGGTGAGATAGCCCAGGCCCAGATCGTGGAGCACCTGCAGGCGCTGGCGCACGAGCCTGAGGTTTTTGCAGGCAGCAAGGGCCGTGTCGATGTCCATGGCCATGAGCTCGGGCAGGGAGGGACCGGTTCCTCCCTCCAGCCGTATCTCGTGGGCTGCCCGTGCATAGCGCGATCCCAGGCACTCGGGGCAGGCAATCTCCACGTCCGGCAGAAACTGCACGTCCAGGGAGATGACACCCGTGCCATCGCAGACAGGGCAGCGGAGCTTGCCGGTATTGTAGGAAAAGTCCCCTGCCTTGCAGCCGGCCTCGCGGGCCGCCTTTGTGCGGGCAAAAATCTTGCGCAGTTCGTCGTGCACATTGGCATAGGTGGCCACGGTGGAGCGCACGTTGATGCCGATGGGCGAGGCGTCGATTAGGCGCACCTGATGGATGCCGTCTGCCTCAAGGCTTGCCACATGGGCAGGCAGGGCTTCCTTTCTGACCAGGGCCTGCAGGGCCGGTACCAGGCTCTCCAGCACGAGGGTGGTCTTGCCCGAGCCCGAGACGCCGCTCACGGCCACCAGGCACCCCTTTGGCAGACGGACATCAAGACCCTGCACCGTGTGCAGGGGCCGCGTGACCAGATGCAGGGACCCTTTTTCAAAGAGTTCCTCGCGGGACAGCCCCCTGCCCCTGCCGGGCTCTTCCTTCAAAAAGGGACCGATGAGGGAGGCAGGATTTTGGATTATCTCCTCAAGGGTGCCTTCACAGAGCACGTGTCCGCCCCTTGAGCCTGCGCCGGGGCCCATTTCGATGAACCAGTCGGCTGTGCGGAGGATTTCCGTTTCGTGGTCCACCAGGATGACGGAATTGCCGTCTTCCACCAGGTCGTGCAGCACGTCGACCAGGCCCTTGATATTGGCCGGATGCAGGCCGATGGAGGGCTCGTCCAGCACATAGAGCACGCCGGTTGTGCGGTTGCGCACGGCGCGGGCAAGCTGCATGCGCTGGCGCTCGCCGGTGGAGAGGGTGGAGGAAGCCCTGTCCAGGGAAAGGTAGCTCAGGCCCAGGTCCAGCAGGCGCCTGGCCGTATCATGGAAGGACTGGCAGATGCTGCGGGCCATGGGCCGCATGACCTCGGGCAGGGAGGCCGGCACCCCCCTGGTCCATTCCACCAGCTCCGCGAGGGTCATGCGGCAGGCGGCATCCAGGGTGCAGCCATGCAGCACGGGCCTGCGGGCCTCGGCGCTCAGGCGCGATCCATGACAGTCCGGGCAGGGCTCTTCTTTCAGGAAACGCTCCACGCGCTTCATGCCCTTTTCGTCTGTGACTTTTGCGAGGGCATTTTGCACGGTATAGACGGCATTGTAGAAGGTGAAGTCGAGCTCCGTGGCGCTGGTGCCTTCCTGCTTCTTCGGCCGGTAGAGGATGTGCCGCTTTTCGGCCGGGCCGTGCAGGACAATCTCCTTTTCCTGATCGGTCAGCTCTTTGAAGGGCACGTCGGTGCGCACGCCCATGGCCCGGCAGACGTCGGTCATGAGGGACCACATGAGGGTGCGCCAGGGCGCCACGGCTCCCTCGTCAATGGTGAGCTCGGGATTGGGAATGAGGGTGGTCTCGTCCACGGTGAGCACTCGGCCCGTGCCCTGGCAGGTCCGGCAGGCGCCCTGGCTGTTGAAGGCCAGTTCCTCGGCCGAAGGGGCATAGAATTCCGCCTGGCAGACCGGGCAGATCAGTTTCTGCTCGGCAGCCACGGCCAGGGTCGGTTCGTGCACATGGCCGTTGGGACAGACATGGGCTGCCAGGCGCGAGAACATGAGGCGCAGGCTGTTGTTGAGCTCCGTACCCGTGCCAAAGGTGCTGCGTATGCCTGGGATGGCCGGGCGCTGATGCAGGGCCAGGGCAGCCGGAATGTGCAGGACCTCGTCCACCTGCGGCCGGGCTGCCTGGGTGATGCGGCGGCGCGTGTAGGTGGAAAGGGCTTCCAGATAGCGGCGCGAGCCCTCGGCATAGAGCACGCCCAGGGCCAGGGAGGACTTGCCCGAGCCCGAGACGCCGGCAATGGCCACCACCTGGCCAAGAGGGATGGCCAGGTCCAGGCCCTGCAGGTTGTGCACGCGGGCATTGCGGATGAGGATGTGCTGCGCGGCGGACATGGCAGGCCTCCCTTGGAAGTGTTGTGTTGTATGCAGGATTGACCTTGTTGGGGGAAAGGGACGACGGAGCGCACAGGACGGCCGGCGTAAAGACGACAGGGGGACAGAAAGCGCTGTGCGTGCGGCGTTCTGTCCCCCTTGCTGTCAGTTGTGCCTTGTTGTTCCCTAGCGGGTGAACTTGCGGAACTTGGCCCTCTGGGGCACGCCCGCGTCCTTGCCCAGGCGCTTTTTCAGGTCTTCCTCGTATTCGGTGTAGTTGCCGTCGAAGAAGTCTACCTGGCTGTCGTTTTCGAAGGCCAGGATGTGGGTGGCAATGCGGTCCAGGAACCAGCGGTCGTGGCTGATGACAAGGACCGTGCCGGCAAAGTTTTCCAGGGCGTCTTCCAGGGCGCGCATGGTGTTCACGTCAATGTCGTTGGTGGGTTCGTCCAGAAGCAGGACATTGGCGCCGGACTTGAGCATGCGGGCCAGGTGCAGCCTGTTGCGCTCGCCGCCGGAGAGCACGTCCACCTTCTTCTGCTGGTCGGCGCCGCTGAAGTTGAAGCGGTTGCAGTAGGCGCGGGCGTTCACTTCCATGCTGCCCAGGGTGACGGTCTCGCGGCCCTCGCTGATGAGGTCGTAGACCGTCTTGCCAGGCGTGAGCGAGGCTCTGGCCTGGTCGACATAGGCAAAGGACACGGTGTCGCCAATGTGGATGGTACCGGCATCGGGCTGTTCCTCGCCCACCAGCATGCGGAAGAGGGTGGTCTTGCCGGCGCCGTTGGGACCGATGATGCCCACGATGGCACCTGCGGGAATGATGGCGCTCAGATTGTCGATGAGGAGCTTGTCGCCCATGCCCTTGGAGACGTTTTCCAGGGTAATGACGGTCTTGCCCAGGCGCGGTCCCGGGGGAATGTAGATCTGCAGATCCTTGGCCCTGCGGGCGCTCTCGTGGGAGAGCATGGCCTCGTAGGCATTGATGCGGGCCTTGCTCTTGGCATGGCGGCCCTTGGGGGACATGCGGATCCACTCCAGTTCGTGGGCCAGGGTCTTCTGGCGCTCGGTCTCGGTCTTTTCCTCCAGGGCCAGGCGCTTTTCCTTCTGTTCGAGCCAGGAGGAATAGTTGCCCTTCCAGGGAATGCCGCGGCCGCGGTCCAGTTCCAGAATCCAGCCGGCCACATTGTCCAGGAAGTAGCGGTCGTGGGTGACGGCGATGACCGTGCCCGGGAAGGTGTGCAGATAGTCTTCCAGCCACTGCACGGACTGGGCGTCCAGGTGGTTGGTGGGTTCGTCCAGCAGCAAAATGTCCGGGGCCTTGAGCAGCAGGCGGCACAGGGCCACGCGGCGGCGCTCGCCACCGGAAATCTGGGAGACGGGCATGTCCGGGGGCGGGCAGCGCAGGGCGTCCATGGCCATGTCCAGGCGGGCGTCCAGATCCCAGATGTTTTTGGCATCCATTTCTTCCTGAACCTTGGCCTGGCGCTCGATGAGGGCGTTCATGGCCTCGTCGTCCATGGGCTCGGCAAACTTGGCGTTGATTTCCTCGAATTCCTGCGCAATGGCCTTGAGGGGTGCCACACCGTCCTCGACCACCTCGCGCACGGTGCGGGTTTCGCCCACCAGGGGTTCCTGTTCCAGGTAGCCTATGGTGTAGCCCGGAGCGAGCACGGTCTTGCCGTCAAAGGCCGTATCCACACCGGCCAGGATCTTCAGAAGGCTGGACTTGCCGGCGCCGTTCAGGCCCAGGACACCGATCTTGGCTCCGTAGAAATAGGAGAGGTTGATGTCCTTGAGGACTTCCTTCTGTCCGTGACGCTTGGTCACGCGTATCATGGAATAAATGATCTTGTCGGGTTCGTTGCTCAAAGCGACCTCGTTTCTGTGTGCGCGTCGTGCGCAATATGGGCGATAAGGAGCGTGCCTGCCGCTTCATGTCGCTGGAAAGGGACGTTGGAAGGGAAGGGCAGCCTGTTGTTTTCGTGAAGCCTGTGCGAAGAGAGAGAAAGGGACACAGGGGAAGGCGTGTCCTGTGAAGACAGGAGGTGCGGAAAAGACGGGGTCATGCAGACAATGTGCCCGTCCCGGCCGCGCCCCTCCCATATCAGAAAGACCGATCCCTGACTAGTCCCGAAGCGGACCTGCCGCAGGGACCTGGTCTGGCGATCGGGGCCCCTGGAGCTGTCCTGCGCTCCGGCGTGGCCCCGGGGCTGTCTTGCACACCGGCCTGATCGGCTCCAGTGCCATCCGGTCCGAAATCCCGGAAGGCGGCAGCCCCCAAAAAAAATCCCCGCTCAGGGGAAGCGGGGACTTGTGCGCACTGTCTTTGCTGTTAGAGGACGGAGAAGTCGCCCTTCAGAAGGGCATCGTAGTCGTCTTTCTTGATGAGCTTGAGGAACTTGGGCACCTTGGGCACCCGGCCCAGGATGTGCTGCCTGGAGGCATCCGCCGGCATGCGCACAAGCAGGAGGTGCTCGACCTGTTCCACGGAGGACCAGACCATGCTGGAGCTTGTCTGGTTGGCAGAGGCCCGGAAATCGGCCACGCAGTTGACGCCCAGGAGGTTCACAAGCTCGTTTTTGGGATCAAAGGTGACATCGGGACTGGCCAGCTTTTCGGCAAGGACCTTGCCATCGGCATGGCGGAGATTGGGGACAGCCTTGTAGAAATCGCGCTGGGTGGAAGGGGTCTTTATCTGGGCGAGCGTGTACTTCATGTAGTCGAAGGCAGGCTTTTCGTAATAGAGAAGCCCCACCACGGTGTAGCGGTGCTTGTCGCCGGGCATGAGGCCGTTGGCCTGATAGTCCTGCATGAGGGCAGCCCTGGCGGAGAGGACGTCATTCCAGGCCTTCTTGTTCTGGCTGATGATGTCATCGATTTCAGGACCCCGGCCCACGTAATATTTCCATTGAATCTCTGGCATTGCCTATCTCCTCGGCTTAGGTGAAGGACATACACTAATACATTGCCGGGGTGTGTCAAGATATGGTTTGGCGGCACGTTCTGGTCAATACCGGCAAAAGCCGGGCATTATCAAAAGGTTCCGGGCTGCAGGCAGGGCAGGGTGCCTGCAGGGGCGCTCCCTTCATCCCCCTTGTCCCCGTCTTGTACTGCGCAAGGCACGGGAAGGCATTCTTGAAAGAGCATTCTCGAAAGAGCACAAGGGACGAAGAGCCAAAAAAGGGAGCCTGCCGCAGGAGCGCCCCGGGGATGGGGCCGGGGGCTCCTTGTGGCAGGCTCCCTGAAGGCGGGCGGATCTGCGCGTGGAGGCTTTCAGAAGCGGGCGTTCTTCAGGAAGGACGCAGGGCCGCTGCTTTTTTCGGGCGCCCGGAACGGGAGCCCTAGCCGAGCTCCGCAGCGCTGGGCAGGCTTTCCTTTCCGTGCAGGCGCACGATGAAGAAGGTGCTCAGGCAGCTGATGATGGCGGCAACGAGCAAGTAGGTGCACAGATACCAGGGCTGGCCGCCGTTGGCGCTGACCAGCATGGTGGCCACCATGGGCGTGATGCCGGAGGCAAAGATGCCGGAGAACTGGTAGATGAAGGAGACCGCGGAATAGCGCACCGTGGCCTCGAAGCTGCCGGAAAAGAGGCTCGACATGGTGGCATAGGCTGCGCCGTAGATGATGCCGAAGGGCAGGGCTATGGCCACGAAGACGAGAGGCAGGGTGTGGGTGTAGTTGTGCAGTACCCAGAAGGAGGGGAAGGCGGTGAGGCCAAGGAGCAGGGCGGCAATGCCGAAGATGCGGGCCCGGCCCAGGCGGTCGGCCTGCATGCCCCAGAAGGGAATGGCCAGTGCCATCACAAAGGCAGCGCCCACGATGAGGAAGATGCTCTCGGTCTTGTCCAGGCCGCAGGTATTGGTGAGGTAGGTAAGGGAGAAGACGCCAAAGACGTTGAAGGCAATGCCCTCAACAAAGCGGGCGCCCACGCAGGCCAGGATGGTACGGGGGTAGTGCCTGAAGGCGGCCATGATGGGGAACTTCACCTTCTCGATCTTGTCCTTGGCCTTGGCAAAGTCCTGGGTCTCGGTGACGGTGAGGCGGATGTAGGCGCCCACGCCGACCAGGATGGCGCTGAGGATGAAGGCAATGCGCCAGCCCCAGGCAAGGAAGGCTTCCTCGGAGAGGCACCAGGAGAGGATGCCCACCACGGCAGAGGCGAGCATGAGGCCCAGGGCCAGACCGACCTGGGGCAGGCTTCCGTAGAAGGCACGCTTTTTCTCGGGCGCCGACTCGAAGGCCATGAGCACGGCGCCGCCCCATTCGCCACCAATACCTATGCCCTGGGCCAGACGGCAGAGCACAAGGAGGATGGGGGCAGCAATGCCCAGGGTTTCATAGGAGGGCACAAGGCCGATGCCCACCGTGGCCACGCCCATGATTTCCAGGGTGAGCACAAGCATCTTCTTGCGGCCGAGCTTGTCGCCAAAGTGGCCAAAGATGATGCCGCCCACGGGACGGGCCACAAAGCCCACGGCAAAGGTGGCAAAGGCCAGGATGGTGCCCACGGTGGGGTCGAAGTCCGGGAAAAAGACCTTGTTGAAGACGATGCCCGCCACGACGCCGTAGAGGAAGAAGTCGTACCATTCGATG
>DXHV01000073.1 GCA_019113165.1 Candidatus Desulfovibrio intestinipullorum
GGATTTTGCCTCCAGCTTCTTTCAGCCGACACCTCGCGATGTCCACCTTGCTCTTGGCTATGACCTTGGTCTGTCCACCCGGTCTCGGGACTTTCACCCGTTAGGAAATGTGCATGCCATGCACACGAAAAAACAAGGACCAGAAAGAAAAGCCTCTCTGGTCCTTGTCGTTTGGATGGTGTCATGCCCCTGGGGCCTGCAGCAGATGCAGGGCTTCAGGGACGACTCCTGTGCGATTGTGATCAGCTCTCGTCTTCACCAAGCTTGAAGTTCACCTTGATCTTAAAGAGTTTCGTCGCGGGCAGATTGAGGATGGGAACCCCGGTCCTGGCCGCGATGGCGTCAAGATGTTCCTGAATGTACTCTCTGGAAGGCCCTATGAAGGTAAACCAGATATTGTAGGCGTTTTCCCGTTCGTAATTGTGAGTCACGCCGGGCTCGGCATTGACAAGGCTTGTGAAGAGATCCTTGCGGTCCTCGGGCACCCTGGCCGCACACAGGGTGGACACCCAGCCCAGTTTCTTTGACTGGAAATTGGCGCCCATCCGGCGGATTATCTTCATGTCCCGTAGCTTGCGGACCCTGTCCAGGGCCTCCTCTTCAGGAATACCGAGGGCTGCGCCGAGTTCGGCATAGGGTCTTGGAACCAGGGGAAAGTTGGACTGAATGATGTCCAGCAGGGCCCTGTCGGTGGCGTCCATCTCGTGCATGGCTACTCCTTCGTGTCTTCCTGGCTGTGCGCGGCCTGTCAGGCATTCCTGCGCAGTCTGGCCGGGATATAGGTGCACAGGGGCTCTTCGCCCATGTAATTGCCGGTCATGCTGTAGGCACGTGCCCTGCAGCCGCCACAGACCTTGTGGTATTCACAGACGCCGCACTTGCCTTCATAGCACTTCTGATCACGGAACTGCCTGAAGTAGCTGCTGTTGCGCCAGATCTCCGGGAAGGGCGTGGTACGGACATTGCCGCAGTCCAGTTCCAGGTAGCCGCAGGGCTGCACCTGTCCTGTGTGACTGATGAAACAGAAGCCCGTGCCGCCAAGACAGCCGCGGGTATGGGCGTCCATGCCGAAGTTCTCGGCATCAACGCTCAGTCCCTCCTCGCGGGCCATCTGCCGCATGATGCGGTAGTAGTGGGGCGCACAGGTGGCCTTGAGGTGCATCTTCGTGGTCTTGCGGAAATGGTAGAACCAGCGCAGGACCTCCTCGTATTCCTCGGCGGTAATGACCTGATCGGAGAGCTCGGCACCGCGTCCCGTGGGCACCAGCAGGAAGATGTGCCAGGCCACGGCCCCGAGATGCTCGCAGAGCTCGAAGATCTTCTTGAAGCTTACGAGATTGCTCTTCGTGACCGTGGTATTGATCTGGAAGGGCACGCCGGCCTCGGTGAGGTAGCGCATGCCCCGCAGCGAGGCCTCGAAGGCTCCGGGCACGCCGCGGAAACTGTCGTGGCTCGCCGCATCGGCTCCGTCTATGGAGATGGAGCAGCGGTTGACGCCGGACTCGCGAATGAGGCGGGCATTCTCCCTCGTGATGAGCGTGCCGTTGGGCGAGAAGGCACAGACCAGGCCCTTGTCGTGGGCACTGCGCACAAGTTCGTACACGTCCGGACGCATCATGGGATCGCCGCCCGTGAAGATGATGATGGGCCGTCCCACTTTCGGGAAGGTCTCGATGAGGGCCATGGCCTCCTCGTGGCTCAGTTCCCCGGGATAGGGTTCCATGTGGGCCTCGGCCCGGCAGTGCTTGCAGGCCAGGTTGCAGGAACGGGTCACTTCCCAGGCTATGAGCCGGCAGGCAGGCGTTCCGTCCTCCAGCACCATGGGCATGCCCCCCGGGTGGCCTCCGGGATGGCCCTTGGTGCCACCGGGATGGCCGCCCGGATGACCTCCGGGGTGACCACCAGGGTGCCCGCCGGGATGGCCGACAGGCCCTGCCGTGGCCCCGAGGTCTGCCTGGCAGTCCATGTGGGTCATGGTACACGCGGTCAGATCACTCATCGGGCCAGCCCCCTGGCCAGGATAGTTTCGGTGAAGTAGGTGATGATGCTGTTGGCGCCGGCACGCTTGAGGCCCAGCAGGGATTCCATCATGACGCGCTCCTCGTCTATCCAGCCGTTGATGCCGGCGGCACGGATGAGCGAGTATTCGCCGCTGACCTGATAGGCGCACACGTGCACGTCCACGTTTTCGCAGACCATGCGCAAAATGTCGCCATAGGGACCGGCAGGCTTGACGATGATGGCATCGGCGCCCTCGTCAAGGTCGGCAAAGACCTCTCGCAGGGCTTCCCTGCTGTTGGCAGGATTCATCTGATAGGTCTTGCGGTCCCCGCAGGCAGGCGCGGACTCTGCGGCATCGCGGAAGGGACCGTAGTAGGCGGAGGCGTACTTGGCGGCATAGGACATGACCGGGGTCATGACAAAGCCGGCTTCGTCAAGGGCCGTGCGGATGGCGGCCACGCGTCCGTCCATCATGTCAGAAGGTGCCACCATGTCGGCACCGGCCTGGGCATGGCTCACGGCCGTGCGGGCCAGGATGTCCAGGCTGGGATCATTGAGGATCACGCCGTCGGGGGCCAGTATGCCGCAGTGACCGTGGCTCATGTACTCGCACAGGCAGACGTCGGTGATGATGAAGAGCTTCGGAAAGCGGTTTTTCAGCAGGCGCACGGCCTCCTGAATAATGCCGTGTTCGGCATAGGCCTGGCTTGCCTGCTCGTCCTTCACGGCCGGAACGCCGAAGAGAATGACGGAATGCAGGCCGTTGTCCACGGCCCTGGCCACGCGCTCCTCGAGCTTGTGCAGGGAGAGCTGGTACTGGCCGGGCATGGCGCCAATTTCCTTCTCGAAGGATTGATCGTCTGTCTCCACCACAAAGTAGGGCATGATCAGATTTTCCCTGAGCAGGGGAGCAGTTTCGCTGAACAAAAGACGCATCTGTTCGCTCTGGCGCAGACGGCGGCCACGATAATACTCAACCATTGGAAGACTCCTTTATGGCATGGCCCCTTGGGCCATGCTGTATGCTTCAGGATTTCCATCCCTGAGAGAGAATTCTAGAGACCAATTTCCTCGTCCGTCAGATAGCAGGCGGGGTCCTGGGCCCACTCGTCGCCATAGTAGGCCTCGGCCCTGGCGCGGAAGTTGCCGCCGCAGATGTTGAGGAAGCGGCACTTCTTGCAGCGGCCGCCCACGTAGGCCTTCTTGTCCTTGAGCTTGTGCAGAAGTTCGATCTGCGGATCATCCCAGATCTGGGAGAAGGGACGTTCAAGCACATTGCCGAACACATGCTGGCGCCAGAACTGGTCGGCGTGCACCTTGCCGTCCCAGGAAATGCAGCCGATACCGCGGCCGGAATTGTTGCCCTCGTTGTACTGCAGAAGCCTGAAGACTTCCTCGGCACGCCTGGGATCTTCGCGCTGCAGGCGCATCCACAGGTAGGGGCCGTCGGCATGGTTGTCCACAGTGAGGATTTCCTTGGGCTTGCCCTCGTCAAAGCAGCGCCTGGTCTCGTCGATGATGAGATCCACACAGGCCCTGGCCTCGGCATGATCCAAATCTTCCTTGATCAGGGCCGAGCCGCGGCCGGAATACACCAGATGGTAGAAACACGCCCTGGGGACTTCCAGATCGCGCAGAAGCTGGAAGATGCCCGGGATTTCGCTCACGTTGCTCTTGTTGATGGTAAATCTCAGGCCAACCTTGAGACCTTCTTCCTTGCAGTTTTCCATGCCCTGCAGGGCCTTGCGAAAGGCACCCTTCACGCCGCGGAAGTGGTCGTGCACCTCTTCCATGCCGTCCAGGGAAATGCCCACGTAGGAAAGGCCCACTTCGCGCAGCTCCCTGGCCTTGCTCTTGGTGATGAGGGTGCCGTTGGTGGAGATGACGGCGCGCATGCCCTTGCTTCTGGCATGGTGGGCCAGCTCGACGAGATCCTCGCGCACCAGGGGCTCGCCACCGGAAAAGAGCATGACCGGACAGCCGAAGGCCGCCAGATCGTCGATCATGGCCTTGGCCTGTTCCGTCGAGATGTCGTCCTTGCCATCCAGGCTGACTGCCTGGGCGTAGCAGTGCACGCAGCGCAGGTTGCAGCGCTTGGTCATGTTCCAGACAACGACCGGCTTCTTGTCCTTGGAGAACTGCAGAAGATGAGACGGCAGCTGTCCGGACTGACGTCCGTAACGCAGGACATCGGACTCTTCGACCTGACCACAGTACAGTTTGGAAATGCCTATCATGTATCGTACCGCCGCTTCTGCACACGCAAAAGCGGCTCCTCCTGTCTAGTTGTATTTGTGCGGAACCGCTTCCCCGATACCGCGCCCGTCTGCCAGGGCAGACATATTTTTTTGCCAGGTTCTGCCCATGAAAACGACAGAACCTGGCAAGCCTGAGTCCTTTTATGCCAGAACTTCCTTCAGTCTGGCTATGGCATTTGTCACGCCATTGACGTCGGTGCCGCCGGCCTGGGCCAGATCGGGACGTCCGCCGCCGCCCTTGCCGCCGCACAGGGGCGAAATCTCGCGCACGAGATCCGGAGCCTTCACCCTGTCCTGCAGATCCTTGGACACAAAGACAATGATGGAGACCTTGCCGTCCTCGACGCCGAAGAGGGCTGCCACGGTGGGCTTGGTCGCCCTGGAACGGATGTCGTCCATGAGGGAGCGCAGGGCCTTCACATTGACATTGTCGAGTCGGGCGCTCACAAGCTGCACGCCGTTCACATCCTCTGCACCGGCCACAAGGTCAGCGGCAGAGAGGGCGGCCGCTGCGGCCTTGGTGCTGGCCTTTTCGAGCTTGCGCACTTTTGCCTGCAGGGCTTCCACGCGCTCTTCCAGCTGTTCGGGCTTTGCCTTGAGGCTGTGGGAGAGGCGTGCCAGCACGCTGCGCTGGGCACGCACATGCTCAAGGGCGGAGAGACCGGTCACGGCCTCGATGCGGCGCACGCCAGCGGCCACACCGCTCTCGGAGAGGATGAGGAACTGGCCGGCCTCGCCGGTCTGCTGCAGATGGGTACCGCCGCACAGTTCCCTGGAGACTTCGTGATCCTCACTGCCAATGGAGAGCACGCGCACGGTGTCGCCGTACTTTTCGTCAAAGAGGGCCATGGCACCGGAGGCCACGGCCTCGTCGTGGCCCATGAGATGGGTGGTCACGGGCCAGTTGGCCAGAATGGCCTCGTTGACGTCCTGTTCCACGGCCTGCACTTCCTCGGGCGTCATGGCGGCAATGTGGCTGAAGTCGAAGCGCAGGCGGTCAGGCGCCACCATGGAACCGGACTGATGCACATGGGTGCCCAGAACCTTGCGCAGGGCCGCGTGCAGGAGGTGGGTTGCCGTATGGTTGCGGGCAATGGCCTTGCGGCGCTCGGCATCCACGCTCAGGGTCACTTCGCGGTCCATGGAAAGCGTGCCTTCGTCCACGCTGACCACGTGCACCATGAGGGCCGGATGGGGCTTGATGGTGGCCGTGACCCGTGCCTGCATGCCCTCGTCGCGCATGAGGCCCGTATCGCCCACCTGGCCACCGGATTCGCCGTAGAAGGGCGTGGCATTGGTCACGCAGTAGCCCTTTTCGCCGGCAGCAAGGCTCTGCACGGCCACGCCTTCCTCGTCCAGGAGGGCAATGACACGGCCGCTCGCTTCCAGGGTCTCGTAGCCCAGGAAGACGCTTTCAATGCCGTCCTCGGCCATGGAGACAAAGACCGCCTGGCCCTTGTCGGCGCCCTGGCCGAGCAGGCCCACCTTCTTCTGGCTTTCCTTGGCCCTCTGGCGCTGTTCGGCCATGAGCTGGGCAAAGCCTGCCGTATCCACGCCAAAGCCCTGCTTTTCGGCCACGTCGGAAATGATGTCCAGGGGGAAGCCGTAGGTGTCGGAGAGCAGGAAGCAGATCTCGCCGGGAATGACCTTGTTGCCGGCCTTTTCCAGGTTCTCCATTTCTCCTTCAAGCAGGCGCAGGCCCTTGTCCAGGGTCAGGGAGAAGCGCTTTTCCTCCTGCAGGATCACTCGGGCAATGAAGTCGGCGTGCTCCCTGAGTTCGGGGTAGTCGTCGCCCATGCATTCCACGACCTTGCCCACCACCTTGTACAGGAAGGGATCGTGCACGCCGATGAGGTTGGCAAAGCGCAGGGCACGGCGCAGCAGGCGGCGCAGCACGTAGCCGCGGCTTTCATTGGAGGGCAGGGTGCCGCCGGCAATGAGGAAGGCGGCCGCACGAATATGGTCGGCTATGACTCTCAGGGCCGTGTCCACGTCATTGGTGTCGGGCTCGCTGAAGGAATAGGTCACATGGGCCAGCTCTGCGGCGTACTGTATGATGCCCTGGAAGAGATCGGAGTCGTAGTTGGACTTCTTGCCCTGACAGACGGCGGCAATGCGCTCAAGGCCCATGCCGGTATCGATGTTGGGAGCTGCCAGCGGGGTGCGGCTGCCGTCTTCGTGCTGCTCGAACTGCGTGAACACGAGGTTCCAGATTTCCAGGAAGCGGTCGCAGTCGCACTTGCCGATGCCGCAGTCCGGACCACAGGACATGTCCTCGCCCTGGTCGATGTAGATTTCCGAACACGGACCACAGGGGCCCGTGTCTCCCATGCTCCAGAAGTTGTCCTTCTCGCCCATGCGCACTATGCGCTCTTCGGGCAGATGAGCCACTTCCTTCCAGATGGCCGCCGCCTCGTCGTCATCACGGTAGACTGTGACCCACAGCTTGTCTGCCGGCAGCTCCAGCTCCTTTGTGCAGAACTCCCAGGCCCAGGCAATGGCTTCCTTCTTGAAGTAGTCGCCGAAGGAGAAGTTGCCGAGCATTTCGAAGAAGGTGTGATGGCGGGCAGTTCGGCCCACATTTTCCAGGTCATTGTGCTTGCCCGAGACACGCAGGCACTTCTGTGCCGTCGTGGCCCGCGTATAGCCGCGGTTTTCCTCGCCGGTGAAGCATTTCTTGAACTGCACCATGCCGGCATTGGTAAAGAGCAGGCTCGGATCGTTGGGCGGAATCAGGGGACCTGAAGCCACCACTTCGTGGCCGTGTTTTTTGAAGAAGGCAAGATAACGACGTCGTATTTCTTGAGGCGTGAGCATGGGGACTCCTGACACAGGATATTTCGGGCTCCAGCGCGGTCGCGGAGCAAGGGGCATCCTGCTGAGAGAATAAGGACAATTCAGGCAGCGCAAGCATTTCCTGCGCTGCCTGTACGTTTGGATCAAAAGGGGAACGCGTGTGCGGCACACGGCCTGCACACTAGGGGCGGCTAGTCGTCATAGCTGTCGGGATACTCCTGGGGGCCTTCGGCTGCAGCAAAGGCATTTTCCGTGCTTTCCTGCCGGGTCTCGACTTCCAGGGGCAGGGGCTCGCCCATGGGGGCTATGGTATTGGCTTCGGCCTCGTCAATGGAGGGCATGCCCAGGAACTGGCGCACATCCGCCTCGAGCTGCGTACGCAGCTCTTCGTCTTCATTGAGGAGCTCGCGGACGCGTTCCTTGCCCTGACCAAGCTTTTCTCCCCTGTAGGCAAACCACGAGCCGCTCTTGTCAACGATCTTGCCTTCCACGCCGAGCTCGATGAGCTCGCCCGTGCGGGAAATGCCCTGGCCGTACATGATGTCGAAGGTGGCCGTTCTGAAGGGCGGCGCCACCTTGTTCTTGACCACCTTGACCTTGGTCTGGGTACCGATGGGATTTTCCTTGCTGTCCTTGATGCTCAGGCCCTTGCGGATGTCGATGCGCACGGAGGAGTAGAACTTGAGGGCATTGCCGCCTGTGGTCGTTTCAGGGCTGCCATAGCCCATGCTGCCAATCTTCATGCGGATCTGATTGATGAAGATCACGGCGGTATTGGACCTGTGAATGGTACCAGTCAGCCGGCGCAGGGCATGGGACATGAGGCGGGCATGGCCGCCGACCTGCATGTTGCCCATTTCGCCGTTGAGTTCGGCCTGGGGCACCAGGGCTGCCACGGAGTCGATGACCACGAGCTCCACGGCGGCCGAGCGCACCAGCATGTCGGCTATCTGCAGGGCCTGTTCGCCGTAGTCCGGCTGGCTGACCAGCAGCTCGTCGGTATTCACGCCCAGAGCCTTGGCATAGCTCACGTCCAGGGCATGCTCGGCGTCTATGAAGGCGCAGGTTCCTCCCCGCTTCTGGCATTCGGCGATGATGTGCAGGGTCAGGGTCGTCTTGCCCGAGGATTCCGGGCCGAAGATTTCGGTTATGCGACCTCTGGGAACGCCACCGACGCCAAGGGCAAGATCCAGGCCGATGGACCCTGTGGGGATCACGGGAATGTTGGCCACCGCCGTATCGGACAGGCGCATGACCGATCCCTTGCCAAACTTTCTCTCAATGGTCGTCAGTGCAGTCTCAAGGGCATTATTTTTGGCTTGTTCGGGTGATAGAACCGGCTTTTTAGCCATGGAGGAGACTCCTTGGGTAATAGTGAGGATTTTTTGTTTGACAAAAACCAAAATATTTCACTAAAAAAGCGACCTTAGCACTCCTTAGCAAGCAAGGCAAGGCCCCTAAACAGCCTGCCAAGACAGACTTTTTTTCCGGCGGGAGCGTTTTGTCCCGGACAGGGCCGCTCCCCGCTGCCCCATCCTTCCCCTGTCCGCTCTTGTGTTCCTTTTCCCGTCTGTCCCGCAGCCCGCGGTCACAGACACAAGCAAGTTTCCTCATGTCCATAGACGGTGTCCTTCTTTTTTCCGGCGGCCTGGACAGCATCCTTGCCGCCCTTCTTCTGCAGGAGCAGGGCCTGAACATCCGCTGCCTGCACTATGTGTCCCCCTTCTTCGGTTCTCCCCGTGCCCGCAGCCGCTGGAAGCAGCTCTACGGCCTTGACGTGGAAATTGCCGATGCAGGCCCCGAGATGGTCCGACTGGTCCGGGGCTGGCCCGAACACGGCTTTGGCAAGGTCATGAACCCCTGCGTGGACTGCAAGATCACCCTGCTGCGCCTGGCCAAAAGGCGCATGGAAGAGCTTGGCGGATCCTTCATTGCCACGGGCGAAGTCCTGGGCCAGCGGCCCATGTCCCAGCGCCGGGACATCATGAACCTCATCCGCCATCAGGCAGGCGTGGACGATTTGCTGCTCAGGCCCCTGTGCGCCAAGCATCTGGACCCCACGCCCTGCGAACTCTCGGGCCTTGTGGACAGGGAACGGCTCCTGGACCTGCACGGCCGCGGACGCCAGGAGCAGCTGAATCTGGCCAGACACTACGGACTGACGGAAATTCCCTCCCCGGGCGGCGGCTGTCTGCTCACGGAACGGGAAAATGCCCGCCACTACTGGCCCCTGCGCAAGTACAGGGAAGAGCCCACAGTGGAGGATTTTCGCCTGGCCAACTGCGGACGCCAGCTCTGGCATGCCGAAGAGGGCACGGCCTGCTGGATGGTCGTGGCCCGCAACAACCGCGACAACGACCGCCTGCGCGCCTTTGCCGCTGCGGACGATCTGCTGGCCGGCCTGTGCGACTATCCCGGGCCCATTGCCCTGCTGCGTGACGGCTGCCGCTGGTCAGAGGATCTGCTGGCCCGATCCTGCAGCCAGTTTGTCTCCTATGCGCCCAGGGTCACCCAGGCCCTGGAACAGGACAGCGCCCTTGAAGTGCGCGTCTGGCTCAAGCGTGCGGACGCCACACAGACCGTGCTGACCGTGCGTCCGGACACGGAGCGGACCTTCCTTGCCAGGCCGGACTGGGAAGAGGTGCGCGCCGAAAAGCACGCCCTGGCAAGCAAAAAGGAAGAAGAGCGCAAGGCCGAGCTCAAGCTTGTCAAGGAAGCCCGCCAGAAGGCCTGGCTTGCCAGCCATCCCGACAGGACTCCTGTACAGGCAACAGCACCCGGTTCTGCGCAGGATGCGGCACCCAATCCGGTACCGGATCAGGATGCCTGATCCGGACTGCCACGCAATTTTCTCACAATGTTCACACGACTCGGGCACTCCTCTCCGGTACGGGAGCTCGCACCTGCATACGATCCTGTGCCCAGGGAGGCGTCCGGAGTCCGACATCCGTCTCCTTCGCACCCTCCGTATTCTTCTCAACCCCTATCCTTTCTGGAAGACCACTATGGAAACGAGCTATATTGTCATCAAATTCGGCGGACATACCATGACCGATCCTGCCCTGCGCGACGCCTTTGCGAGGGATCTTGCCCCGCTGGCACGAGAGGGCAGACGCTGCGTGGTCGTCCACGGCGGCGGACCGCAGATCTCTTCCCTGCTCAAGCGTCTGGACATCCCCAGTCGCTTTGAGGAAGGCCTGCGGGTCACGGACGATGCGGCCATGGAAGCTGTGGAAATGGTGCTCAGCGGCCAGGTCAACAAGGAGCTGGTGGGCGCCTTCACCCGCCTGGGCGTGCCCAGCACGGGCCTGAGCGGCCGCGACGGCGATCCCCTCCTGCTGGCCAGGATGCGCAGCCCGCGCTTTGGCCGGGTCGGGGATGTAACCCGTGTCAATCCCGCCATCCTGAGCTGTCTCATCGAGGCCGGCTATTTGCCGGTGGTGGCCCCCATTGCCGAAGACGAGGAAGGCGGAGCGCTCAACATCAACGCCGACACGGCTGCAGGGGCCATAGCCGGCGCCCTGCAGGCGGAATACTTTGTGCTCATGAGCGACGTGCCGGGCGTGCTGGATGCAGACAAAAAGCTTCTGTCCACCCTGACCAGGGCGGACATTGCCGAACTCAAGGCAAAAGGCGTCATCACAGGCGGCATGATCCCCAAGGTGGATGCCTGCCTGCATGCCCTGGACATGGGCTGCCAGAAGGCCCTCATTCTCAACGGTGCCGAGAAATCCGCCCTCAGGCGCTGCCTGGAGGGCGACACGAATCTGGGCACCATGGTGCACTGATCTACCTGGCAGGTTCGAGCTTCGGGCAGAAGGAGGCCATCTCGCACTGATCGCAGTGCGGGCTGCGGGCATTGCAGACATCCCGTCCGAACTGCACCATGCGGTGGTTGAGGTCGCCCCATTCGCAGCGCTCGAAGAGCTCCATGAGGTTCCGCTCCACCCGCACCGGGTCCGTCTGTGCCGTCAGGCCCAGCCTGTGGCTGATGCGCTTGACGTGGGTGTCCACGGCCATGCCCTCGTTGATGCCATAGCCGCCGAAGAGCACGATGTTGGCCGTCTTGCGGGCCACGCCGGGCACGGTCACAAGCTCGGCCATGGTCCTTGGCGGTTCGCCGTTGAACTTCTCCATGAGCAGCCGTGCCGCGCCAAGCAGATTCTTGGCCTTGTTATGGTAGAAGCCCGTGGACTTGATGACCTCCTCTATCTCTTCCACACTGGCACAGGACAGTTCCCTGGGTGTGGGCCAGCGGGAAAAGAAGGCCGGAGTCACCTTGTTGACCCGCTCGTCCGTGCACTGGGCGGCCAGAACCGTGGCCACGAGCAGCTGCCAGGGCGAGGCATGGACAAGGACGGTGTCAGGATGCGGATAGCGCTGCTTCAGCAGGCTCAGTACCCTGGGCGCACGCTCTGCTGCCCCCTCGGGCAGAATGCGTGTCTTCGCGGTACGTGCAGATGCGGTTCGGGCTGTCGGTTTGCCGGGCATGGATTCCCCCTCTTCAAAAAATCAGTGTGCGGACAGGGGCCCAAGTGTGCGTGCGGGACACACGTCCCTTCCCTGCTCTCCTTCTTGTACTTGGGCGCCGTTCAGTCTATCCCCGGCAGGCATCCAGGGCAAATCACTGTCTGAAGGGCCCCTGTCACGGCCACAGCAATGCTGCAGGCCCTGTCTGACGCCTTGTCTGCCACTTTCGGGGCGTGTCCTGTTCCACAGTTGCAGAAGTTCGCTCCCGGATTGCGTTCTCTCCTGTCCGGACCAGAAACAGTAGGCATGCAGGGACTTTTGCGTTCCGCTCTTTTGTATGCTAAGAGGCGACTCTGCCACGGGGTACCGGCCCTCTTCTCCCCAAATTTCCGGGACCAGCCCCTGTGCCCCCGAGAGGTGTCGTCCGGGGCCTTCTGCCCTGCGACATTGCCTGTCTGCCTGTGCAGGCCCCAGCCCTGACCTGGCCTGAAGGCGCCAAGACCCTAATCTCCTCTGCTTTTCAGGAGGCCTTCGTGTCCTCCTGACCCAATCGGGCCGAACGAGCAGGTCTGACTGCTCCCTGGCCTCATTTCTGGCAGCCTTTAGCCGTCTTGAGAGGCAGGGGAAGGCCGTTTCTTCCCTTGTCGCAGACAAGACCTCTAGGCTTTTGATGTCAACCGTACACACTGCCTTCCTGGTGACGTACCTTGCGCTCCCAGTGTCTGGACAGTGTGCATGAATTCTTAAGGGAGGGCGCGTTCCTCCTCTGAAAGCCCCGGCCTTTACGACGATTTTTCAGAGAACTTGCGCGCTGTATCGTATGGAACAAAAGGATATCGAATACTTCAAGGCTCTTTTAAACAACATGCTGATTGAAGCTCAGCAGAAAGGAGACTCTACCTTGGAAGAGCTGAGTGGCGACAACGAGCTCTTTGCCGATCCGGCAGACCGCGCCACCGCTGAATCCGACCGGGCCTTTACGCTGCGTATCCGTGACCGTGAACGCCGTCTGATCAAGAAGGTCAAGGAAGCGCTGCAGCGCATCAATGATGGCACCTACGGCATCTGCGAAGAATGTGGCGACGAAATAGCCATCTCTCGCCTCAAAGCCCGCCCTGTCACCCGTCTGTGCATCAACTGCAAGGCCAAGCAGGAAATGGTGGAAAGCCAGCGCGGCAACTAGGCGCTCAGATCTCCCTGCACTGTTTTTTGAGAGGGCATGCCTGCACTTGTCTGCAGTCGTGCCCTTTTTTGCAGAGTTTTCCTGCAGACGGCCCGGCCGGTCTGTCTGCATCCTGCCCCAAGGAGGCCATCCCCATGGACGCCCATCTTTTCCGCCGCTTTGCCCAGGCTGCCATCCCGCTGCTCACCGGGGCCAGACTTGCCAGAATACAGGAGCCTTCCAGGGACATCTACACCTTCAACCTGGATCTCTTCTCCAGGACCTCTAGCCTGGGACGCAAGGTTCAGCTTGTCCTGAAATGCGGCCGCAAGGATCCCTTTCTCTTTCTGACCACCTCCCGCCTCAGTGCCAATCAGGCGCCCTCGGCCGCTGTCATGCGCCTGCGCAAGTACGCGGGCGGCCACAGCATACGCCACATTGTGGCCCGCTGGCAGGAGCGCGAGCTGTGGCTGCTCATGTCCGGCAGCATGCCGGCCCTTGTCCGGGACAGGGATGGGACGGAGACGGCGGAGACGAAGGCCGTGCAGGAAGGCTTCGCAGCAGCAGGAACAAGGGGCGCAGCCGATACGGCCCTGCCCTCGGGGGACGAAGACACGCGGCTGGTCTGGCTTGTGCTGCGCCTGAAGGAGGGCCCCCAGCTTGTCCTGGCAGGCCCCAACGAGGGGCCTCAGCCTGAAGACGTCGTGTGGCCCAGCCTGCAGGAACTGCCCGAAGCCCTTGAAAACTGGCGCAGCTGGCCTGTGCTGAGCCCTGCCCTGCGCAGAACGATTGCCAGGCTCAGCCTGGAGGATGCGGCCGCCCTGCTGGTGGATCTGGAAACAGGCACAGGCGATCTCTTCTGCTACATGAAGGATCCCGAGCGCGAAGGGGAACCTCCTGTCATGGCCAGAATTTCTCCCTGGCCCCTGCCCGGGGTCACTGACCTGCGCGAAGAAATACGAGAGGACATCCTGCCTGCCTTCATGCAGGCAGGAGCAGACCTCGTCCTGCAGGCCGCGGCCAGGCAGCAGGCAAAGCGTGCGGCCGAGCCCTGGATTCGCAAGGAACGCAAGCTTGAGGAACGGCTGGAGCTGCAACAGGACGATGTGGCTCGTCTCACCAGAATGTGCAGCCGCAGGGAGCAGGGTCTGCTTTTGCAGGCCAACCTCTGGCAGCTGCAGGGATCACAGCGCTGCCCCTCGGTTCAGGTTCTGAATGCAGCAGGCGAGAGTGTGGAGCTGCGCCTGGATGCCCGCTACACCATACGGGAAAACATGGAGCGCTTCTTTCATACGGCCCGTCGCGGCGAACGCGGACTGGCCCGGGTGGCCGAGCGCACCAGGGCCCTTGAGGAGGAACTTCGCGCCGTGCGGGCCCAGAAGGAAGCCTGCCTGCTGGGCGGTCCTGTCCCCGAGCCTGCCCGTTCCGGGCAGCAGCCCTCCCAGGAGCCTGTGCCCAATCTGCCGGCCACAGTCCAGCTCTTTGTCAGCTCGGACGGCTTTGTGCTGCTGCGCGGCCGCAATGCCAGGGGCAATCAGGATGCCCGTCGCATTGCCTCGCCCCACGATATCTGGGTCCATGCCGAGGGCGGCCCGGGCTCCCATGTCATCATTCGCCGCAGTCACGGAGCCCAGAGCGTGCCCGAGCGCACCCTGGACGAGGCAGGCTGCCTGGCTGCCTGCCGCAGCTGGCTGCGCGACGAGCCCTCTGCCAGGCTGACCTATTGCGAAATCCGCCACGTGCGCCCCCTGCGCGGCGCAGCCCCTGGTACCATGCGCATGGACAAGGTGCTCTTCACTCGCAAGGTTGCGGTGGACTCGTCCCTGGAAACGCGTCTGGCCAGGGCTGCCGAGCGCAGCTAGTGTCTAATTACAAAAATCCATCATGCTACATGCGTCTGAAAATACAGTGATTTTCAATCGATAGCTGTATGTGGACTAATAAAATTAAACACTAGGGATCCTCTTTTTCAGCAGATCCAGCAGGGCTGGCCTGCCACAGACTCAAGCCAGTCCCAGGCTTCGTCCCTCTCGTAGAAGCGGGCGGCATTGTCCCTGTCGCAGAGTTCCGGCTCCACCAGCTGATAGAATTTTTCCTGCAGCCTGTCCTGCATGCCGCGTGTCAGCGCCTGCACGGACGGCTTGCCGCTGCGCAGAAAGCGCCGCAGCCGTGTCTGAAATTCCTGCGGGCTCTTGCAGGGCACGTCGATGATGCCTGCGGCCTCGTTGGCCTCCAAATCGGCCAGACGCAGCAGGGCCGCCACGGTGCGGCAGAACCGGTCTCCGCGCCAGGGAAAGAGGTGTACCCTGCCGCGCTCGTAGACCATGCTCGATTTGGCCAGGTTCATGGAGGCAAAGGCCTTGCGGCCTTCGCGAAAGAGCCGTCTGGCCGTGTGGTTGCCGAAGGAGGGCTCTGCGCCGCTCGTGTAGAGCTCGTACATGGTCTCCCGCACGCGATCGTGCACGGCCTGGCTTGATCCGGCAAAGCGCGGCGGCGTGCCCTCATTGTCCGGCACCAGGCCTATGCGGGCTTCCTCCTCGTCCAGAGTCTCCACCTTCCAGCTGCGGCCGGCAAAGAGAATGCGCATGCCCTTTTGCAGGGGCTCGGTGAGCGGCAGCTTGCCAATGACGCGCCCTTCGTTCTCGAGCAAAAATTCCGAAGGCGTGCTGAAGGCTGTGCTGAAGTCGCTGCGGCCTGTCACGATTTGGCCTGCCTCGGCCAGGCGCAGCTCCCTGCTCTCCTCGTCCCTGCAGAGGATCTTCCTGTTCACAAGCCCTCGCAGCAGGGCCACAAAGTCTTCCTGGCTCACGGCAAAGGGGCCCGTGGCGCAGAGCAGGTTCCAGAGATGCGAGGGCTTGACCCCCTGGTACTGGCCAATGACAGAGAGAATTTGCTGCACAAGGGTGGAGAAATGGGGTCTGGGGCTCTCCACAGGCTCGTACCAGCTGGCATTGAGCAGTTTGAAGACGGCCAGGGTCTGGAAGAGCCCCAGGCGCAGCCTGTCGCCCAGGGAGGCGTTGCGCAGAAGAAAGTGTTCCAGCAGAAAGACTCGTATGGTCTGCCGGCTGCCCCTGCGGCCTGCCCGGCCCAGGCGCTGGCGCAGGCTGGCCACGGAATTGGGGGCATCCAGCTGGGACACGCTGTCCATGTTGCCAATGTCTATGCCGAGCTCCAGGGTCATGGTGCACACGGCCGTGGTGGGCGTGTCCGCGGCCTGCAGGCGCTGCTCCAGCTGCTGGCGCAAGTCCCTGGACAGGCTGCCGTGATGGGGAAAGAATTCGTTGGCCTGACCGTTGTCACGGCACTTGCGCGCCAGGTGGGAGGCCACAAGCTCGGCCCGGGCCCTGGAATTGGTAAAGACCAGATGGTGGCCGCCCTGCAGCATGTGATAGAGATCGTCCATCATCTGCTCCAGGCCGCGCTCCTGGACATAGCTGCGCAGAAAGGGCGGCACGTCCAGATAGGCCATGAGCTGCATGAGCGGACGCCGGCTCTCCGGCTCCTTGATGACGACACAGGGATAGTCCTGCCGGTGGGGCCTGAGCTCCTGCACCATGTCATCCTCGTTGCCAAAGGTGGCACTGAGGGCCAGGCGGGGAATGGTACGGTGGGCCAGGGCTTCAAGACGGCGCAGCTGGCTTAAGAGCTGCCGGCCGCGCTCGTTGCTCACAAAGGAGTGAAATTCGTCAATGATGACATAGCCAAGCGCAGAAAAGGCCCGGTAGCACCACAGGGGATAGCGCAGAAGAAAGCCTTCCAGGGACTCGGGCGTGGTGAGCAGCAGGCCCCCGGGACTGTTGAGATAGGCCTGCTTGTCGGCCCAGGGCAGATCGCCGTGCCAGGGAATGACGGACAGATCGAGCCTGCGGGCCAGATCCTGCAGCCGGCGGAACTGATCGTTGATGAGGGCCTTGAGGGGGCTTATGTAGAGTATGGCCGTCCCCTGACAGGGATGGGCGGCCACATGGGAGAGGGCCGGCAGAAAGGCGGCCTCCGTCTTGCCCGAGGCCGTGGCTGCGGAAATGATTACGTCGCTTGCGGCCGAAAGCACAGGCTCAAGGGATCGTTCCTGAATGGGGCGCAGGCCCTGCCAGCCCTGCTCGGCAATCCAGGCCTGCACGCGTTTGTCCAGACGGGCCAGGCCCGCCTGTCCGCTCCCCGTGCCATCCTGCCCCGAATACTGGCCCGCATCCTGAACACGTTCTGCGTTATTATCGTCCAGAGACATTTCGCCAGGGGACTCTTCATCAAAGGATATCTCCGTGATCCGCCCTGCCCGGCTGCCCGCCTCGCTGCCTGCGGCAGCCGCACCGGACGCAGCAGCCCCGGGGCCCGGACGGAACGCCACCTCGAAACGACCAGGGGACTCCGACAACTCGGAGCCCTGTCCATGCGCCGGCCTGCCTGCCGGATCCGTGTCTGTGAACAGGGAGGATGTCACGTTTTCTGCTGCCTCTCTCAAAAGTGCACAGAGGCCTGTGCAGCGTCCGTTGTGCTGCACAGGCCTTGAGATCTTCTTGTCCTGCTCCCCCGACTAGAGGGACAGGGTGCGTTCAATGCGTGCCAGGGTCTCTTCCCGTCCGAGGAAGGCCATGATGTCGTGCAGGTGGGAACCGCCCATGAAGCCGACCAGGGCCGTGCGCAGGGCCGGGGCAATATCCTTGAAGGTGAGGTTGTTGTCCTTCACGAAGTCGTTGAACACCGTATTCAGGTGCTCGGCCTCGAAGGGCTCGCAGGTTTTCAGCACGGTGGCGAGTGCCTGCAAGCGTTCCTTTGTCTCGGGACGGATGTTCTTGGTGACGGCCTTCTCGTCGTAGGCAAGATCGGCCGTGCCAACCAGCATGGGCGCAAAAGCCGCAGCCAGCTCCACCAGGGTCTTGGCACGTTCCCTGAACAGGGTGCACAGGCCCTGCAGGCGCTCGTCAGAGAGGTCGCCGTAGCCTGCCTCCTCGGCAAAGGGACGCACCAGGCGGGCCAGCTCGGCAACAGGCAGGGCGCGCATGTAGTGGGCATTGAGCCACTGCAGCTTGTTCACGTCAAAGCGGGCTGCCGAGGGATTGAGGTGGGTGCCGTCAAAGAGCTCCACAAGCTCGTCCAGGGAGAAGATTTCCTGATCGCCGTGGGACCAGCCCAGACGCACCAGGTAGTTGACCAGAGCATGGGGCAGGAGGCCGTCCTTCTCGTATTCGATGACGGCGCGGGCGCCGTGGCGCTTGGAGAGCTTGGCGCCGTCGGAGCCCAGGATCATGGGCACGTGACCGAAGACGGGTTCCTGGAAGCCCAGGGCACGGTAGATGAGAATCTGGCGGGGCGTGTTGGAGACGTGGTCGTCGCCGCGGATGACGTGAGTAATGCCCATTTCATGATCATCGACCACAACGGCCATGTTGTAGGTCGGCGTGCCGTCGGCGCGCTGCAGCACCATGTCGTCGAGCTCGGAGACGTCCACGGCAATGCGGCCCTTGACCATGTCGTCAAAGACAATCTTGCCTTCCTGCGGGCACTTGAGGCGCACGCAGCGGCCTTCTCCGGGTCCGAGATGGAGGTCACGGCAGTGCCCGTTGTAGCGGGGCTTGAGCCCCAGCTCCTTGGCCTTCTGACGCATGGCGTCCACTTCTTCGGCCGTGCAGGAGCACCAGTAGGCCTGGCCGCTTTCCAGCAGCCTGTTCACGTACTGCCTGTACAGATCCATGCGCTGGGTCTGATAGGTCAGCTCGCCGTCCCAGTCGAGGCCCAGCCACTTCATGGACGCAAGGATGGAGTCCGTGTATTCCTGCCTGGAACGCAAAAGGTCCGTGTCCTCGATGCGCAGATGGAACTGTCCCTTGTAATGGCGGGCCATGAGCCAGCAGAAGATGGCCGTGCGCGCACCGCCAATATGCAAGTGTCCTGTGGGGCTCGGAGCAAAACGGGTAACTACATTCATGGATATTCCGGCGTCCTGCGCCCCGATATGCAGGGACAGGGCGTCGCCTCCTTAAAGCTATATATTTGGAATGAAGGGAATGTGCTGCAGGGCCGCAGGGCGCTGCCAGAGAATCGGGGCAGCGGGGTGTGCGGCTGGCATGTGCCGGGGCACGTTGTACCTGCTTTTGCCGGCCCCTGCAATGCACAAGGGCCCCCTGGTACCCGGGGCCAGGGCCCCGAACGTCCCCCTGGAACGTTGCCAGCCTGCACCGGCTTGGCGTATGAAACCACAAAAAAACGGGTCCTGTGCCCGCACGTTCCCAAGGACACCCACTCAAGCAAGAGGATTCTTCATGTCCGTATACATTTCCGGTTCCCTGGCCTTTGACCGCATCATGAACTTCAACGGCAACTTCCAGGATCACATCCTCCTGGACAAGCTGCACATGATCAACATCAGCTTCATGGTGGACGACATGATTGAGCGGCGCGGCGGCTGCGCCGGCAACATTGCCTACACCATGGCCCTGCTCGGCGAACACCCCGTCATCCTGAGCGCTGCCGGCAAGGACTTCGGGGACTACGGCGCCCATCTGCAGGATGTGGGCCTTTCCCTGGAAGGCATCCGCGTGGACAGGAATCTCTTCACGGCCCTGTGCTTCATTACCACCGACCTCTCCGGCAATCAGCTCACAGGCTTCTATCCCGGTGCCATGGCCAGGCCCTGCGGCTACACCTTCCCCGGCCTGCAGAGCGACGATCTGGCCATTGTCTCTCCCGGCAACATGGACGACATGCAGAAGCTGCCGGAGTTCTACCGGGAAAAGGGCGTGCGTTTCATCTTCGATCCGGGTCAGCAGCTGCCTGTCTTCACGAAGGACATGATGAGCAGAGCCATAGACGGTGCCTTTGCCTATGTCTGCAACGACTACGAGCTGGGCATGACCTGCAAGCTGCTGGAACTGAAGGAAGAGGAAGAGCTCCTCAAGTCCGTGGAGTGGATCATCACCACCCTGGGCGCCAGCGGCTGCCGCGTGCGCGGCAGGGACGGCACGGATGCCCACATCAAGGCCGTGCCCTGCGACCAGGTTCTTGATCCCACCGGTGCCGGCGATGCCCACAGGGGCGGCCTGCTCTTCGGCCTCACCCACGGCCTCTCTGTCATCGAGGCCTGCCAGTTCGGATCCGTGTCCGCAAGCTATGCCATTGCCTGCCAGGGCACACAGGAACACCACTTCACTCCTGACGACTTCACGAAGCGCTACGAGGCCGCCTACGGCCCCATGCCGATCACGCTGGCCGACAGATAGTCCCCACGCACAGGGCATGCCCTGTTGCAGCGTTCTCTGACTCAGGATCGCCTGCGGGCCTTCACAACCACGCGTCCAGCCCGACCCCGTCCCGATCTGTTTCGTTCCGACCGCGGCCGTACCCTCATTGTTCCGGGTACGGCCCTTTTTGTTTTCTGTTCAGCCTCGGGCAGACAGCGATCCACCCACCAGCGCCGGTCCACGCGACCGTACCACCAGCGGCTGTGATCCACCTGCAGCATCTGCCTTGCCACGGCTCTGGCCACGTCTGTCTTCAGTCTGTCCAGGGCCGCGTCTATCCAGTCCCTGGCAAAGGCATTGCCCTTGTCCAGCTCTTCCTTGAGATTGAAGAGCAGATCGAGCTGATCGGCGTCCTTGGCAATCCTGGCTTCCGGGCTCTCGCGCTGCTCGAATTCCTCCAGGGCGCCCACGATGTCCTCTTCAAGCCCTGTGCCTGCCACGGCGTCGAGCTGGGCCTGCTTCTGATCCGTCTGCACGTAGCGCTGGTTCATGTAGTTGAGGTCCGAGGTGCGGGCCTCGTGCAAATCATGGAAAAGGCCGAGCAGGGCCGCACGGGCAGGGTTGGCGCCGGCCCTCTTGGCCAGCACATAGCTCATGAAGGCAACCCTGAAGCTGTGCTGGGCCACGTCCTCATTGCCCGTGCCAAGAAAGATCCAGCCCGAACGGGGGGTCTTGCGCAGCATGCCGGCCTCGAAAAAGAGGTCGACTATGCGGTCCAGCTCTTCGGGGGAAAGGAGCGGGGAGCCCTTGGCAACATGGTCGCTCACTCGTTTTCTCCCTTTTCGATTTCGTACTTGCGCAGCTTCTTGTGCAGGGTGGCCCTGGTGATGCCGAGCTTGCGGGCCGCGGCGCTCTTGTTGTCCCCGGTCTCGCGCAGGGTTTCCTCTATGGCCCGGCGCTCTATCTCCTCCAGGGGCAGTCCTGCCAGGGAAGAGGGCGCCTCGCTCGGCCGGATGAAGTCCTTGCCTGCGGCATTGATGATGTTGACGGGCAGCTCTGGCCCCATGACCAGATCGCCGGCACAGAGGATCACGGCCCGTTCCACGGCATTCTGCAGTTCGCGGACGTTGCCCGGCCAGTCGTAGTGCAGCAGAAGATCCATGCACTGCGGGGAAAAGCCCTTGACGGTCTTGTGGTTGCGCTCGGAGAAACGGCTCAGGAAGAAGGTGGCAAGCAGGGGGATGTCCTCCTTGCGCTGGCGCAGGGGCGGCACCTCGAGACTGATGACATTGAGGCGGAAATAGAGGTCCTCGCGAAAGCGGCGTTCCTCCACTTCCTTGCGCAGATCGCGGTTCGTGGCCGCAATGACGCGCACATCCACATGCTCGCTCTTGTCCGAACCCACCCTTTGTATTTCACCCTGCTGCAGGGCACGCAGGAGCTTGGCCTGCACGGAAAAGGGCATCTCGCCTATTTCGTCCAGGAAGAGGGTGCCGTGGTCTGCCTGCTTGAAGCGGCCGTCCCTGCGGCGATCCGCGCCCGTGAAGGCGCCCTTTTCATGGCCGAAGAGCTCGGATTCGAGCAGGGTTTCCGCGAGGGCTGCGCAGTTGACGGTCACCAGGGGCGCGTCTTTGCGCAGGCTCTGCGAATGCAGGGCCCTGGCCACCAGTTCCTTGCCCGTGCCGGACTCGCCGGTCACCAGCACCGTGGCCTCCGTGGGCGCAACAGTGCGTATCATGGCCAGCATGCTGGTAATGGCCGAGGAGCGGCCCAGGATTTCCGGACTCTTGTTTTCCTCGCTGAGCTGGCGGCGCAGCTCCCTGTTTTCCACGCCCATGTGGGAGTGCTCTATGGCCCTGGCCAGGGTGGCCTTGAGGGCATCAAAGTCCAGGGGCTTGATAAGGTAGTCGTAGGCACCGATGCGCAGGGCCTCCACTGCGGTTTCCACCGAGGAATAGGCCGTCATGAGGATGACCGGAAGGGACGGATTGTAACTTAAGATCTGCTTCATGGCTTCGATGCCATTGACCTTGCCCATGCGCACGTCCGTCAGTACGGCAGCAAAGGACTTTTCCCGCACTGCCGCCACGGCCTCGTCGCCATCGCTGGCTTCCTCCACGGCGTAGCCCCAGGTCTTGAGCATCATCCGCAGCATGCCGCGGTGCGCGTCGTCGTCATCCACCACGAGTATAGTTGTTGTCATGATTATCCCAGAAATGTTGTCTGTGAGGAGTTATGTCTGATTCTTGAGCTGTTGTTCAGGCTGGCTGGCGGCAATGGGCAGCCACATGCTGAAGCAGGTTTCGCCGGCATGGCGTTCCGTGGCTTCTTTGGATGTGACCGCAATCTCGCCGTGCATGGCTTCCACTATCTTGTGCACCGTTGCCAGACCTATGCCTGTCCCCTTGGTCTTGGTGGTAAAATAGGGATCAAAGATGTGCCTCAGGTTCTCGGGCTTGATGCCTGTGCCCGTGTCCTGCACCTGCAGACAGATGCGGCCCTCGCTGACCGCCATGCTGAGAGTAAGTTTGCCACCGTTGGGCATTGCGTCAAGGGCATTGAGGCACAAATTCAGCACGGCCTGGCCCAGCCTGTCGGGATCGGCCAGGGCCGGCGGACACTTGCGCGGCAGGCGCAGGATGATCTGCACATTGTGGCTGGCGGCATTCTGGGCCAGCAGCCTGGCCACGTGCTGCACCACCTCTTCCAGATGGGTGGGCTGCAGGGCCACGTCCGTGGGTCTGGACAGGCCGATGAGTTCGGTAATGACACGGTTGAGGCGGTCGGCCTCGCGCACCATGACCGTGGCCGCCTGCCTGTCCTCGCTGCCCTCGGGGAAGCGCTGGGCAAAATAGGTGGCATAGCCCTTGATGGAGCTCAGGGGATTGCGGATCTCGTGAGCCACGCCCGCGGCCAGGTTGCCCACGGCCGCAAGTTTCTCCTTGCGGCGCACTTCCTCTTCCAGGGCTGCCACCCGGCTCTTGGCCGCCTTTTCGCGCAGGCTGGACTGCCGGGCCTTCTGTATGTGGTAGAAGACCAGCAGACAGGCCAGGCCCACCAGCAGGGTTACCCCCACCAGCATGGTCATGTAGGCCCTGTTCTGGGTGCGCGTAATCTCGAAGGGAGAAATGTCCATGCCAAGAAAGATCATGGGCACGGGTATGCCGGAGCGGCCCATGCCCGGTCCCTGCATGCGGCCTGGTCCATGGCCGCCACCGTGCCGGCGGCCCTCCATGTGTCCGCCCATGTGCCTGCCTTCCTCCATGAGGCCCCGGCCGCGCCCTCCGGGCCTGGATGGAACGCCGGGCTGGAAGTTGCAGTAGACTACAAAGCTGCGCGTCCCCTCTATCTCCATGATACTCCAGCGCTTTTCGCCACGAGGAGAAAGCTGGTGCATGGTGGCTTCCGAGGCTTCCCTGCCGTCGATATTGAGGATTTCGCCCACGCGCTTGCGATCGGAATGGGCCACGATGGTGCCGTCCGGCATGGTGACGGCAATAAAGGTAATGTCCCCGCTCTGCACCATCTGCTCCAGCAGAAACTGCAGGCGTATGCCTACCTGGGAGCGCATGCCCGTGCGCAGCACGTTTTCAAAGGCCGTGATCAGGGAAAAGCCCTTGTCTGCCAGCAGACGGGTCAGCATGGTCTCGTTGCGCTCCACGGAAATGAGCGCCGGAAAGCTGACCATGATGGTCAGGGTGACAAAGGCAAAGAAAAGCAGAATGCCCAGCGGAATGTGGGCCAGATGTTCGGAACTGAAGAGTTTGAAGAACAGGCTTGCCCGTCTGATGTTACGGGGAAGCGGACGGGGGGAAGTAGACACAAGGCGGCCTCATCGGAAGAAATTCTGGACAAGAATGCCACAATCCGGTTTTTGTGTCCAGAATCAGCGCGACTGAGGGAACTGCATTGCCATGGAATTTTTCTGTCTTTCAGGAAAGTGCCAACGCAGTGCAGGGACACTGCCTGGCAAACTGCAGGATCTTTGGAACGCAGTTCATTTTTTTCACAGCTTCGACTGGAGAAGAATGCGCACTTCTTCTTCCTGCGTCCAGCAAATGACTCCGGAATGCACGCCCAGGCGCTCCAGCCCCTCCCTGTTCTCCTTTCTGTGCCCGAGATAATAGCCCTGGCAGGAGCGGGGCAGATGGAGGGCGACCAGGCGATCCGCATGGGACACATGCTGCTGCAGGATGCGCAGCAGGGCCCGCCCAAGGGCCCGCGTGCCCAGATCCGGATCTCTCGGACCTGCCAGCACATGCTGCTCGAAGCTCTCCTCGCGGGCCACGCCAATTCGTATGACCGGAACATTCCTGGCAAAGGCCTTCGCAAGACCAAGGGCCAGGGCCTCAAGGGTGTCCTCCGTGCTCCAGGGGATGTAGCGGCCTTCCGCATAGAGTCTGGCAAGCCCCGTGGAGCGGACCACCAGACAGGGATAGTAGCGCAGGAAGGCTGCCCCTTCGTCCAGGGCACAGTCCACATCCTGCAAAAAGCCCTGTGCCGTGCTGCCGGGCAGGCCCGGCAAAAGCTGCACGCCAAGGACAAAGCCAAGGGCGCGCACGCGGGCCAGGCCCTTCCTGGCCACAGTCTCGTCATAGCCGCGCAGGCTTGTCTTCAGCACGGCCGAATCAAAGCTCTGTATGCCCAGTTCCACGCAGGTGCAGCCGGCCTCCCTCATCCGGGCCAGCACGCTCTCTTCCAGGGCATCGGGTCTGGTGGAACAGCGCCAGGACAAAATCAGGCCCTCCCTGCGCCAGCCTTGCACGGCCTCAAGGCAGGCTGTGAGTGCCTCTTCCCTCTGGGCAGTGAAGGTGCCGCCGTAAAAGGCCACTTCTGCGGGCTCAAGGCCCTTGTGTCTGCGTGCCTCAAGCATGGTTCGGGCCTCCTGCAGCAGAACCTGCAGGGAGCGTCCGCCTTCGGCTGTCTGCAGGTTCTGGGCACAGTACAGGCAGCGCGCCGGACAGCCGGCAAAGGGGAGAAAGACGGGCACGATCTTCTTGTGGCGTGCCTTGGCGGGCCAGGGAAGGACAATGGTGTACATGATATCCTGCGCGATTCTGTGTGCTCTGGACAAATTTCGGCCCTTTTCGGAGGATGCGGGAACAAGGATGCTCCCCCTCTGGGGACGGTCACGTTCATACAGCAAGATTCTTCGGGCTGTCCATCAGGGTGATCATGCCCAGGGCGTCTGCCTCAAACGCCCTGCAGAAATTCCTGCCCGACGTCTCTGCAACCGGGGCTGAAGGCCAGGCCCTGTTCCGCCCTGCTGCGGCTTTCTGGATTTTTCAGCCTGCCTAGTGTAGAGGAAGCCTACTTCCTGATCCACGGCCCATGCCGTGCGTGTTCCCTGCGGAAGAATCTCCCTGTTCCCGCGACCTTGACAGGGGCCTGTCCAGGCTTCCCTGTCCCCGATTTCCTGCCAGGAGAGCGCATGTCCTTTGACAGCTATGTCTTTGTCCTTGTCTTTCTGCCGCTTCTGGTCTTCCTCTGGAGAGCTGCAGCCATTGTGCACAGAGAAAGCCTGAGCCTTGTGCTGCTGGCCTTCTCCCTTCTCTTCGGCCTGCTGGCAAGCCCGGCCGGCCTGCTGCTCCTCCTCTGCCTCCTGCTTGTGAACTACGGCTTCGGACTGGCCCTGGCTGCTCCAGGAGAACGGGAAAACACCATCCGGCGCAAGGGGCTGCTCATCCTGGCCCTGCTTGTGAACTTCACGCCCCTCATCCTGACCCGCCTGGCTGCCCTGTTTGGGCTGCCCGACCTGGCCCTGCCCTATCAGGACCTCTTCACGAGCGGCATGAGCGTTCCTGCTCCAGAGAACGCCTTCGTGCTGCAGACGGCCCAGCTGGCAGGACTCTCCTTCTGGTCCCTCATCCAGGCTGCCTGGCTTGTGAGCATCTTCCAGCGTCACACCGAGCCCGAGGGCCTGCTGCGCCATGCCCTCTTTTCCCTGGCCTTCCCCTGGCTCCTGGCCGGTCCCATTGTGCGCTACGAGCAGATGGGGCCGCAGTTCGACAACCTTGCGGCGCCGCCCATGTCCGTCCTTGTCTGCGGGCTGGGGCTCTTCCTGGCCGGCCTGTGCAAGAAGGTACTGCTGGCAGACTGGCTCGGGGTGCACGCGGACACTATCTTTGCCGCTCAGCAGGCAGGCTTTTCGGTGACCAGCATGGAGGCCTGGCTGGGCCTTCTGGCCTTCTCCTTCCAGATATACTTCGACTTTTCCGGCTACACGGACATGGCCCTGGGCATTGGCCTCATGCTGGGCCTCAGACTGCCCGAGAACTTTCGTCAACCCTACCGGGCCACGGGCTTCATCGAATTCTGGCGCAGGTGGCACATCACTTTCTCCTCCTGGCTCAGGGACTCCCTCTATCAGCCTCTGGCCGGCTCCTGGCCTGGCTTTGCCCGCATCGTGCTGGGCATCCTTGCCTGCATGGCCTTTGCCGGCCTCTGGCACGGCTCAGGGCTGACCTTCCTTGTCTGGGCCGGCCTGCACGGCCTCTTCCTGGCCCTGAACGTGGCCATCCGTTCCCTGCGCTCGACAGGAGCAGGCGCCCTGCTCGCAACCGTGCCCATGCGCGTGCTCTCGACTTGCATGACCTTTGTGCTCGTCACCCTGCTGTGGGTCCTCTTCCGATCGGACACCCTGGGCCATGCCCTGGCCATGTACGCCACGCTCTTCAACCTGCAGGCCCCGGGCGCCCTGTCCTTCCTTGTCAACGGCTACTTTACGGGCCTCCTCTCCCTGCTGCCCCTGCTGCTCGGCCTTGTCCTTGTCTTCGCCCTGCCCACGGCCCATGACATCTTCCTTGGCTGCAGGGACGGATCCAGGCCCTGGCTCTCCTTTGCGCCCACCCTGCCCTGGGCCCTTGTGCTGGCCCTGGCCGCCGTGGCCTGCCTCATGGTCATGGACAGGACAAGGCCCTTCCTCTTCTAGGCTGTGTCCCTGACGGCCCCCGCAGGCCCTGCCCCAACAAAACCAACGACAACAATCAGTTCTGCCTACAGACAGCATGGAGTGAGTATGGACGATCGGCACTGGGAAGACAGTGTTGCCAGCACCTGGCTGCGGCGTTTCTTTATCATCCTGGCGCTGCTCCTGGCCCTGGCCCTCTTTGTGGCTTCTCCCATAGGAGGCCTGTGGCTGTACCTGAGCGGCGATCTTGGAGTCGAGAGGGCCGTGCGCACACAGACCAGGACCTTTGCGCTCTTTGGCTCGGGCTTAAGCCACACGGCTGCCGACGTCCTCGAGTACAAGCTGGCCCTCTATGCCGCAAAGAAGCCGCACATCGTGCTGGCCGGCTCTGCCGGCATGGGCACCCTGCGCGACACGGCCTTTGTGCGTCCCATGCTCAACATGGCCGGCACGGCAGACTCCCTCTCCTCTCTGCGGGCAAGCCTGGACGCCATGCTCCAGGTCCACAAGCCGCAGGTCATTCTGCTGGCCCTGGACTTCTGGTGGTTTTCTCCTGCCTGGGAAAAGGATCCCTTTGCCCTCCAGGAAAGGAAGCGCTCTTCAACCTACAGCATGTCGCCCAATGCCCTGCGCATGCCCTGGCAGAATCTTCTGCAGGGGACCATTTCGCTGCCGCAATTCCTCTTTCTGGGCTTCAGGGAAAACCGTTTCGGCATCAGGGCCCAGTTTGCCAGTGACGGCTACGGACCGGACGGCTCCCTCTATGCCACCTCGACCATTACCGCGCCCCTGGCAAGAGATGCCGGCTTTGCCCGGACCCTGGATCGTCAGCGCCGCCACATTGGAGAATTTGTTCCTCAGGAAGCACTCAGCACGGCCCACCTTGATGCCCTGGCCGACATCTACTTCCGTCTGCGCGGCCGCGGCATTGTGCCCGTGGTCTTCCTGGCTCCGGTGGCAGGCCCGGTGCTTGATGCCATGAAGGCCCAGGAAGAGCTCTATCCCCATCTCTTCAGGCTGAAGAGCGCCCTGGCCGAACGCGGCATAGAGCTTGTGGACACAAGCGACCCCCGCTACTTCGGTTCCTCTTCCTGCGAGTTCCTGGACGGCATGCACAGCGGCGAAGTCACGGCCCTGCGCATTGTCCGCGAGCTGACCAGTTCCTGGAACGGTCTGCTCTCCTACCTGAACATGGAACAGTGCAACAGGCTGCTGACGGAATGGAAGGGACACGCAGCCATACAGCAACCCCTGCTTGGCGCCTTCTGGGAACAGGACTTCCTGGACCTGCAATGTCTGAAGAGAAAGCCTGCGGGACTTCAGTAGACCATTTCCCTGGGAGCATTCTCCGTTTCCGGTCCGGCGCTCTGGACTCGCGTGCGGAGCGCCTCCATACCTTCCCTGCGACCACCCGGCCGCTTTTTCGAGCTCTTCGGGGGGATTTGTGGGTAAGGCCCCAATCCCCTCATTAGCCTTCTCTCCAAGAACTATTTCCATCTCTGAGGGCAGCTACCACTGTCCGCACTGCAAAGACTTCTTCAGAGAATTTATCAATAGTATTTAGTAGTTAGTTTTCTGAAGCCGTGGAAACCGTTTCCCTGCCTACCAATGTCAGACGCTCCAAGGGAGAGCGCCTTTGAGGATACCCACAGAAAGCCACGAAGAGCCCTTTTTTGCCTGCTGCGTGAAACTGTCGTCTGCACAGACGACCAGTTGCCCTTTTCTCAAAAAAAAGTCCCTCCCTTCCGGCTGGTCAGGACCGGAAAAGGAGGGACTTGCCTTTAGGGAGGAACTCTTCACCAGGAAAACGGCTTACTCGGGCACGATTTCCTTGAAGGTGTCGCCATAGCTGTCCTTCACCTGGGTATGCTCATTGATGAGCACCTTCCAGCGGCGGACAACGCCGACAATCACGAAGAGCATCATGACCATAACGAGCAGGCTCAGGAAGACCAGCAGGTACTTGCCTGTGGGCAGGTACTGATAGAGGATCAGCCAGATGCCGGCCCAGAAGGTGATGACCGTCATGAAGCAGCCGGGGATACCGGTGATGAGAGCGTACTTGCCCTTGTTCATGCGCAGCAGCACGGTTGTTCCGATGAGCAGGGTCACGGAAGCAAGCAGCTGGTTGCTGATACCGAAGAGCGGCCAGATATTGCTGATATCGCCACTGTAGACCAGATAGCCCCAGGCACCGGTAAAGATGAGGCTTGTGCCCACAATGCCGGGCCACCAGTTCTTGTCGCCCCACTTCGGAGAAATCTTGCCGATCATTTCCTGCAGGAAGAAGCGGCCCACACGGGTACCGGCATCAACGGCAGACAGGATGAAGACCGCCTCGAACATGATGGCAAAGTGGTACCAGTACGCCATCAGATCATCCATGAAGGGAATCTGGGAGAAAATGTGCGCCATGCCCACAGCCAGGGACACCGAACCACCAGGACGATGCATGAGGCTTTCCTGAACTTCCTGTTCCAGACGAGGCAGTTCCTGAACCTGCATGCCCAGGGCATTGAAGGCCTGTTCGGGCGAGTTGATGGCAAAGTAGTCGGCCGGAATGAGCACGCAGGCGGCGATAAGGGCCATGATGGCCACAAAGCCTTCCAGCAGCATGGCCCCGTAGCCGACAAAGAGCACATCGTGTTCCGTTCCGATCATCTTGGGCGTTGTCCCGGTGCCGATGGTAGCATGGAAGCCGGACAGGGCACCGCAGGCAATAGTGATGAAGATGAAGGGAATGACCGGTCCGCCGACAATAGGTCCACCGCCTGCGACAAACTTGGTGATCGCAGGCATGTTGAAATGTGGCATCACGAAAACAATGCCGATGGCAAGGGCCAGAATGGTGCCGACCTTGAGGAAGGTGGACAGATAGTCACGGGGCAGCAGGAGCAGCCACACAGGCAGGACAGAGGCCAGGAACCCGTAGACGGGAATCAGGATGGACATTTCCCGCTTGCCGATGTTCAGCCAGCCAAACCATTCGGGATGCGCCGTCACCCATGGACCGGAAAGCAGGCACAGGAAGAGCAGCACAACGCCGATGATGGATGCGCCCAGTACATCCCCCTTGCGCCAGACCTGCATGTACAGGCCCATGATGATGGCAATGGGGATGGTGGCGGCAACAGTGTAGGTAGACCAGGGACTGTTGTGCATGGCATTAACTACGGCAATGGACAGACCTGCCAGGGTCAGGATGAGAATGGCCAGAACGGCCCAGGCAGTTACTGTACCCGTTGTCTTGTCTATTTCCTGGGTGGCAATGTAGGCCAGGCTCTGGCCACGGTGACGCACAGAGCAGAAAAGCACGACCATGTCATGAACGGCGCCGGCCAGTACGCAGCCAATGAGAATCCAAAGCAGGCCGGGCAGATAGCCGAACTGTGCCGCCAGCACGGGGCCGAGAAGGGGGCCTGCCGCGGCAATGGCGGCAAAATGGTGCCCAAAGAGCACGTACCTGTTGGTCTGGATATAATCGTGACCGTCTGCATATTTCACAGCCGGTGTCTTGCGGGCGTCATTCAGGTTGAGCACCTTGCGTGCCAGAAACAGGCCATAGAACCTGTAGCCGATGGCAAAGACACACAGGGACGCAAAAATGATGGTTACGGCATTGATGCCGGTTGAGCCATCCATACGACAAATCCTCCTTTACAAGTGGCTCTTGTACAGAGCCTTTCCTTGCATTTCATATAATCCCGGCATTGAATTATTCAAGACGGCAAAATGATCGCAAGCGTCTCAAATAATGAAATTTTTAAATTATTTACAATAAGTTATAATGAAAATTTCCGACAGGAGAGTTTTCTGATTTTTTTGCTAATGTTTTATTTTATCAAATAAAAACAATATGTTGCCAAAAAACAGATATTTACGAAACAGAGTAAGTTCGACAATTTATTTTTCCTACATATATGTGTTTTTACATCAATCTTTTTTTGACATTAGCAGATTGACAAGGCATTTATTCTACTATTTTTTGAAAATAAATGAATTTCTTCTGTTCTTTCCGAAGAAGGATCTCTGTTTACAGTCTTGATTGAGCATTTAGTCAGTTTTTGTCTGTCGCTCGCTGTCTCCAGTCCTGTCCGATGCTGACTGAAACTGAAAATTCTGCACTTCACAGGGTATGAAAAAGGCTGTCCGACAACGCAATTTGTCTTCGGACAGCCTTCATCTTTTGATTCTGGATTCTTTTTTGGCCTATGCCCAAGGGGCCTAATCCTTTTTATCAAAGAGAATCAACGCTATGATTTCCATGTTTTCCGTGCCCGTATTGGTCAGAGCGTGTTCTTCGCCCTCGGGACAGACGGCAACATCTCCGGGGCCAACCTGGACCTCGGTGCCATTGTCATTGTACACGCCTGTTCCGCACAGGATATAATAGGTCTCGAAGTCATTGACATGACGATGTCTGCCTATGGTGACACCAGGTTTCAGGACAATGTGATTGAACAGGCGTCCCTTGTCGCAGAATTCGCCGGGATTCAGAATCTGCGCGGCTTCAATGGAGCCCGGGCCACCGAACATTTCCTTGGTGAACTGTACGCGGTCTTGTGCTTTGCGAATCATAGTCTCGCCTCCTTCGTGAAGGCTCCGGCAAGGGGAGCCCTGGTGGACAAATGGACAGGGCTAGAGCGGCTTGCGGGCAATCACCCTGCGCGGCCTGCCCTGACGACGTATCTGGCCGGTCTTTGGCTGTGGCAGAGAGGAGGTCCTGCGGGCAGGAGCGGCGTCCTGCTTCAGGTGCACATCCATCTGCGGGAAGGCAATTTCAATCTTTTCCGCGGCAAAGCGGGCATTGATGGCGTAGCGGATGTCCGATGCAACACGCAGCCCCAGGTCATAGTCCCTGACCCAGAACAGCAGCCTGAAGTCCATGGTGCTTGCGCCAAAATTCTGGAACTGCACCACAGGCTGCGGATAGGCCAGGATGTCGGACTGCTTGTTGGCAATGTCCAGCAGTATCTTGCTGACCTTCTGCGGATCGGATCCGTAGGCCACGCCCACAACGACCTGCTGTCTGGTGGTGCGGCTGTTGCTGGTCCAGTTGGTCAGGTTGCCGGACACAAAGGCCGAGTTGGGCACGTAGATGACGGCCGAGTCATAGGTTTCCACCTGGGTGGCACGCACGCTGATCTGCTTGATGCGTCCCACCACGGTGCCCACTTCGACCACGTCGCCCACCTGCAGGGTACGGCTGAAGATGAGGATGATGCCGGAGATGAAATTGTTGACAATGGTCTGCAGGCCAAAGCCTATGCCCACGGAAAGACCGCCGGCGACCACGGCCAGGTTGCTCAGGTTCATGCCCAGGGAGCGCAGCACGAAGAAGCCGAAGAGGCACCAGACCACGTAGGTGTAGCCTGTCTGCATGGGCGTGATGAGCGAGGGATCGACCTTGACCCCGCGGGAAGGCAGCTTGGCAATGAAGTTCTTGCCCATGCGGGCTGCCGTCCGTGCCAGGAAGAAGGCCGTGGCAATGAGCAACACCTGCACGAGGTTGAGCTGGGTGGAGCCTATGTTGACGCTCTTGAAGATGTAGAACTGCAAGAGATCCATGCCGCCGGGCAGAGTGGCCAGCCACAGGGACACGATGGCCACGGAAAGGAGCAGGACCACGGGGGCTGCCAGGGCCAGGATGAAGCTCGCAAACATGGTCCTTGTGTCGTCATTGTTCAGGGACTCGTTGAGCCTGGAGAGGACGGACAGAGAGGCCACGGAAATTTGTATGGCAATGGAGACGGAGGAATAGAGCAGGTAGAGCGCCATGCTGTAGAAATGGAAACCCACCAGACAGAGGATGAGGCAGGGCCAGAGCACGAGCGGCTGCATGTCTCTGATGGAATGTTCCATCTGCATCTTGCCCAGATCGAGCTTGGGCGTCTTCCTGCACCGCCAGATGCTGATGATGACGCAAGTGAGCCAGAGTATGAGAGTTACAAGCCTGGGCAGGGGCAGGTAGATGAAGACGTAGGCGCAGATGGTCAGCGGCATGAGCGCGAGCAGCGGCGAGCGATCCACCGTGACCTCGGGGAACTTGATCCGCCTCAGCTCCCAGGCAAGCAGGCTCTGGCCAAAAATGAGACTGATGTTGCCCAGGGCCATGAACAGCCTGAAGGGCTCTATGGTCTGCGAGTAGGAGGCCGCAATAAGCGAGACGCCAAGGACGTTCCAGGGCAGGCTGTAGCGCTTGACCTGCTGCATGGCCTTGGGCATGCCCTGCAGGAACTGGTTGACCAGCAGAACGCTCAGGCTGCCTATGGAGAGGAAGGTGATGATGAAGCGGACGGCTGCCCCCTGCCACTGCGAGGTGGTGAGCGGCAGCTCCACGGACTTGCGCAGGGAAAGCCCCGTGGTAAAGTAGCTCAGATTGCGCGGCACCGAGGCCCATTCCGAGGCCGAGAGCCAGGCCACGGGCGCCTGGGTGTAATAGTTCATCCACAGTTCGGGCAGCTTCTTGCTTATCTCCGCCCGTGTGGCCTTCACCCTGTCCAGGAGGGCACTGGCCGGAGCCAGGGCACTGGTATACCTGGTGATGACGGCAGTGAGCAGGAAGCGGGCCGTATTGATCTTGGAGAGGTATTCCGCCGTCTCGTCCACGTGGCTGCCCGAGAGTTCGGCCATGCTTTCCACGGAGGAATCAAGCTGTTCGAGCAGCTTCCTGGCACTGAGCTGCGGCCCTGCCGCAGTGAGCAGGATGCTGTGCACAAGATCCGCACTGATGCTCAGACGCCGGCTCACGGCTTCCAGGGGACTTGGCCACTGCTTGAACTCGTTGACCATGATGAGCAGCCTGCGAATGTCCTGCTCCACGGGGCGTATCTGTTCGAGCACGCTTGTGTCTGAGAGGAAGCTCTCGCTGAGACTGGCCGATTCCTTGATCACCGCATCAATCATGGTGCGCTGGCCGGCCCAGATGTCCTTCAGTGGATCGTCCTGGGCTATTTCGGCCGCTTCCTGGCGCTTTTTCTCGGCTGCGGCATCCTGCTCTTCCCTGAGCTCGGCGGCACGCTCTTCCTTGGCCTTCAGGGCTTCCTGGGCCTTGGCCTCGGCCTCGGCCTTGGCTTCCTTGAGCTTCTGCTCCTCCTCCGGCGTCAGCTCCTTGTCCTTGGCCTGCGCTGTGCTGGCTGCCGCCGCCTTCTCGTCATTGGCTGCAGGACAGGAGCCTGCCGACAGAACAAGACAGAGCAGAAGACTCAGAGAAAAGAGAAGAAGAACGCCGGATTTGTACCGGACTGTGGACAGGAAGCGCTCGCGCATGCCCCAAAACCTCCGAAAATCGCCAGGGACGCAATGCACCAACCACGAGGAGAAGGTGTTCCCGGCAAAAAGCCCTTGTTTTGCATGGAAGAACACAGTGGCTCCATTCGGGCCCTGATGCAGCTCCTCTTCATACACCATGGCCTGAGCATTGCAAAGAGGGGCAAGGAGCACACGTTTGCCTGGACTGTCCGAGACAGGACAGTTTCTGGCAGAAGAATGACAGGAGAATGACAGAAGGAACAGAGGACACGCTCTGTCCCGTCTCCCGGTCCCTTCCGGCACTGGCTGCCCCCTGTCGTCCCCTTGTCACTGCTGAAGGGCCGACATTGCAAGAGCTTGCCGAACAATGTACTTTTTGTCCTGTTCTGCACACCACAAGGAACGCTGCCCCACACACGGCGTGCGGCACAGTGATCGCTGTCCCGGTCAGCTGCCAGTGTCAGCTGCAGGGAACGACTGTCCCAAGAACAGTTCTCACGATGCTTTTGTCACGTTCCTGCCCACTCGAACAAGCCTGTGTCCTGCTGGAGAACAGCCATGATCGGTCCCCTCACCCGCCTCCTTCCCCTTCTTGTGTTCCTTTCAGGCATTGTGGCAGGCATGCTGTCCGGCATGCCATTTCCCCTGCACGAGGCGCATGCAGGCCCGTCCTTCCGCACCCTGCAGGTCGTGCCGCCGGATACGGCCACCTGGCGGGACGGCATCATCCTGTCGCTTGTCATTGACGAGGTGCAGTGCCGCAGGACCTATGGCAGCAACTGGCCCCAGGAATGCCTGACACCGCCTCTGGGCGAACAGGGCGCCAGGGTTCGGAACATGAAGATGACCCCGCATGTTCCCGGAGAATGGCGCTGGACAGGTCCGCAAACCATGCAGTTCACACCTGCGCCACAGGCCGCGCTCAGGCCTGCCACGAGCTACGAACTGGACGTGCGAGAGGTGCCTCTGCCGCCCCGGGTGCAGCTCAAGAGCAGCAGGATACACTATACGACCCAGCCGCAGGCCGTCTGGATCGGCAAGGAAAACATCTGGATTGATCCGTCAAAGGACGAGTCCCACGGCCTCTCCATCCCCCTGCGCTTCATCTGGCCTGTCAAGGCAGGCGAGCTTGAACAGATTCTGCGTCTCGAGCCTGCCCGGGGCTCGGGCCTGCGCTTTGGCGATGTGCGCTATGCCTGGAATGCCGACAGGGACAGTGTCGTGCTCAGCGCGGCCATACAGCGCCTGCCTCAACAGGACAGCAGGGTCCAGCTGAGCGTGACGGGTCTGCCCTCCTATACCCAGGAGTACGGCCGCCGCACCATTGTGGCAGAGGACAGGGGCGCACGTCAGGCCTTTGGCGTCCCCGGCCGCAGCAACCTGCTCTTCTTCAGGAACATTTCCCTCACCAGGGGGCATGACAAGGCGCTCAATGCCCGCTACGAGCTCGAACTGCAGACAAGCCTGCGCATTGATCCCGCACAACTCGGCCGGCATCTGCGCCTCCTTGAACTGCCCGAAAAGGCACAGCCCGGTGCCGACAGACCCACGGACTGGACGCGCCTGCCTGCCCTGGATCTCAGGGACGTGACCGGCAGCCGGGAGATTGTGCCCGAGCTGCTCACGGGCAGCGAGCCCACGGAGACCATACGCTACCGACTGCCCATCCGGCCCGGCCGCTGTGTCCTCGTGTTCGTCTCCAGGGAACTGAGCGCTCTGAGCGGCGTGCGCCTGAACAGGGACATGGCCAAGGTCCTGCAGGCGCCCGAGATGGATGCGGAGCTCTCCTTCCTTCTGCCCGGCAACCTCATCAATCTCTCCGGCAGCCTCAAGATAGCCCTGCACAGCATTGGCATTGACAGCCTGCGCTGGAAGGCCCGTCACATACGCACGCCCTTCCTGGCCCTCTTTGCCGCAAGCCACGGCTTTTCCACCCAGACCCTGGAACCCTGGATGCCGGAAACGGATCTTGATGCCCAGACCCTGACGCGGACGGGCACCCTGCCCGTGGCCCTTCTGCCTGACGGCGAAGCCTCCTTCCCTGTGCTCGATCTCACCCGCATCATGACCGATCTTGACGGCGGCTGCGGCCTCTACCAGCTGGAGCTCGAAGGACTGCGGGACAACAAGAGCGTGGTCCAGGCCCAGCGCCTCTTCCTGCTCACCAGAATGGGGCTGACCATCAAGGAAAATGCCGATGGCGGCCGCCACGTCTTTGTGGAAAGCCTCCTGAGCGGTACCCCTGTGTCCGGAGCCAGAGTGCAGCTTCTGGCCAAGAACGGTACCGTCCTGGCCCAGGAGGTGACCAATGCTTCGGGCCAGGCCTATCTGACGCCCACAAGGGGCCTTGAGGGTGAACTGGAGCCCGTGGCCCTCATTGCCCAGAGTCAGGGCAGGGAGCCCGATCTCTCCTGGATTTCCCTCAGGGACACCTCCCGCATCCTGGACAACGGCGACTTTGCCGTCCTGGGCCGCCACGGCACGGAATCCGGCCTGCTGGCCTCGGTCTTCTCCCAGCGCGGCCTCTACATGCCCGGAGACACCCTGCACTTTGGCATCCTGGTGCGCCGATTCGACTGGCAGGCCCTGCCCGCAGATCTGCCCCTGGAAGCAGTGCTGAGCGATCCCCTTGGCCGCACCGTGTTCACGCAGCGCCTCACAGGCGATGTCAGCCTCTGCGAAACGTCCTGGACGTCCGCTCCCTCAAGTCCCACGGGCCCCTACAGACTGGAGGTGCGCCTTGGTCAGGACAAGGGGCCAGTCCTTGGATCCACCACGGTCCGCCTGGAGGAGTTCCAGCCGGATTCCCTGGCCCTTGCGGCACGTCTTGAGCCCGAAGTGCCTGCAGGCTGGATACGGACGCGGCACAGGGACACGCCAGCCCGGGCCCGGGTCTCCCTGCGCACGCTCTACGGCGAGCCAGCAGCGCACCACGACATCCACGCCAGTCTGCAGGTGAGCCCTGCTTCCCTGCACTTTGCCAGGTATCAGGGCTACACCTTCCACGATCCCTCGCTGCCCGTCAGGGAACCGCGCACCATTGCCCTGCCCGACGTGCAGACAGACGAGCGGGGCGAAGCCACCCTTGTGCTGCCCGCGGACACCATGGCCGGTACCTGCAGGGGCACCCTGCAGATTGAAGGCTTCGAGGCCTCGGGCGGCCGGGCCGTAGCAAGACAGATCTCTGCCCTCTTCTCGCCCCTGGATGTCCTGGTCGGCTACAAGCCTGACGGAGAAGCCAATACCCTCGGCCATCTGCAGCAAAATGCCAGGGCCAGCCTGCACATCCTGGCCCTGGACAATACCCTTGCCCCTGCCAGGCTTGAAAATGTGCTCTGCACCGTGTCCAGCCGCCGCTATATCAACGCCCTGGTGCGCGACGACAGGGGCGAATTCCGCTACGATGCCACCCCTGTGACCTCGCCTGTGAACAGCAGAACCGTCACCATTGACCACGGGGGCCTCTCCCTGCCCCTGAGCACTGCCAAGCCCGGGGACTATGTGCTGACCCTGACCAGGGACAACGGCGAGCCCCTGCTCAGCGTGCCCTACACCGTGGCCGGCCGCACCGTCGTGCTGGCGGACGGCACCTCCACCGTGCCCCTGGCCGACGCACAGCTGCGCCTGGAACTGGCCAGGACGGACTACGAGCCCGGCGACACCATCCTGGTGCGCATGAATGTTCCCTACTCGGGCACGGGCCTCATCACCATAGAACGGGAAAACGTAGTGGCAAGCTCCTGGTTCAGAGCCGAGGCCGGAGAAAGCGAGCAGCGCATACGCATTCCTCAGACTTTCGAGGGCCAGGGCTATGTGAGCGTGCTCTTTTCCAGGACCTCCAATTCCGAAGCCATCTACATCAAGCCCCATGCCTATGCGAGCGTTCCCTTCAACTGCGGCTTCCAGCGCCGCAGCATGGGTCTGAACATGGAGGCGCCAGAAAGCGTCCTGCCGGGCAAGACCCTGACCGTGCAGCTCAAGTCCCGCAAGCCCGGTCGGGTGCTGCTCTTTGCCGTGGACGAGGGTATACTTTCGCTGACAGGCTTCACCTCCCCCAATCCACTGCAGGATCTTCTGAGCAACAGGGCCCTGGACGTGGTCACCCGTCAGGCCTTTGACCTGCTCATGCCCGACTTTGCCAGGCTCAAGAACCGCCTGCCGGCCTTCGGTGGGGACATGGCCAATCCTGGCGGACGCTTCCTCAATCCCTTCCGCCGCCGCAACGAGCCGCCCTTTGCCCACTGGAGCGGCCTTGTGACCGTGGGCCCGGAAGGCACGGCCGTCGACATTCCCGTCCCCGAGTACCTGTCCGGCCGCATCCGTCTCATGGCCGTCGGATCCTCCTCGTCCAGGGGCGATTTCCTGACCGCAGGCTCGGCCGAAGCCACGTGCACCGTGCGCGGCACCCTGCTCCTGCGACCGCATCTGCCCCTGGCCGTCTCGCCCGGAGACGTCTTCCACGGCGCCGTCAGCGTGGCCAATACCATTGCCGGCAGCGGCAGGGCCGTGCCCGTCCGGCTGACCCTTGCCGCCGATCCCGGACTGCGCCTGGCCGGTACAACAGCAGAATCCTCCTTCCAGCAGATCCTGACCCTGGACGAAAATGCCGAAGCCGTGGTGCCCTTTACCATTGCCGTCAGCGACAGGCCGGGCAGTGCCAGCGTGCACTTCACGGCAGAGCTTGTTGCTTCGGGAGAGAAGGAGGCAGGCACATGGTCTGCCACAAGGCAGCAGAGTCTCTCCATACGGCCCCTGTCCGTCTGCGCCGACAGCCTGCAATCAGGCCCACTTGGCCGGACAACAGAAATTACGGTTGAGCGCAGCCTCTATCCCTTCGAGGCCGAAACCACGCTTACGGTGACAAGCGCACCTGTGGCTGCCTTCCGCTCCCTGGCAGCCAGGCTTGCCGACTATCCCTTCGGCTGCACAGAACAGCAGATAAGCAGAGCCTTCCCATGGCTTGCCGCCCTGCAGGCCCCAAGGGCCGCCAGCGTGCTCTTTGCGGCAACAGGTCTTGATGCACGCAAGATTGGCGAACTTGGGGAAGAAAACATTGCCAAGGCCGTGGCCACCATGCGCAGCACGCTGACGCCCACGGGCCTTTCGCTCTGGCCCGGAGGCGAAAGCAATGACTTTGTCACGGCCCTTGGCGCCGACTTCCTTGTTTCCCTGGCCGAGCGCGGACACGGAGTGCCGGCCGACCTGCGCGGCCAGATACTGAACCGCCTGCAGTCCGTGGTCTGGCGGGATCCCGTGCGTATGGAAGATGCCCGCATCAAGGCCTATGCCTGCTGGGTGCTGCTGCGGGCAGGCACTGTGGTCACCCAGGACGTGGAGCGTCTGCATGCCTGGCTGGATGGACAGGCACAGGCTTGGCAGAAGGATGTCACGGCCTCGCTGCTTGCCGACTGCTATGCCATGCTGCGCCTCAATGACCTGGCCCGCAGGCTGCTGCCCCGGGAGATTAGTCCGCTGCCTTCTGCAGCCAACAGCTTCTTCAACGGTCCTTGTGCCCAGGCTCTGCAGGCCACCATCCTGGCCCAGCCCCACTGGCAACATGTACTGGACAAGGCAGGCCTTGCTGCGCTGAAGGCCGCCCGCACCAGGGCTCTGGACGAGGCTCTGCAGGCCGCTGTCAGCACCACGGCCATGGCTCTTACCTCCCGAGCCCTGACCACGGTTCTTGTCCTTCCCGAGTCCGCACAGCAGCCCCCCGCACATCCTGACAAGACAGGCTCCATCAGCATGCGCTGCACGCAGTATGGCGAGGGTTTTGCGGGTGCAGCCGAACGGCTGTCCCTGCCCCTGCTCGAAGAGCTCAGTGCCCCAGGCTGCCTGCGCTTCGAGGTGCGCGGCGAAGGAGCGGAAGGCCTGTCCTGGCAGGTGCACCAGAGGGGCTATGACCGCACGAAGGCCAGGGACAGTGCCAGTCACCTGGAAGTGACCCGCCGCTATCTCGATGCCGAGGGCAGGGCCGTCACCAGCGTGCGCGAAGGCGATGTGCTCACCGTGGAGCTGGGCATCAGGGCAGACAGGCCGCTGGAAAACGTGGCTCTTGTCGATCTGCTGCCAGGCGGTCTGGAACCTCTTCTGGACACGGAGAGCGGATGGCAGGGCGGACTGATCCAGCACAGGGAACGCCATGAAGACAGAATGTTCTTCTTCGTGGCGCCCACCCAGGATCTGCAGCTTGCAACCTACAGGGTACGGGCCGTGACGGCCGGAACCTTCCAGGTGCCGGCCCTGCATGCCGAAGCCATGTACGATCCAGGCATCCATGCCAGCCTGCACGGCTCGCCCCTGACCGTGACCGGACGGCAGGCGCAGGACGCAGACACAACGCCTGCGTCACGCCAGGAATGAAACACCGGGAGCTGAAACATCAGGTCCCGGGTCTGGAGACATGGCCATAAGCCCGGGCCCCGGACCGGTTCCCGTTCAAGGCTGCCAGCCAGGAAGAATCCATGCCCTTTCCCAAACGTCCTGTCCTGTGCGGCACGGCCCTGCTTCTGTGTGCCTGTGTCCTGATCCTCCTCTGGTGGGTGAGCCGCCCCTGCCCGGCACCGCTGGAGGGCGTCTCCTTCTCCCGCTGCATCTGGGACAGGGAGGGCGGGCTCATGCGCATGGGCCTTGCCCAGGACGGACGCTACCGGCTGAAAACGCGCCTGCAGGATCTGCCCGAAGCCGCCATAGCGGCCGTGCTCCACTATGAGGACCGCTTTTTCTGGTCCCATCCCGGTGTCAATGTCTTTTCCCTTGTGCGCGCCTGTGCTTCCATGCTGACCGGCGGCCGCAGGATGGGCGGATCCACGCTGACCATGCAGGTCGTGCGTTTGCGAATGGGCCTGCGCACAGGCTCCCTCGCGGACAAGATCCGACAGATGCTCTGGGCCCTGCGCCTGGAGTGGCACCACGACAAGGCCGAAATCCTGCAGGCCTATTTCTGCCTGGCGCCCTACGGGGGCAATGTGGAGGGCCTTGAGGCTGCAGCCCGCGTGTACTTCCACAAGAAGGCTGCCCAGCTGACTGCCACCGAGCTGCTGAGCCTCATTCCCGTCCCCCAGAACCCGGTGCTGCGCACGCCTTCCCCTGACAATGAGCTGTTCCTGCAGGCTGCAGCCAGACTGCAAAGGGACTATGCACGCACGGGCAAGGCAGCCCTGCCCGTCGCCGTGCGGCCCTCAGCCCTGCGCGTCTACAGCCTCAGGGATCTGCCCTTCAGGGCGCCGCACGTGAGCAGCGAGCTCATGCGCAGGCCTGGCCCCGAGACGGATGTGCACACCACCATCGATCCCCTGCTGCAGTCCCTTCTGGAAGAGCATTTGCGCTCCTTTACCAGGCGATCCGCAAGCTATGGCCTGCGCAATGCGGCAGCCCTGCTTGTGCACTGGCCGGACAGGGAAGTACGTGCCCTGGCTGGATCGGCCGACTTCTTTGCCCAGGACATACAGGGCCAGATTGATGCCACCAGCGTACGCCGATCGCCCGGATCCACGCTCAAGCCCTTCATCTATGCCCTGGCTCTGCAGCAGGGCCTGATTCATCCACGAACCCTGCTGACGGATCTGCCTCGCAACTTTGCGGGCTACGAGCCGGAAAACTTTGACGGCACCTTTCAGGGACCGCTTCCTGCCGATGCGGCCCTGCGCCTCTCCCGCAATGTGCCGGCCATTGCCCTCGCCCGCGATCTCAGGGCGCCTGGCCTCTACGGCTTTTTACAACGGGCCCATGTGCGCTTCGACTTTTCCGAGGAGCACTATGGCTTGAGCCTTGTGCTGGGCGGTGCCGAAGTCAGTGCCAGGGAGCTTGCCACCCTGTACGCCATGCTCTGCGACAACGGTATCTGGAAGCCTTTGCAGCTCTGCCGCGAGGAAGGCCAGGCACCGGCAGGCGAACGACTGCTCTCCGCAGAGGCCGCCTTTGTGACCAGGGCCATGCTGACCGGCGAAGACGGGGGCTCGATGCTGCGCAGTCGCTATGGCGCCCTCACCCCCCTGCGCTACAAGACCGGCACATCCAACGGCCTGCGCGACGCATGGACCTGCGGCTTCTTCGGGCCCTATGTGCTCGTTGTGTGGCTTGGCAACTGCGACAATACCTCCAATCCCCTGCTTGTGGGCGCCCGCACGGCCCTGCCCCTCTTCAGGGAAATCAGTCGCTCCCTTGCGGCCGCAGGTCCCATGGAGGACAGGTTCGCGCAGCCTGCCCCGGACTGCAGGGTGGAGCAGATACAGGTCTGCGCCGCCACGGGCGATGTGGATCTTTCCCTGTGTCCTGCCCCCGAGGATCAGGCGTCCACCTGGTTCATTCCCGGTGTCTCGCCCGTGAAGGACAGCGGCATCCTGCGCAGGGTCCGCATCAACCCCCGCACAGGCCTGCGCTCCTGCCCCGAAGACCCGGAGCCCGGCGAGCTGCGCGTGGTGGAGTTCTGGCCAAGCGAGCTGCGTCAGCTCTTTCTGCGCGCAGGCATCAGCAAGCCCGCTCCTCCCGACTTTGGTCCCCTGTGTGCCCGTCAAAAGCCCGAGACGCAGCAGGCGCCGCGCATCATCCTGCCCAAGGAAGGCATGATCTATCATGTGCAGGGAACACGGACAGACTGCACCATTCCCCTTCTTGCCCATGCGGACGCCGAGGCCGCGCAGCTCTACTGGTTTGTGGACTCGGACTATGCAGGCACAAGCACGCCCGGCCAGCCCCTCCTTGTGCAGGAGCTGCCTGGTGATCACATAGTGCGGGTCGTGGACGACAGAGGACGCAGCGCCCGCCGACAGCTGAGCATACGACGCATGCCCTGATACGGCATGGCCCCCTTTTTCGCAGACACCTTCATGGCCTTTTTTCTTCACCGATATACCGACATGCAGGAACTGCGCCTCACCGGCGCACTCTGTCTTGGCGCCGAGGCCCTGTCCATAGGCCTTGCGACAGGACTGTGCATAGGCTTTCTGCGCCTCATCTGCGGCTGGACGCCGCATCTGCTGGCAGGGCTCCTGCACGCCCCGCTGCCGGCCCCGCTCACCTTTCTCTGCGCGGGACTCTTCATTGGCCTGTGCGCCTGCACGGCCTTCTGGTGCATGAAAAAGGAACCCCTTGTGGCTGGAAGCGGCATTCCGCAGGTGGAATGCGCCCTGGCGGGCGTGTTGCCCCTGCCCTGGCTGCGCGTGCTCTTGTGCAAGTTTCTGGGAACCCTGGCCAGCCTGTGCGGCTGCCTCTCCCTGGGCCGGGCCGCACCAAGCGTGCAGATGGGCGCAGCCATTGGCTGTGGCGTGGGAGCCCTGTGGCACAACGAGGACCTGCGGCCGCGCTTTCTGGCAGGCGGCAGTGCCGCAGGTCTTGCGGCAGCCTTTGGCGCACCCTGGGCAGGCATTGTCTTTGCCTTTGAGGAGCTGCGCGTGCCGGCCCATGCGGCGCTCGTGCTCTTCATGACCCTGGCCTCAGGCTCGGCCTGGCTTGTGACCGACTGCCTCCTTGATCTCGGGCTCATCTTTCCCCTGCCCCTGAGCTGTACAACGCTCCCCTCTCTGGCAGAGCTTGTCGCACACTTTGAGACAGACTTCCTGCACGAGGAGGCCTTGCTCCTTATTCCTCTCTGCGGCCTTGTCACGGGCCTTGTCTGCGGCCTGCACAACAGATGCCTGTGCGCACTTGTGCTGTGGACAGACAGACACATGGGCGCCCGCACCCGCCTTGCCTGCGCCTTTGCCACAGGCCTTGCCCTGCTCTTCCTCTTTCCTGCCCTCATAGACGGACTGGGCCCCACGCTGCAGGACCTTGTCCATGGACCGGAGAGCACGGATCTGTTGCTTCTCCTCTTTGCCGGCAAGCTCCTCTTCAACTGGATAAGCGCGGCCTCCAATGCCCCGGGCGGCCTGCTCATGCCCCTGCTCACGGCCGGAGGCCTCTGTGGCGTCTGCATGGGGGCACTGCTGGAGCTTGCCCACTGGACCGTGCCGGGCAGTCTGCCCGTCATCTTCTGCATGGCCGGCTTTTTTGCAGGCATAGTGCGCGCCCCGGTGACGGCAGCCCTGCTGGTGGTAGAATGCACAGGCACCTGGGCTGGCCTGCCCGCCCTGCTGGCCACCTCCTTTCTGGCCCGTCTTGTTGCCGGCAAGACAGGCGCCCTGCCCGTCTTCACCTTCTTCCGGCTGCGCCTGACAGGCAGGCTCCACTGAGCAGAGTTCCTGCCCCAAAAGAGCGGCAAAAGTTCCCTCCAGGGCACGTATCGGGAGACCTGTACCCTTTTCTTCCGACAAAAGCTTAATTTCATTGACAAAAGAATCCCGAATACGGACTTATTGCAAAGCCCCCCTCTTTTCTCTAAACTATTTCCCCAAATATCGCAGATCCCTCCTTTGCAGACGCTGAAGACAGCTCGCTTTCCACGCTCGGACCCAAGGGGATCTCTCACAACTCTAGCTCCCGAAACGTGCGGGTGAACTTGGAGACTGGTACCATTTATGACACGCAAAGATCGTACTGAAGGCATCTACAGCCGCCGTGAAGTTCTGGATACCAACGAACGCAAGCAATACTATCTGATACAACTCAAGGACCTGCTCGTTTATGCCTACAGGTACTCCGAAGACGTCAAGAAGCGCTTTGACCGTGCCCAGTTCAACGTCGAGAAATTCAAGACTCTTTCCGATATCAAGCACATTCCCATTCTCAAGAAGAAGGAACTGATCTTCCTGCAGTCCATGGGGCCCCGTCTGGGCGGCCTCCTGACCAAGGATATCGGAGATCTGAAGCGCATCTTCCTTTCCCCCGGACCCATCTTCGATCCCGAGGACAGGGCCGAAGACTACTGGGGCTACACGGAAGCCTTCTACTCTGTCGGCTTCAGACCCGGCGACATCGTGCAGAACACACTCAACTATCAGCTGACCCCCGCAGGCCTCATGTTCGAGGAACCCCTGCGCAATCTCGGCTGCTCCGTCATTCCTGCCGGTCCCACCGAGGCTGCCACGCAGATTGACATCATGCAGAAGCTGCGCGTGTCGGGCTATGTCGGCACACCGAGCTTTCTCATGCACCTTGCCCAGAAGACCGAGGAAAAGGGTCTCAACCTGCGCAAGGACCTCTTCCTGGAAGTGGGCTTTGTCACTGGCGAGCGCCTTTCCGAGAAGATGCGCAATCAGCTCGAGAAGAAGTACGACATCATCATGCGCCAGGGCTACGGCACGGCCGACGTGGGCTGCATTGGCTACGAATGCTTCCACAGGAACGGCCTGCACATTGCCAACCGCTGCTACGTGGAAATCTGCCATCCCGACACGGGCATTCCGCTCAAGGACGGTGAAGTGGGTGAAATCGTGGTCACGGCCTTCAACAAGACCTACCCGCTCATCCGTCTGGCCACGGGCGATCTCTCCTACATCGACCGTTCGCCCTGCCCCTGCGGCCGCACCAGCCCCCGCCTCGGCAACATCGTCGGCCGCGTGGACACCACGGCCCGTATCATGGGCATGTTTGTCTACCCGCATCAGGTGGAACAGGTCATGAGCCGCTTCGAGGAAATCAAGCGCTGGCAGATTGTCGTGACCAATCCCGACGGTATCGACGAAATGACCCTCAACATCGAGGCCAGCGAATTCAACCGTCAGGACGAGCTGCTCCACCAGTTCCGCGAAAAGATCAAGCTGCGTCCCCAGCTCAAGCTGCTGACGCCCGGCACACTGCCTCCGCAGGTCCGGCCCATCGACGACAAGCGCCGCTGGGATTAAGGCTTTTTCAATATACTGGATCATTTTCCGGACCTCGCCCGCAAGGGCGAGGTCTTCTGCTAAGGATCGCACCGATATAGCGCTGTCTTTATCAGCAATACCGTTGAAATATTTCAAGCGGTTATCCGTGTAATAAGTAAGCGTTATTTGCGTGCAAGTCCTAACCTGCAACAGCTCCAACCAAAGGACAGAAATGACTCCCAGAGAACATCTCGTTGCTTTCCTGCAAAAGTATCATGATGACGTCCTTGCCTGCGAGACAAGGGCACTGGCTGCCATGGACCAGGGCGACTCCCAGGCCTACACGGCCTGCATGAAGGAAAAAGCCGAAAAGATGGCCGCCATTCTTCAGGAGGCCCAGCCCTACATGGACGGCCTTGACGAAGACAGCCACGAGACCGTCTACCATGCCCTGCACCGCTTCTCCAATTCTGCCAGAATGGGGTTGCGTGTGAACTCTCCCTTCTACTGGTCTGCCCTTTTGTGGAATGACGATTACAAACCGGGTGATACGGACAACCTGCAACTCTTTATCAACAAACTCAAGAACACGAGTTCTTCGGAGGCTTAAGGCAATGCTGCGCTCCTCTTCCTGCACCCTGCTCTGTCTTCTTTCCTGCGCCCTGCTTGCCACCGATGTCCAGGCCATGCCCGGACAGGGTGGCGGAGGCCAGGCCATGGACGCTGCCATCCAGGCCTTCAAAAAGGCGGACAAGGACGGCAGCGACAGCCTGAGCAAGGAAGAATTCATGGCTGCCTATCCCAACATGAAGGAAGCCGCCTTCACGGCCATTGATACGGACAAGAATGGCGCCATCAGCCGTCAGGAATGGCAGACCTTTGTCATCGGCCACTCCATGGGCCGCAACGGACAGGGCAGCGGCATGCCCGGTGCCCAGCCTGCCGCACCCCAGCCCGGCAAGCTGCCTCTGGTCACACCGCCGGCCCAGGGCAAGTAGCCATGTCGTCCACTGAAGATCGTCTGGCCAGGCTCGAGGAGGACAACTACTTCCTGGGCAGGAAGGTGGACGAACTCAACGAGGCCCTGATCTTTCAGCAGAAGCAGTACGACCTTCTGGAAACAAGGCTTGCCAAGGCTCTGGACGCCCTGGAGCGCCTGAAAGGACTAGTGGAAGGCCAGGGCCCCGTGAACGCCCCGCCTCCGCACTACAACTCCTGGTAAGCTCCTCCCCCTTTGCCTGCCGGATTCGTGCCGGCACAGACACAGAAAGGCTGAATGGAATGCCCTTATGCATTCCATCCAGCCTTCTTTGTTTGGACCCTTGTCCGGGGCCTATTCCTTGTCCTGGTTCGCATCTCCGGACTGCTTCTCCAGCTCTTCCTGCCATTTCTGCAGACGTCTGCGGTAAAAGCGTTCAAAGCCCATCCAGTGTGAAGCCGTAAAACCAGTGGCTTCCTTGAGCTTGAAGGACAACTCCTTGGTGACGGGCAAAACGCCTGCATAGAAGCTTTCCAGTTCTTCCAGACTGAGCCCGAACCGGCGGGCTGCCTGTTCCTTGCTGACAAAGGTTCTGGCCATGATGTCGGCCACGACCTGACCAGGGGCAATGATGCTTGCCGGCCGTGCGGTTTCCTGCATGATTATATTCCTCGCTGTTCCTTCCCCGTGCAGGGGGGCTTGTGAAGGAAGCGGTTCTTCCTTGCGTGATGCCATGAACATAAGTCGCAAGAGCCCTCCTGACTAGTACCAGGCAGCTGCAGACAGCAAAAAAGGGGCATCCCCGTTCCGGAGACACCCCTTGTCATTATCGTGCATTCAGCTCCTAGAAGCCGAATTCATCCTTCTTGGAGTCGCCGAAGCCGAATTCGTCAGCAGGCTCGGCCTGAGCAGCAGGTTCGGAAGCATCGCCGCCGAAACCACCACCGAAACCGAACTCGTCGGAACCGCCGCCGAAGCCGAATTCGTCACCGGAACCGCCACCAAAGCCGAACTCGTCGCCACCGGCGGCAGCGGCTGTGGCAGCTGCGGCGCCGGCAGCGGCGCCAGCACCGGCAGCGGCAGCAGCTGCGGGAGCAGCGGCCACGGCGATGTTCTTGAGGTTGTCCTTGATGGCAGACTTGATGGCCTCAAGCAGCTCTTCCTGGTCCACGGCCATCTTGCCCTGGAATTCCATGGTCTGACGGCGCAGGGCACCCATATCCTTCTTCTGGGCCTTAAGCTGTTCGTCCAGCTGGTCGGCGCGCTTCTGGGCGGCAGTGAGCTTGCCTTCCAGAGGCTTCAGGCTTTCCACCTGGGCGGACAGGCTGGCAACTTCTTTCTGCAGGGCCAGCACTTCGGCATGCTTGTCGGCATAGCTCTTCAGCATGGCCTGGCAGGCCTGCTGCATGTTGCCGGCCATGGGGGGCAGGCTCACCTTGTCACCAAGGACACGGGAGCAGCGCACCACAAAGGAGCTCCAGCCTTCCTTCTCTTCGTCCCAGACGAGGTCGGCGAATTTGGGATACAGGCGGGAGAGCCAGGCAGCGGCAAAGGGACCGGCAGCATGAGCCATGACATCGCAGGGGATGGACTGGCCAACGATATATCCAGCTATTTCCCTGAGATCGGAGTCTTTCTTGCTTGTAACCAGAGCCAGGACAGACTCGATCGGGAAGATTTTGCGTTCAGAATCAGACATTGTAAATCCCTCCTCGAAAGTGCTCGAGAGTTCGTCTTATGCAATTACGTCTTGCAGTTGCATTCTTTGCAGTGAATTTCTAACCACGACCGTACATGCGCACGAAGAGCAGTGCGCAGGTGCGGTACGCAAGATGCCCGAGCTTCGACCAGGGGAGGTAGGCAAAGAGCATCCACACAAAAACCAGGTGCAAATAGTACACGAGATAGGCGCAATGCACCGCGTCAGCCAGTCTGAACAACTGGGAGAGACAGCCGGTCAGGGCGACCAGCCAGATGACTCCCAGCAGATACCAGTCCTGATAGTTGGAAGCGAAGAACTTCGGATTCTGACGCTTGCGACGGATTGTGAGCACCACGAGGCCAACGAGCAGGACAACTGCACCGAAGTTGGCCAGAAGCTTGACCGGGAAGGTAAGCGGCATGGGAGTTTCGATGCTCAGCACGGGCACCACCTTGCCGACCCAGTGACCACCGGCCACAATGGCCGTCACAATCATGAGGCTGACAAAGCCTACGATCATGCACATGTGCCCGAGCTTGCGGTTGTTCTCGGGCTGGCCGGTCTTGGGGCCTTCCGTGCAGGTATCAAACTTCTTGTGACTGCCGACTTCTTCCCAGAGGAGCATGGCCAGATGGTAGTACCATGGCTTGGTGGGGCCGACGACTACCAGCTTGCCGTCTCCGTTCTTGAACGAGTTCCAGAGCTTGCTGCACCCCTTGTAGAGCAGGTAGACCGCTCCGAAGAAGGTGATCATGAAGATGGGGTCAATGGTGTAGTCGCCGTAGAAGATCTGGCCGAACACGATGCGGCCGTCTTCCGTGCGCGGGAACCAGGCACCCACAATGGCTGCCCTGATGGCCCAGATCACCAGCCACAGAATGGCAGGGATCAGGAAGAGCATGGGCAGGCCCTTGGGAGAGCTCATCCATTCGCCCACCTTGGAGGGCTGAACAAGATTCTTGTAGACAACATTGCGGCAGGCCGCCATGACATCAGCAGGCTTGGCACCTCTGGGGCACAGCTCTGCGCAGTTGCCGCAGTTGTGGCACAGCCAGATGTCCGGGTCGGCCATCAGCTTGTCCTTCTGCCCCCAGGAAGCCCAGACCATTTCCTTGCGGGGATAGGGATTGTTGGCCGGAGCCATGGGGCAGGCCACAGAGCAGGTGGCGCACTGATAGCATTTTTTCAGTGAATCCCCGCCCGCATCTATAAGTTCTCTGGCAAAGCCAGAGTCTGGCGTAAGGGTAACTTTTGCCATTCTGCCTTCCTCCTACATGGCCTTGAACGGGTTGGGGCCCATCTGTTCTATGCGTTTGACAAAGCCATCGATCATGTCTGTCACACAATGAGCTTCGTCAATGGCCAGTTCAAATTGTTCCACGCGTTCCGGCTCAACACCAAGACGGTTCAGAGTCTCGGCAATATTGGTCATGCGGCGGGCACACAGTTCAGAGCCCTTCACGAAGTGGCACTGATAGTCGTCGCCGTACTTGCAGCCCAGCAGCATGACGCCATCATAGCCCTTGCTCATGGCATCGGAAACCCAGATGGCGTTGACGGAACCCAGGCAGCGCACAGGGATGATGCGCACGTAGGGGCTCCAGGTGTGACCCTGCAGGGCAGCCATGTCCAGAGCGGGGTAGGCGTCATTCTCGCAAGCCAGGATGAGAATGCGCGGACCTTCGTTCTTGAAGTCCTTGGGAACGGAGACTTCGCGGATCATGGAGCCGATCTGGTCAATATTGTAGTTGGCAAAGGAGATGACGCGCTCGGGGCAGGCACCAAAGCAGGTACCACAGCGGCGGCATCTGGCCGGATTGGGCTTGGGTGTTCCCTTTTCATCGTCGTCCAGGGCGCCGAAGGGACATTCCTCTGTGCAGCGCTTGCACTGCGTGCAGCGCACGAAGTTGAACACAGGGTAGGTCCTGTCACCGGAGCGCGGATGCACGGCCACACCGTGTTCTGCGCATTCAATGGCCTGGATGGCCTTGAGCACGGCACCGCGGGCGTCCTGCAGGCAGCCTTCCAGTGTCATGGGCTGACGCACGCAGCCTGCGGCATAGACACCGGTACGACGGGTTTCGTAGGGGAAACAGATATAGTTGGAATCGAGATAGCCGTCGAAGAGTTCGAGGTCCGGGAAATCCGGGCCCTGACGGTACTCGAACTGCATGATGGCTTCCTTGGCGGACACAGGCACGAGGCCGGTGGGCACAACCACCAGATCGCAGTCCAGGTCGAAGTCCATGCCGAGAAGGGTGTTCTCGCAGGAGACCACCATGTGGTCGCCCTGCTCGCGGATGGAGGTCACATCGGCCTTGGTCATCATGAGGCCGAGACGATCCTGCATCTTGCGGTAGAAGCGTTCCAGGATGCCGGGCACCACCATGTCCTTGTAGAGGACATAGCACTGCGTGACGTCGTTGGTCTTCTCGCAGACGCTATTGGCCAGACGGAGCATGCCCACGGAGTTGACGGCATTGGAGTAGCGCAGATGCTCGATGCTCTCCAGGTCCTGCTTGACAAAGGCAGCTTCCTCGCCTTCGGCAGGAGCTTCAGCAGGAGCAGCCTCGGCAGCCTGTTCGGCAGCCTGGGCCTCGGCTTCGGCCTTCTGCCTGGCAGCGGCTTCTTCGGCCAGGGTCGTATCCAGCACAAAGGCAATGCGACGGGCAGTGATCTTGCCGGCCAGGAACTGCTTGCCGAATTCGGCGGCATGCATGACCTTGGGAGAAACACCCAGACCCATGGCTTCCATGTATTTGGGATCCAGGGGCGTCCAGCCGGCAGCCACAACGGCGGAACCGACTTCCAGAGTCTTCTCGCCCTCGGGGGTATTGAGGGTCAGGGTGTACTGTCCGGGCTGACCAGCCAGCTTGGCCACTGTGGAAGACATGTAGACGGTAATCTTGGGGTTCTTCTCGACAGCGGCAATTCTTTCGGCCAGATTGGTCGATTCCTTGTCTTCCCAGGGACCCTGCAGGGGAGAACCGGTGGGAATGTTGTTCACGGCGCCGCCCAGGCGGTCCGTCTTTTCGACCAGCACCACTTCATAGCCGCTGGCAGCAGCTTCGGCAGCAGCGGTCAGGCCGGTAAAGCCGCCGCCGACAACCAGGATGCGGCGCACGCCCTTTTCCAGGGCTGCGGAGTCGGGCAGGGAACCCTTCTGCAGCTTCACGACACCCATGTTGATGTAGTCGGTGGCAATCTGCACAAGGAGTTCGGGAGCAGGCTGGCCGGGAACAAGGCCGTTGCCCAGCGGGTCCTCATAGGAGAGCACGCACTGTTCGCGCAGGTTCACGCGTTCGGTGAGCACGGGGAAACGATATATTTCCACATCCTGACGGGGAGAAGCACCGCAGATGAGCACGCCGTCAAGGCCATTGTCTTCAATGTCCTTGGCAATGCTCTGGGCCTGATCTGCCAGAACCGGGAACACGCGCACAACGGCTACAAGCGATTCCCACTTGGCTTTCACGCCGGCAGCCAGGGCCTCAACATCAAGGCCACCGCCAATATTGGCGGCATCAAAATAGACACCGATTTTGCTGGACATGCCGCCTACCTCCCTTCAACCGTTTGCACCGCCTTCAGGGCGGCCGCAGTACCAGTCTGTGCCGAACGGGTCACATCAAGCGGCATGACAGCACAGCCGGCTGCGAAAATTCCTGCTTCTTCGCCACCCATGACAAAACCTTCTTCGTCCAGCGGCAGAGGCAGCGGGCAGTTTTCCTTGGACAGGGAAGGCTGCATACCTGTAGCCAGAACAACAAGATCGTAGTCCAGTGTGAGCTTTTCGCCACGCACGGCGTCTTCGGCCTGCACACGGACGCGATCTCCCTCGATCTGTTCCACATTGGCAACTTTGCCCTTGATGAAGGACACCTTGCCAGAGGCTTTGGCCTTGTCCAGGGTCTTGATGTAGCGGCCGGGAGCACGCAGATCGATGTAGAAAATATCACAATGGGCATCAGGCAGGGCTTCTACGACATAGAAGCACTGCTTGATGGATGCCATACAGCAAATGTACGAGCAGTAATTCAGATGATTCTGATCCCTGGAACCTGCGCACTGCACGAAGCACACACGCCTGGGGGCAACATGGTCGCTGGGACGCACGAGCTTGCCGGCCGTGGGGCCATAGGGCGAAGCAAGGCGTTCCATCTGCATGTTGGTGATGCAGTTCTTCACTGTGCCTGCACCGAGGTTGGACAGGTTGGTCACATCATAGGGTTTCCAGCCTGTGGCAACCACAATGGCACCCACCTGCAGCTCGATGGTTCTGGCCTCTTCATTGAGGTTGATGAACTTGCAGCTGGCTGCCTTGGCCTTGTCTGCGGCTGTCAGCGACTTGGGATCCAGGACATAGCGGCTCGGGAAGGCGAAGGGAGCGGACTTGTACAGGGGCTTGCGGGTGGAAAGGCCGAAGTCAAAGTCGTTGACTGCCTCACCTTCAAGGCCTGAAGCAAAAAAGCCAAGATCCACTGCATGGGCTGCCGTATGGCGGGGCTGCAACGTCACTTGGACTGTGTAATTCCCTTTGCTTCCAGAGAGGGCTGTGACCTCTGCAAGCGTGAAGAACTTGATGCGCGGATTGTTCCTGATGCGCTGGAACTGGATCTCCAAACCGCAGGAGGGGGGACAGAGTTTCGGGAAATATTTATTAAGCTGGGCAACGCGTCCGCCCAGGAACGGCGTTTTCTCGACGATGTAGACATCGTGTCCCAGCTCCGCCGCTTCAATGGCGGCAGTCAAGCCGGCGAAGCCGCCACCGACGACGAGAATGGCGCTGGACATCCTTGGTAGCCTCCTACGTTTCGACGTTAAAAAGGGGGAGAACCCCACTAAACGGAGATTCTCCCCCCGAAAGGACTGTTACTTGCTATTAGTCAGGGATGATCTGGTAGTAGGCCTTCTTGAAGACCTTGGTTTCGCCGGTTGCGGGGTCGAAACGGGAGTTCACGAAGCACTTCCACTTGGAGTCGTCGAGACCCATGTGGTCGGCGCGATAGTAGAAGCCGGGGTAACGGGTTTCTTCACGGAAGGCAATGTGCTGCATGTGCAGACGCACTGTCCACAGGCGGTGATAGTTTTCCCAGCAACGGAGCAGTTCGTGCAGGTCGCGGGCAGCCAGCTTCTTGGAGTCTTCTTCCAGCATGCCGAGCAGGAAGAAGCCGGTATCCAGAAGAGCCTTGGAGGTCATGTAGTAGGTGCTCACGCCGCCGCCGTATTCGTCGGTGCACTTGATGAGGCGCATCATGAAGTTGCGGGGGGAGATGTAGTTGGGGTTGACCACAGGATCAGTGGAGGCGTCCTTGTTTTCCACGTAGGTGTAGTAAGGAGCGTACACTTCCTTCTTCAGTTCTTCAGCGCTCACAGCCAGTTCGGGCTTGAAGTCCTTGTGGTCGCGCACGTAACGCACGGCGGCCTTGGCAGCGATACGGCCTTCAGCATGGGAGCCGGAGGAGAACTTGTGGCCGGAAGCACCCACGCCGTCAGCGCAGGTGAACAGGCCGTCGACGGTGGTCATACGGTTGTAGACCTTACCGTTGGCAGAGCGGACCTTGTATTCTTCGGGGACCCATTCTTCGTCAGGACCGGAAGTCCAGATACCGCAGCAGCCGGAGTGGGAGCCGAGCAGGTAAGGCTCGGTGGGCATAATTTCGGAACCGCGATCCTCGGGAGCGGTGTTGGTGGCAGCCCACAGGTTGGCCTGACCAACGCACATGTCGAGGAAGTCTTCCCAAGCTTCGCTTTCGAGGTCCTTCTGTTCTTCTTCGTTCAGGGTGGCGAAGGTGTTCAGAAGAGCGGTCTTGGTGTCCATGTAGATGGGGCCCTGACCGTTGCGCATTTCGTTCAGCATCATGTGGTTGCGCAGGCAGGTGGGCACAACCTTGCCGGTGGCGTAGCCGCGCTTCTGGTAAGGAACGAGCATGTCCTTACGGGTCACGCAGTAGTCTTCGCCCTTGGCGTTGGTGGCTTTGGCCTTGAAGAGCAGGAACCAGGCACCCACGGGGCCGTAACCGTCCTTGAAGCGGGCGGGCACGAAGCGGTTTTCCATCATGGTCATTTCTGCACCGACCTGGGCGCAGAGGGTGTAGGTGGAACCGGCATTCCACACAGGATACCAGGCGCGGCCCATACCTTCACCGGTGGAACGCGGACGGTAGATGTTCACGGCGCCGCCGCAGCAGACGATCATGGCGTTGGTGCGGAAGATGTGAACCATGTTTTCACGAGTGGAGAAGCCCACGGCACCGGCGATGCGGTTGGGGGTGTTCTTGTCGAGAAGCAGTTTCACGACGAACACGCGCTCGAGCAGGCGTTCTTCACCAAGGACGTTCTTGGCAGCTTCGGCAACGATGCACTTGTAGGATTCACCGTTGATCATGATCTGCCAGCGGCCGGAACGGACAGGAGCGTCACCCTTGCGGATGGACTTGCCCTGGGCCTTGGCCTGGGCGCCGTTCAGGTTGTGACCGTCTTCGGCTTTGACCCAGATGGGGAGGCCCCAGTCTTCGAACAGCTTGACGGAGTCGTCAACGTGACGGCCGCAGTCGAAGATAAGGTCTTCACGGACGATGCCCATAAGGTCGGTGCGGACCATGCGGACGTAGTCGTCAGCGCTGTTGTTTTCCAGGAAGGTGTTGATAGCGGAGAGGCCCTGGGCCACGGCGCCGGAACGTTCCAGGGAGGCTTTGTCGACAACCAGGGTCTTCAGGCCCAGCTCGTCGCCCCAGCGGACAGCTTCCACTGCGGCACCGGTGGCACCCATGCCGCCACCGACGATCAGAAGGTCAACATCATGTTCTTTGATTTGAGGATCGGAAATAGCCACACCACGGGGCGCTTCCTTAACAGGGATCATAGGCATAGTAGCAACTCCTTAAAGTTGATGAAGAAAACTGAAGAATTTTGAATAGCTGCAGTTAGAAGGTGAGGGACTTGTCAGCCTCGCTCACTTCGAACTTCTTCATCAGAACTTCCTTGGGCGTGGCAAGTTCCTTCTCTGTATAGAGAAGTTCATCGTCCAGGCTGCCCTTATCGGTCCAGTCCTTGAAAGGATCGATGGAGCCTTCGGGAGTTGTACGGATCGGGAACTTGAAGCGTTTCACGTTGCCGTTACGGAAATTGACGGTCCACATGATGGAGTCGGCAGAACGCATGGGGATACATGTGCCGCCCATGGGAGCGAAGTCTGCGTAGGGACGAGCAGAGATGGCGCCCTGGGGGCAGATTTTCACACAGGAATAGCATTCCCAGCAGGCATCAGGTTCCTGATTGTAAGCCTTCATGGCATCAGGATCCAAGATCATCAGATCGTTGGGGCAGATGTACATACAGGCTGTCTTTTCGCCGCCCTTGCAGCCGTCACATTTCGACGGATCAACATATGTAGGCATACGTTCCTCCAGGTAAATGGGGTGTGGAATTGGGATTTGCTCGGAGTCTGTCCGAGAAAGGACAAACTCCGTCGTGGTCTTGAGAAATCTGTAACAAGCTCGGCCAACCTAGTCAAGCCCCTCCGAATAATTTTGCTCGTTACTCTTAGACATCTTATATGCAATCATTTAAAATTTATGATTATTTATCTCAAATGAGGGGCTGCAAAAACTTTTTTCATCTCTTATGTAACTCAATTTTTGCAGGGAAAAATTGTGCACAAGCCCTTGTCAGGCCTGCATTTGAGAGGGCTTGCGCTATTTCTAAAACCAGTATATGATATAAAATTGTCCGCTTTATTTTGCGGTTCCCTGCTCCTGACAGGCCTTTTCCTGCAGAACGCCCTCAGGTCAGACAAAAGCCTGCCAGGGGGATCTGCCCGGATCCTTCCTGATCCTTCCGGATCCTGCCCCCGGGAGGGACAGGCCCTGAAGAACACCAGTCGTCCTGCCTGCTCCCAGGCTTCCCCGGAACCCTAGCTGCCCCATGTTGCAGGAGGGTCACCTGGCAGGGTGCCTTGTGTTACAAGACGCGCGCTGCCACAGGGCTACGGAGGCTGTCACAGCAGGCCGCACATGCGCAGGCATTTCGTGTTCTGGCCAGCGCTCTCCGGGCCCAAGCGTACCCTGCACATAATATGCTTTCCCCGGCATGACAACAGATGCCGTGCAGGTTGCTCTCCCTATGTCCTGGAAACAGAGATACTGGAGCCAGTTTTCGGGAAAAAACGTCCCCTGCACCTCTTGCGCCCTTGCTTCAGGTGGCGTATGTGTGCACACTCTCCACGACATGGCAACGATACGCTTTTGTTGTGAAAGTGCCCTTCTCCCAGGCCGGCACCCGCCAAGGCCAATGTTTCGTCCCCCATCTCTGCGGGACCGAGACGCCCTGAGCGACAGCCGCAATGTCCGCCTGCAGCAGGAAAAGCCTGTTCCTGTCGTCCTGCAGATGCAGCGCCCATGGGCCCCGGGCGCATCACTTTTACAGGGATCATGTCCAGCCGCGGAAGAAGGCCTCAGAAAGCCGAACAGCGTAGTCTCACCCTGACTTCGACATGCACGAAGCCGGGAGCAGCTTGCCCACCTCTAGCCTCCCGGAACGATACGGGAACAAACAAACACATATGGTAGTATCAATGAGCGACGAAACTTCGGAAAGACCCCGCCGTCCCCTCAGGGAAACCGTCTGCGATATTGACAGGGAAATTCTCAAGCTCGTTCTTCAACGGCACAACCTTGTTGCCCGCATGGCTTCGGCCAGGGGCAGACTCTCTCCGCAGGAAGAACGCTATCTGCGGGAATCCTGGGAAAGCCAGGTTGCCAAGGTCAGTGCAGACCCCAACCTTTCCACACGTTTCTTCACCCTGCTGCAGGAAGTCGAATTTCTTCCCAAACCCAGCGAAGAAGCGCCCCAGAAGCGGACTGCCTTCGGACTTGCTCCGATTCAAAAACCCGTTCATGTCCAGCTCGAAGCACCGAAGGATCAGGAACAGACACAGCTGTGGGCCGCTCTTGCCGCCACCACAGGCCAGCCGCTGCGCATTACCCAGGTTCTGATGAACGATGCCGTCTCCGACTGCGTGCGCATGTTCAACCAGTTCGGCTGCGCCCTGCACCGCGATGACGGAGACGTCCTGTCCGCCTCGGCCAGCACGCCTGCCGCAACGCCGGACAAGATCCTCCATGTCGGCGATTCTGCCTTCAACTTCTATCTTGCCGTGGCCCTGTATCTCGGCAGACCCAGTCACGCCAAATTTTCCGGTGGCCCGTCCCTGAAGCTTGCGGACTTCTCCGCCCTGCGCCACTTCCTGCCCAGCCTGGGCGCCCGCCTCATTTCCCTTGTGCCCAGAAATGACGGCCTGCCCGTCCGCATAGAAAGCTCCGGCCTGCTCCCTGATGTCATCACCCTGACGCCGGATCTGCCCCTGGACTTTGTCACCTGCCTCATTGCCGCAGCCCCCTTCTATCAGAAGGAACTGACCATGGACTGCGAAGCCCTGATCGGTGACGAGGCAGAAGAACGGATCAGCAGCACCCTCGACCTGCTCGCCCAGGCAGGCCTTTCCTGCACAAGGGAGGGCATGCGCCTGCACTTCGTGCCCGGCACAGTCGAACTGCCCGCCCAGCCGGCCCTAGGTATGGATCTGTGTGCAAGTACGGTGCTGCTTGCCCTGGCCGCAGTGAACGCCGGTGAAGTCACCCTGACCGGTCTCTGGCCGCAGACGCCTGCCGCAGCTGCTGTTGCCGATCTCCTTGCCCAGCTTGGCCTCGAGCTGCAGGCGGACGATGGCACTGTCAGCCTGAAGGCCGATCCTTCCTTCCAGATGAACGGTGCACAGCTCACCGTGCCGGCCGCACTGCCCGCAGAGCTTGCCCCCCTGCCCTTTGCCTTTGCCTGCATCCAGGCACTCAAGTACGGACAGGCCAGCCTTCCTGCCGGAACCAGCACGGATCCCGATGTGGTCAGCCAGTACGGCAGCTTTGCCAGAGCCTGCGGCCTCGATCTTACCGATGAGGGCCTGCGTCCCTGGGGCGGCGATGAACCGGCCGGCACTCCGGCCTGGACTGCGCCTTCACCCATGTGGGCCTGTGCTCTGGCCCTCGCAGCCTGTGCCCGTCCTGCCTCCAGGGGCTTCTTCCTGAACAATCCCGGCATTCTGACCGGGCTCTATCCGGCCTTCTGGCCCCTGTACAACGCGCTTCCCGAACCGGGCCTGCGCCGCGTCCAGCAGGCGACCCTGCCCGTCAGGGAACGCCGTCGCATCATCACCAAGTCCGTGGCCCAGCTGACCCCCCGTCCCGAGGACGAAGACTAGGATCCTGCCACGCACAGAGTACAGATCAAAAAAACGGTGGAGTTCTGCTCCACCGTTTTTTTGATCTGTTCAGTTCAGGCCGGCCAGACCGTCAGCCCCGACCGGATGACAAGGGGAAAGACCGACTACTCATCAAGTGTCAGAGTGTAGTCGCTGATGGCCAGAGGTGTGGTCGATTCCCTGCTCATGGCATAGACCGTGAAGCGGAAGGTGCGATCGCTGCTCATGCCGCCAGAGACGCAGGGTGCACGATAGGTATTGAGCAGGCCGCCCTCGGGAATGACGTCGGCACCATCGGAGTTCAGGCCGCCGTAGCCCCAGCGTCCGCCGCCGAGGTAGCGTTCCGGCGAGGTGCCCACCACGGAAACGCGCACATCATAGTAGACTGTTCCCCTGGGCGGATTGTACACGAGGATTTCCGGAGAAATGCGCGAACAACGATGCACGTCCGAGAAGTTGACCTCTATGTGCATGCCCTCCTGGACCGGTGCTTCTTTCCAGCTGCAGCCTGCAAGACACATCATACTGAGAAGCACGCAGCTCAGGATGCGGCAACAAAGACGGGCCATGGGGAACCTCCTTACAATAGGAAACTTTTTTGGGATACGATAGCGCAAAGGTATGCCGTTGACAAGGGGCATACTACAACATCTCTGCTCTGCAAAAGCCACATTTTTTGCAAAATTTTTTTCAACATCTTTGTTACAAAATTGCTGTTCCCGGCTACGTCCGTTCTTTTCCAACACTGTACCTGCCTGAAAGACAGGAAGAATGCATGTTCTCCGTCTCCTTCTGTCCTTTGTGGGGTCTGTTCCTCCTTTGTTCTGCAGAGAGCACTCTCTGTTCCTGCATCTTCCGGCAGACCGCAGCCTGCCAGATCCTGCTTTCGGTCCTTTTCCCGAACACGAGTTGCAAAAATACAGTAAACCTGGCTCTGCAGCCGGGCAAGGAACAGCCAGCCCCTATCTTCAGTCCCTTGCCCTGTGCGTCCCGTGGGGAACGGCAGAGGACTGGCCCTGCCCTGACGGCATGGGATGCCTGATATTCTGACGGCAGATCTTGCAGTTCTGCCTGCAAAAGTTTAGTGAGCATATATATGATCTGCGTCATCACTCCCGAATCCTGAACAGATCCCGAACAGATCATGGACAGAAGCGGGACAGGCTTTTCCTCTCTCATTGCATACCGTTAGCTGAGACGCTGCGAACAAGTCACCCAGTGATGCGCACACCTTGCAGGACGTGCCGACAATGCGCCCTGCAGCCCGGCACATAAGCCTGGACAAATCGTCCGTGTGCCTGTCCTGCAGGTCTGCCAGGCTGCATCCAGACCGCCGAGTCTCCTTATCCCGGAGCCTCTTCCCCTGTCCATTTTCGTGGACCTGATGCGATCATGTCCCCTTTGCCAGCGTCAGCAACGGCTCCTGCCACACTTTTGGGAGAATATCATGGAGGCCGCGCTTTCTCCCCCGCATGCCGGTTCTTATGCGCGGAAACGACGAAAGATTATGCAACTGCTCTCACAGACAGTCCAAGGCTATGTGGCCAACTCTTCCATGATTCGCCGCATGTTCGAAGCCGGAATAGAACTCAAGAAACAGTACGGTCCCGAAAACGTCTATGACTTCTCCCTGGGCAATCCCGACCTGCCTGCTCCCAGGGAAGTGGTTGACGGACTCAGGGCATTTGCCGCCACCTGCGATCAGCCCTTTGCCTTTGGCTACACCCCCAATGCCGGTGCTCCCTGGGCCAGGGAAGCCCTGGCCCGCTGGCTGTCCGCCGATCAGGGTGTGGAGCTCTCCGCCAATGACGTGCTGCTCAGCGCCGGTGCTGCCAGCGCCCTCAATGCCGTCCTCAAGGCCATCATCAATCCCGGCGAGGAAGTCCTGACCTTTGCCCCCTACTTTGTGGAATACGGGTTCTACGTGGCCAACCACGGCGGTACCCTCTCCACGGTGCCGAGCAAGGCCGAGACCTTTGCCCCCGATGTGCAGGCCCTTGAAGCGCGCATGACCGAGAAGACCAGAGCCGTGCTCATCAATTCGCCGCACAATCCCACCGGTGCCATCTACACAAGGGAAGAGCTGCAGGAACTTGTCGCCCTGCTGGAACGCAAGACACAGGAATACAACCATCCCGTCTGGCTCATCTCCGACGAACCCTACCGCTTCCTGGCCTACGACGGCGCCGAGGTGCCCTCTGTCCTGCCCCTCTACCCCTATGCCATCTGCGTGAGTTCCTTCTCCAAGAACCTCTCCCTGCCCGGCGAACGCATAGGCTATGCCGTGCTCTCCCCGAAGCTCGAGAACAGGGAGGAACTCATGGCGGCCCTGACCATCACCAACCGCATCCTGGGCTATGTCAACGCGCCCATCGTCGGCCAGCACATCATGGCTGCCGCCCTTGGTGCCAGCGTGGATGTGGACATCTACACCAGGCGCCGCAATGCCATGGCCGAAGTGCTCAGCGAGGCTGGCTACGAGTTCAACATGCCGCGTGGCAGCTTCTACTTCTTCCCCAAGGCTCCCGGCCAGGACGACAAGGCCTTCATCGAGGTGCTGACCAAGGAACGCGTGCTGGGCGTGCCCGGTTCGGGCTTCGGCTGCCCGGGCTACTTCAGGCTGGCCTTCTGCGTGGACGAGTCGGTCATCCGCCGCTCCCTTGACGGCTTTGCCGCTGCCAGACGCAAGTTTGCCTAAGCCTGCCTGACGGCCCCCTTGCCTGAGTTTCTGCCGGACCAGCTCCTTCTCTGGTCCGGCCTTTTTGTTTTCTAGCCCGCAAAGGGATCGGGAATCATGCCCGGCAGGGGCCCTGTGCAGGCCTCTTCAGCCCGACGCTGTCTCTGTGCGCGCTCCTGCACCATCTGATCAAGGGCCATGAGCCCCAGCAGGTAGCTGTTCACGCCGAAACCGGCAATGGACCCGCAACAGGCCGGAGCAATGACGGAATGACGCCGGAACTCCTCCCTGGCGCCCACGTGGGACATGTGCACCTCCACCACGGGCACGGACAGAATGTTGAGGGCATCCAGCAGGCCATAGCTGTAGTGTGTCCAGGCGCCAGCATTGATGACCACACCCCGTGTGCCGTCATCAAGGGCCCTGTGTATGCGCTCCACCATGGCTCCTTCCAGATTGCTCTGGAAGAAGTCCAGGCGGACGCCCATCTGGCCGGCCACATTGAGGAGCGCGCTGTTGATGTCCTCCAGGGTGGCTGTTCCGTAAATCCGTGCGTCACGGCGGCCGAACATGTTCAGATTGATCCCGTGCAGGATAAGATAGTCGTGATTGGGCATGAGGCTTCCCCGTTATTTGATGATCAGGCGGACGACCGGACAGATGATCCGGTGCATGATCAGACTGGAACTGTTGAAGGTTGGGGGACGGATCCGGAACAGGATCCGGAACGTTCGTGCAGGACAATGCGTGCAGGGAGGAAGAATGGACGAGATCCCTGCCAGCAGGGAGCATAAATCCGGCCTCAAAAAAACAAAAGGCCTGTCGGCCCCGGCCTGTTTCACCGGGACATCGGGACGGCTGGCCTGTCCGCCCCTGCAGACAGGTAGTCACCATTGTCACAAAAAAAAGTGCCTCTTCCCCGAAACCGATCGTCTTCGATCGCTGTATCGGCAAGCATATGGCCGATTTGACGCCGGCAGGCACAGGAGCGGAAACTTGTGGAACAAATCCGGTTTCAGACCCCCTTTCCCTGTAAAGTCAATTATTTTCAACATCTTGCCCGTTTCAGACAAGGCATCGGAAAAGGATTGAGTACTAGCCTTTTTTGCCAGAAACAGGTAGTATGTAACACAATGTCCTCTTCTTCACAGGCTGCCGTCAAACCCCTCCCTGTTGAGGGGTGTTGTCTGGTGATGCACTCTGCGGGATCACGGCAACAATGGATAGTTGTTCCCCTGCTTCTACAGACTTTCCTACTTGTACCGCTCCTGTATAAAGAAGCACGGCATGTGAGAAACATGTTCTCATCGGAATAGTCTTCCGTGATCGCCAACGGGTTTCTCTGAGGAGTCCCTATGCAAGATAGCCCCCTTAACATTGTCCGCGGCCGGGATGTCTCCTTCATCAAGGAGGTGGAGGCCGAAAGCGGGCAAAATGTTTCCAACTGCTATCAGTGTGGAAACTGCACAGCTGGCTGCCCGGCTGCCTTTACCTACGACATGCAGGCCAATCAGGTCATGCGTGCCGTGCAGCTCGGCCTCAAAGACAAGGTCCTGCACTCTCAGTCCATCTGGATGTGCCTGTCCTGTTCCACCTGTTCCCTGCGCTGCCCCAACAATATTGATGTTGCCAGCGTCATGGAAACACTGCGTCACATGGCCCGCCGCGAGAATATTGTCGCGGTTCCGCGCATGGACAAATTCTGGATGTCCTTCCTCAATACCGTACAGGCCTTTGGCCGCAGCTTCGAAATCGGCACCATGGTCCTGTACATGCTTCGTTCCCTGCGTCTGACTACAGATGTGGATCTCGCTCCCGCTGCCCTGAGCAAGGGCAAGCTCGGCTTCAAGCCCCATGTCATTCCTGATGGTGGTGCCAAGGCTGTCGGACGCATCTTCAAACGCTATCAGGAACGTGCCAAGCGCGAAGGAGTGCGTCCATGAACATTGGCTACTACCCCGGCTGTTCTGCCAAAGGCTCTTCTCTGGACTACGAGCTTTCCAGCGCAGCAGTCTGTCGTGTACTGGGGCTCGTTTCCAGCGAAATCACGGACTGGAACTGCTGCGGTTCCACCCCGGCCCATGCCATCAGCTCCGAGCTGTCTGCCGCCCTGTGCACCCGCAACCTCATGCAGGCTGCCCAGCAGGGCGCTGACGTGGTGATGACCCCCTGTCCGAGCTGTCTCTCCAACCTCCTCCATGCCAAGGAACGCATGAAGAATCCCGAGTTCCGCAAGCGCGTGGACGAGCTTCTGGACGAGCCTTCCAGGAACGATCTGCCCGAAGCGACCTCGGTCATGCAGATGATAGGCAGGATGTTCGATGCCGAGCAGATCGCGTCCCATGTGCGCGTGAGCCTTGCCGGCCTGCGCATTGCGCCCTACTACGGCTGTCTCATGAGCCGCCCGGCCGAACTGATGAACTTCGGAGACCCCGAAAATCCCACGCTCATGGAAAGCCTGCTGGCTGCCTGTGGTGCCACGGACATTCTGGACTTTCCCCTGAAGACCGAATGCTGCGGCGCTGCCTCCGGCATTCCCCACCGCCCGCTCTCCTCTGTCAATTCCGGACGCATCCTTGAGCTGGCCACCAGAATGGAAGCCGACTGCATTGCCGTCTGCTGTCCCCTGTGCCAGATGAATCTGGACCTGAGACAGAAGCAGGCCGGCAGACAGGCCAAGACCCGCTTCGACATGCCTGTCCTGTACTATACCCAGTTGATGGGCCTTGCCTTCGGCTGTGACGAGAAGGAACTTGGTCTCGACAAGCTCTGCGCCCGTCCGGACAAGGTTGTGGATAAAATCAAGGCCTTGAATACAGCCGTCAGGGAAGCTCAAGGAGGCAAGGCATGAGAATTGGCGTCTTTGTCTGTCATTGCGGCAGCAATATCGCAGGCACGGTCGACTGCAAGGCTGCGGCCGAAAGTGCACTTGCCCTGCCTGACGTGGTCTACGCAACCGACCTCATGTACACCTGTGCCGAGCCCGGCCAGGCGGCCATAGAACAGGCCATTCACGACTACAACCTGACCGGTGTCGTCGTGGCCTCCTGTTCTCCGCGCATGCACGAGCCGACCTTCCGCCGCACCGTGGAACGTGCAGGTCTCAACCGCTACATGTTTGAAATGGCGAATATCCGCGAACACGTCTCGTGGATCGGCAAGGATATGGTCGCCAATACCAACAAGGCCTGCGAACTAATCGGCATGGCCGTTGCAAAGCTGCGCAACAACAGGCCCCTGTTCGCCCAGCGTTTTGACATCACCAAGAGCGTCCTGGTCATTGGCGGCGGTGTCGCCGGCATTCAGGCCGCCCTGGACTGCGCCGACGGCGGCATTCCCGTCATCCTGGTGGAAAAGGAACCGACCATTGGCGGCAAGATGGCCAAGCTGGACAAGACCTTCCCCACCGTGGACTGCTCCGCCTGCATTCTTGGCCCCAAGATGGTGGACGTGGCCCAGCATCCCAACATCACCCTCTATGCCTGTTCCGAAGTGGACGACATTACGGGCTATGTGGGCAACTTCGACGTGAAAATCCGCAGAAAGGCCACCTATGTGGACTGGAGCAAGTGCACAGGCTGCGGAACCTGCACGGAAAAATGCCCGAGCAAGAAGGTGCCGGACCGCTTCAACGAGAACATGGGCCTCACCACGGCCATCAACATTCCCTTCCCCCAGGCCATTCCCAAGCGCGCCTCCATCAATCCGCAGTACTGCCGCATGCTCACCTCGGGCAAGTGCGGTGTCTGCGCCAAGGTCTGCCCCACCAAGGCCATTGACTACAAGATGCAGGACGAGATCATCACCGTCAAGGTCGGCAGCGTCATTGCCGCCACGGGCTACGATCTCATGGACTGGACCGTGTACCAGGAATACGGCGGCGGCAAGTACCCCGACGTCATCACCTCCCTGCAGTACGAGCGCCTGCTCAATGCCTCCGGCCCGACCGGTGGCCACATTGTCCGTCCTTCCGACGGCAGGGAACCCAAGAAGGTCGTCTTCATCCAGTGCGTGGGCTCCAGGGACAAATCCATCGGACGCCCCCTGTGCTCGGGCTTCTGCTGCATGTACACGGCCAAGCAGGCCGTCCTGACCAAGGACCACATCCCGGATTCCCAGTCCTATGTCTTCTACATGGACATCCGCGCCGTGGGCAAGCTCTATGACGAGTTCACCCGCAGGGCCATCGAGGAATACGGCACGGAATACATCCGCGGCCGTGTCTCCAAGATCTACCCCGACGGCAATGGCCAGTATGTGGTCTGCGGCGTCGACACGCTGCTCGGCCAGCGCATCGAGGTCACCTGTGACCTGGTTGTTCTTGCCGTGGGCATCGAAGCCAGTCACGGAGCCTCCCATCTGGCCGAAAAGCTGCGCATTTCCTACGACCAGTACGGCTTCTTCCTGGAAGGCCATCCCAAGCTGCGTCCCGTGGAAACTAATACAGCCGGCGTGTTTCTGGCCGGTGTGTGCCAGGGTACCAAGGACATCCCCAGTTCCGTGGCCCAGGGCTCTGCAGCCGCTGCCAAGGTGCTGGCCCTGTTCAGCCGTGACAAGCTCGAAAACGATCCACAGATTGCTCATGTCAACCCCGCTCGCTGCGTTGCATGCGGCAAGTGTATCCGCTGCTGCCCCTTCGGTGCCATCAAGGAAGAAACCTTCCGTGGCCAGCTCAAGGCCAAGGTCATTGACACAGTCTGCCAGGGCTGCGGCATATGTACCTCTACCTGCCCGCAGGGTGCCATTCAGCTCTCCCATGCCACAGACAATGAGATTCTTGCGGAGGTGAACTTACTATGCCAGTATTAGAAGGCAAAGAGCTCAGGATCGTTGCATTCCTGTGCAACTGGTGCTCCTACGGCGGCGCAGATACGGCAGGTGTGGCCCGTGCCACTCAGCCTACGGATCTGCGTATCATTCGCGTCCCCTGTTCCGGACGCATAGACCCCCTCTTTGTGCTGAGAGCCCTGCTCAACGGTGCTGACGGCGTGCTCATTTCCGGCTGTCACCCCAATGACTGCCACTACTCCGCAGGCAACTTCTACGCCAGACGGCGTCTGGAAGTGCTCAAGCAGTTCCTGCCCATCCTGGGCATTGACGACAGGCGCTTTGAATACACCTGGGTCTCTGCCTCCGAAGGACAGCGCTGGCAGCAGGTTGTAACCAGCTTTACCCAGCGCATTCACGAGCTCGGACCTGCTCCGCGCCTGGAAGATGCCGAACCGCTGCTGGAAATGGCCGACATGGCCCTCAAGCCTCTGCGTCCCCTGGGGACCGGCCAGAAGGCCCCCCTGGACGAGCTCAAGGCCTGCATCAAGAGCAAGATCAAGGATCTTGACGTGGTCATCGGCTGGCAGCAGGGCTACGACGCTGCCCACACGGTGCCTCTGTTCATGCGCACAGAAGAAGACGTGGACCGCCTGGTCTGGGGTCCGTTCAACGTCAACAACCCTGCGACCTATGTGAACGAAATGATCGGCAAGGCCGTGCCCCTGGACAAGGTGAAAAAGATCGGTGTTGTGGTCAAAGGCTGCGATTCCCGCTCCATTGTGGAAATGCTGCAGGAAAAGCTCATTGACAAGGATAACATCGTTCTCTTCGCCCTGCCCTGCGAAGGGACCTTTGACATGGCCCGCATCGACAGGGAACTGGGACGCTACTCCCAGATCGACAAGGTCGAGTACGACGAGGCCGGTGTCACCATCACGGCCGACGGGAAGCCGCACCGCTTCTGCATCACCGACTACGCCCAGGGCAAGTGCTACAACTGCTCCATGCCCCTGGCCAAGGACGCGGACGACATCTTCGGCACGGCACCGGAAATCAAGGGGACGCCTTCGACGCCTCCGGAACTGGCCATGCTGGATGCCATGACCCTGGAACAGCGCTTCTCCTTCTGGAAGGGCGAGATGGATCGCTGCCTGCGCTGCTACGCCTGCCGCAACGCCTGTCCCCTGTGCGTCTGCAAGGACTACTGCATTGCCGAAACACGCGAGCCCCATTTCATTTCCCAGGAATGGAATGTCCGCGAAAAGATCTACTTCCAGTACATCCATGCCATGCATCTGGCCGGTCGCTGCACACTGTGCGGCGAATGCCAGCGTGCCTGTCCTGTGGGCATTCCGATTCTGGCCCTGCGCCAGCAGCTGGTCCGCATCATAGGACAGCTCTTCAACTACAAGAGCGGCATGGACAGCACAGCGACACCGCCCCTGTTGTGCTACAAGGTTGAAGAGACGAATATCAAGCAAAGGGAGCTGTGAGATGAGCACCTACAGATTCGCAAAATCCTCTGATCTCCCGGCTCTCCTCGCCTTTTTCGCCAAGGAGAACCGGGTGCTTGTGCCTGTGGTCAAGCAGGCGGTCAAGCCGTCCGTGGTCTTTGCCCCCTGGAAGGAAGGCATGGACTTCACCCTGGACAAGCCCACGGTTCCCGCCAAGGAAGCCGTGCTGCCGCCGAGCGAGACCCTGGTCACCTACGAAAAGACCAGGAACCCCGACGAGCCGGACAAGTTCCTGCTGCACCTTGACGACACCCCCGAGGCCACGCCCACCGTGGTCTTCGGCTGCAGGGCCTGCGACGCCAGGGGCTATGCCACCCTGGACCGTCCCTTCCTGAACGGCCTCTACAAGGACCCCTATTACGCAGCCAGACGCAACAGTCTGACCGTGGTCACCCTGACCTGCAACTCCGGCTGCAACACCTGCTTCTGTCACTGGGTTGGCGGTGGTCCTTCCTCCCCCGAGGGCTCGGACATCCTCATGACCGAGCTTGGCGACGGCTATGTCCTGCAGGCTGTGACCGAAAAGGGCAAGGCTGTTCTGGAAGCAAGCCCTCTGGCCGACGGCCAGGACAGGGAAAAGGAGGTCATGGAGACCCGCAAGGCTGCCTGGGCCACGCTCAGCAAGAAGCCCGACCTCTCCCTTGCTCCTGACCGCGTGCTGGCACGCTTCACGGACACGGACTTCTGGAAGAAGGAAACCGAGCGCTGCCTTTCCTGTGGCGCCTGTACCTACTTCTGCCCGAGCTGCTACTGCTTCAACATCACAGACGAAGGCAGCGGCATGGGCAAGCCCGGACGCCGCATCCGCAGCTGGGACAACTGCATGAGCTCCCTCTTCACCAGAGAAGCCAGCGGTCACAATCCCCGTGCTGCCAAAGCCGAACGCATGCGTCAGCGCGTGACCCACAAGTTTGCCACCTACCCAGAAAACTGGGGTGCCTTCTCCTGCATGGGCTGCGGCCGCTGCATCAGCAACTGCCCCGCCCGCATTGACATCAGGCAGATTGTGCTTGATGCCGTTGCCCTGGGTGAAAAGGAGTAGGCAATGGCAACAAAACGCACCAAGACAACGACCAAGAAGCCGGCTGCAGCCAAGCCCAAGGCGAGCACGGCCACCAAGACCACCAGGAGCACAGCCTCCAAGTCTGCTGCGCAGAAGAAGAAGGTTGCTGCTCCCGTGACCGAGGAAGCCGCCGTCGCAAGCCCTGTCCAGGCCGAGGAGCAGCAGGCTCTTCAGACTGCAGCCGCTGCTCCCGTGGTCAGGGAAGAAGCTCCTGCGCCACAGGTCCGCAAGGAAGCCGAAGCGCCTGTTCTGAAGGAAGAGGCTCCAGCCCCTCAGGTCCGCGAGGAAGCCGAAGCGCCTGCCGTCAGTAAGGCAGACAATGCTCCCGAGGAAGCTCCTGCGGCCCAGGAAGCCCAGGAGCCTGCGCCCGAGGGCGCTGACGCACCCGCAGCTGCTCAGAGCAATGCGCCTGCACAAGAGCCGCAATCTGACATCAAGGAGGCCAAGGCAGCCGTGAAACCCAAGATAGCACTGACTCCCAAGAGTGATGGCAGCAAGCTGACCCCTGTGGTGGCCCGCCCCATCACTGCCGGAAATCCATACAGGCCCATGGAAGCGACCGTTCTGGAAGTCATCCAGGAAACGCCCAACATCAAGACCATACGTGTGACCCTCGATGATCCGGAAAAGGCCAGGAACTTCACCTACGAACCCGGCCAGGTCGGACAGCTCTCCGTCTTCGGCGCCGGCGAATCCACCTTCGTCATCAATTCCCCGCCGTCCCAGAAGGACTACCTGCAGTTCTCCGTCATGCTGACCGGTGAAGTGACCCAGGCCATCCACAATCTCTGCAAGGGTGACAAGGTCGGTGTCCGTGCACCCCTCGGACGCCCCTTCCCCTACGAGCTGTGGAAGGGCAAGAACATCTTCTTCATCGGCGGCGGCATCGGCATGGCGCCCATCCGCACCATCATGCTGCATGTCCTTGAACACAAGGAGGACTACGGCACCATCAGCCTGCTCTACGGCGGTCGTTCCCCCCAGGACATGGCCTACAGCTACGAGCTCAAGGACTGGATGGAGCGTCCCGATCTCGACTGCACCCTGACCATCGACAGGGAAGCCGAGGGCTGGCCGCACAAGGTGGGGCTCATCCCCAACGTCCTGCGTGAACTCAATCCCAGTCCGGACAACTGCATTGCCGTGCTCTGCGGTCCGCCCATCATGATCAAGTTCACCCTGCAGGCCCTGGACGAACTGAAGTTCCCGCACGAAAACGTCTACACCACTCTGGAAAAGCGCATGAAGTGCGGTATCGGCATCTGCGGCCGCTGCGGCATTGGCGGAAAGTACGTCTGCCTCGACGGCCCGGTCTTCTCCCAGAAGGAGCTTGACGAGCTGCCGCCCGAACTCTAGGCCTGAATACCCGGCAGCATAACAAGAGCCCCCGGTCCGCGTGGATCGGGGGCTCTTTTGTCGTGGTGAATTGGTGTCGAGGATGAAGGCTCGGGGTCCTGTCAGCCTGTCAGCGAATCAGGCAGTTGCCGTCCTCGCACTGGGCCGTGGGAATAACCGGGGTCAGCTGGACAAGCACGATGCGCTCGCGCTTGCCCGTGCAATCCGAAACCAGACTGACGCGCATGAGCCCGGAGGGCAGAGGCACATCCGAAACGGCCGTAAACACGCCGTTGCCGGTCACAAGGCGCACGGGACCTGCCGAAGACTCGCGCAGGTTCTTGAAGGAGGCCTTGTGCACAATGAGCTTCTTCTGCGCAATGGTCTGCAGAAAATGCTCCTTGTCCTGCACATGCCCGTTGGAGCCTATGAAGATGAAGTTGGACGCCAGCAGGCGATCCAGGCTCTCCACATCGGCATCCAGCATGGCTTCAACATACAGATCCACGGGGTCCGCCACGGCGCGGGCGTCGGACACGCAGACAAGGCTTGTCACGGCCCAGACAAGGCCTGCAAGCAGCATCATCAGAGGGAATTTGAGCAGCATGGCATGGTCTCCTCAGGGCGTCTCCAGAGGCTGTTCTGCACCCCCTAGAAGCCCTTTTCCAGCGGCGGCCAGACAAGGCAGTTTTCCGGCTGCTTGGCCAGTTCCCTGTCTGCCCCGGCTATGTGCACATGGCGGCCCTGCACGCTGACCCGGCCTTCGGCCAGCCACTGCAGTGCCTGGGGATAGATTCTGTGTTCCAGGACATGGATGCGATTCATCAGATCGTCGGTACTGTCTTCGGCATTGCAGGGCACGGCAGCCTGAATGATGACCGGGCCGCTGTCTACCTTCATGTCTACAAAGTGCACGGTACAGCCGGACAGCTTCACTCCGTACTCCACAGCATCGGCACCGGCGTGCACGCCGCCGCCAAAGGCCGGCAGGAGCGAGGGATGGATGTTGATGACCTTCTGCGGAAAGGCTTCCAGGAAGCCCTGGGTCAAAAGACGCATGTAGCCTGCCAGCACAATGACCTCGGCACCACTTTCGCGGATGGCCTGCACCATGACGGCGTCAAAGGCCTCGCGGCTGGCATACTTTGTATGATCTTCCATCTTCCAGGGCAGTCCTGCGGCCCGGGCACGTTCCAGGACCCTGGCATTGGGACGGTTGCTGAACACAAGACGTATGTCCACATCCAGGACGCCGGCCTGCATGAGATCAATCATGGCCTGGGCATTGGTTCCGTTTCCAGAGGCAAGTATTGCTATGGGCAGAGACATAGGATCTCCTCTTTATTTGCCGTAATGGGCAATCAGGGCGTCCACGAGATGGGGAATGGTGTAGTTTTCGGGCTGTATCTGTGCCGCAAGGCCGTGCTGTGCCAGGGTCTGCGCCGTCACGGGCCCTATGGCTGCCAGAAGCACGGAAGGATGTTCCTTCATGACCGCTGCCGGAACCAGGGAAAGGAAGTTTTCCACCGTGGACGAGGAGCCGAAGGTGACACAGTCCACCTCCCCGGCCAGAATGCGATCAAGGACTTCCTGCCTGGGAGCTTCCTCGGGCACAGTCTCGTAGCAGGGCACCACGTCGACCACGGCATGGGCCTCGCGCAGGGCCTCGGGCAGCACTTCCCTGGCCCTGGCAGCTCTGGGCAGAAGGAAGCGTGCCTTGTCCAGCGGTCCCTGTTTGCGCAGGGCTTCCACCACGCCTTCGGCCACGTACTTCTCGGGCACAAGGTCCGCATGCAGTCCGTGGGCCTCCAGCGCACTGGCCGTGGCAGGGCCTATGGCCACAAGGCGGCAGGAGGCAAGAGCCCTGGCATCACTTCCCTGCCTGCGCAGGGCCTTCCAGAAGAAGCGCACGCCGTTGACGGAGGTAAAGATGACCCACTGATAGGAAGCAAGCTCGGCCACGGCCTGATCAAGCCTGCTCTCGTCGGGCAGGGGATCAATGCGTATGGTCGGAAATTCGATGACTTCGGCGCCCAGTTCCTGCAGCCGGGCAGCCAGGCCGCTGGCCTGCTCCCTGGCCCTGGTCACCACAATGCGCCGGCCGAACAGGGGACGCTGCTCGAACCAGTTGAGTTCGTCGTGCAGCTGGCACACCTTGCCGACCACGATGACAGAGGGGTTGGTGAAGCCGTGCTTTTTTGCCTCCTCGGACAGCTGCTCCAGGGTGGAGACAAGGGAGCGCTGCTGCGGCGTCGTGCCCCTGTACACAAGGGCTGCGGGCGTGTCAGCAGGCAGGCCTTCGGCCAGAAGATTGCGCACGATGAAGGGCAGGTTCTTCATGCCCATGACAAAGACCAGAGTGGAGGCACTGCGGGCCAGGGCGGACCAGTTGATGGCGCTCTGTGCCTTGTCCGGATTCTCGTGGCCCGTGACAATGGTGACGGAAGAGGCATAGTCCCTGTGCGTCAGGGGAATGCCGGCGTAGGCCGGAGCCGCAATGGTGGAGGAAATGCCGGGGATTTCCTCGAACTGCACGCCTGCCTGCAGCAGTTCCTGGGCCTCTTCGCCGCCGCGGCCGAAGATGTAGGGATCGCCGCCCTTGAGGCGGGCCACCATCTTGCCCTCCCTGGCCTTGGCCACAAGCAGGGCATTGATCTCGTGCTGCTTCAGGGCATGCTGATCGGCAATCTTGCCCACGTAGATGCGCTCTGCGTTCTTGCCGGCAAAGGAAAGGAAACTGGCATTGGCCAGTGCGTCGTAGACAACCACGTCAGCCCTGGCCAGGACATCCCTGGCCTTCAGGGTCAGCAGGCCGAAATCTCCGGGGCCTGCCCCAATCAGATACACTTTGCCGCTCATGCAAGGCCTCCGCGTCCCAGTTCAAGTAATGTGCGTGTGGCAAAACCCGTGGCGCCCTTGCTGCACAGGGCAGAGCCCTCGTCCGACCAGTCCACGCCGGCAATGTCCAGATGGGCCCAGAGCGTGTCGTCCTGGATGAAGTGCTCAAGATAGAGGGCTGCCGTGATGGCGCCGCCTTCCCGGCTTGACGAAGTATGGCAGATATCGGCCACCGGGCTTGTCAGCTTCTTCCTGTAGCCAGGCCACAGAGGCAGCTGCCAGTAGTTTTCCCCGGCACAGTGTCCGGCGCTGATCACCCGTTCCGCAAGAGCCGTGTCATTGCAGAAGAGGCCTGCCACTTCATCGCCCAGGGCCACGGCGCAGGCGCCGGTGAGCGTTGCCACGTCAACGACGGCAGCGGGATTCCAGCGCTTCTGGGCATAGGTGAGGGCATCACAGAGCACAAGGCGGCCTTCGGCGTCGGTATTGACGATTTCTATCCTGTCGCCGGACAGGCCCGTGACCACGTCGCCGGGACGGGTGGCATTGCCATCGGGCATGTTTTCTGCCAAAGCAAGCAGACCGACGACCCGGTGGGGTACTTCTTCCTCGGCCAGGGCCATGAGGGCGGCAAAGGTCGCGGCTGCGCCGGTCATGTCGCTCTTCATGAGATGCATTCTGGCAGACGGCTTGAGAGAAAGGCCACCGGAGTCAAAGGTGATGCCCTTGCCCACCAGCACCAGAGGCTGTTCGTCCTCATGCCCCTTTGGAGCATACTCCAGAACGACCAGACGGGGCGGATGGGCCCCGCCCCTGCCCACGGCCAGATGGGCTCCAAAGCCCTCGCGCTCCAGGTCCTGTTCATCCAGAACCTCGCAGCGCACGCCCCGCTCCCGGGCTGCCAGCTGGACCTTGCTGGCAAAGGCATCGGGGAAGAGGATGTTGCCTGGCGTATTGGCAAGGTCCCTGGCCCTGTTCACAGCCAGGGCAGCCGTTTCACCACGTCTGGCCGCAACCCGTGCCTGATCGGGCACAAATTCGTCCCTGAAGCCCACAGCCAGCCATTCGACTCTGGGCAGCAGTTCGTCCCTTGTGGTCTGCTTGAACAGCGTGATCTCGTGATTGGCCAGGACGCAGGCATAGACGGCCTCTTCCAGAAGACGGATGCCATTGCCAAGACGCCTGAAGCAGTAAAAAGGAATATGCACCGATGTCAGATGCATGGCCCTGACCCTGCGGACAGCTCTGGCAAAGGCCTCCCGGATCGCCCCCTCGACGCCCTGCCCGGACTTCTGCTTGCCCAGGCCGATAAACATGACACGGGAATAGGGCAGATCGGGATGTCCGTAGACAATGCTGATCTCCTTGTCGCGCCCTGCCACATCCCTCATGCCGGGAGCAATCTGCAGGAAGGGTGCAGCTTCACCAAGTTCCGGGCATGTTTCCAAGATTTTTTCCCCTTCCCATATCGGAACCAGGGCAATGTCGGCAGACCACTTGTCTTCGCCGCCTGCTTGAAAACGAATATCCATAAAGGTCAAACTCCTTTTTTTTCAGAGACAAGGACTATACCTGCACAAAGCCTCTCTTGCCAAGTCTTATTCCCGGGCTCCGCTGCCCGCTTTGCCTGTCTTTTCCGGCAGTTGATCGGCCAGGCCCGTCTCTCCGCTGCGCCTCCTGTCCTGCCGCCAGGTTCCTCTTTCCTGTCCCGGCCCTTCCCTGACTTCGCGGCCTTGCGTGGCCTTCCTGCTCCCTGAACCCGCCCCAAAGATTTCGGACAGTCATCCCTGTCGTCCTTCGCCATGCTTGTCTACATACATGTTCCCTTCTGCCGCAAACGCTGCGCCTACTGCGCCTTCTATTCCAGTGCACTGAACCACAGGCCTGTTCCCCCGGACTATCTGCACGGCCTGCACAGGGAACTGGCCTGGTGGCGCACCCATGTGGCCGATCTTGTGCCCGACTCTGAGGATCAGCGCGTCACCAGCATCTTCCTTGGCGGCGGCACGCCGAGCCTGCTTGAGCCGGCAGACGTGGGCCGCCTTCTGGACGATCTGGCAGGGAGCTTTGCCCTGGCAGAGGATGCGGAAATCACTCTAGAGGCCAATCCCGACTCCCTGCACACAAGGGAGCGGGCCCTGGACTTTCGCAGGGCCGGCATCAACAGGCTCTCCCTGGGCGTGCAGAGCCTCGACGAAGAAGAGCTCAGGCTCCTTGGCCGCATTCACGGCCCAAGGCAGGTCCACCAGGCCTGCGAGGCCATTCATGCGGCAGGCTTTCGCTCCTTCAGCATGGATCTCATCTGGGGGCTGCCGGGACAGAGCCTGAAGGGCTGGCTCGACGTGCTGCAGCGCGCCTGCGCCCTTGGCCCGGACCACCTTTCCGCCTACAGCCTGACCCTGGAAGAAGGCACGCCCCTGGCCGAGGCTGTTGCCAGGGGACGGCTCGACCTGCCTTCCGACGAGGTGACGGCAGCCATGTTTCTGGAGGGCCATGCCCTGCTTGCAGGCCAGGGCTTCAGCCACTACGAGATTTCCAACTACGCACGAAAAGGTCATGCCTGCCGCCACAATATGGGCTACTGGCAGCAGCAGGACTACCTGGGCCTGGGTCCTGGCGCCGTCTCCACCCTGAAGAATGTGCGCTTTTCCCAGCCGGAAGATGTCGGCCTGTGGCTTGAGCGCATGACGCAGGGCACCATTCTGCCAGAAACAGAAGTCCTGTCTCCGTCCACGAGGACCGAGGAACTGGTCATGCTCAGCCTGCGCACAGCCAGGGGCCTCTGCCTCCCACGCTACCGACAGGCCTGCGGCCGGGATTTTCTGGAAGAAAACAGGTCCCTTGTGCAGGCACTGCTCAAGAACGGACTGGCTGCTCTCGTCCGCCACGATACTAAAGGAGACGGCGACACTGATAAAAACAGTCTCCAGAACAATGGAAGCATGTATTTTGCCCTGACACCGGAAGGCATGCTCGTATCAAATGACATCATATCCCGGTTCTTTTCCGACATGGATGCCGACGAATAAAAGCGTCCAGACTGCTCTTTCTTTTTCCAAAAATGTATTGACAGTCCTGATATATTTTCTTACAAGAAGCTACTTCTTCCGTTGCATGCAGAAGAACAGGTCTGTGCTCTCCTGTTCCTGACAAGTTTGATCCGCTTGTGCAGGAAGGAAGACAGCAGGCCGTGGAAAAACGAGGAAAACATGCTCGAAGTCAAGGGAACGTACAACACTGCCAAGGTGTTTACCGATGATGTGGACAGTGTCTCCCTGGCCCAGATACGGGAACTGTGCGATCAGGAATTTGTCGCTGCAAGCCGCATCCGCCTCATGCCGGATGTGCATGCCGGTGCAGGGTGCACAATTGGCACCACCATGACCATCACCGATACCATCGTGCCCAATCTCGTGGGCGTCGATATCGGCTGCGGCATGGAAACCGTGCGTATCAGTGAAGATCACCTGGATTTGCCACAGCTTGACGCCCTGATTCACGAAAAGATACCGGCAGGCTTTGCCACCAGAAAGAGTCCGCACGCCCTGCTTGCGGAGATCAACCTCAAGGAGCTGTGCTGCCTCAGTCACGTGCACCGCAAGCGTGCGGAACTGAGCATAGGCACCCTGGGCGGCGGCAATCACTTCATCGAAGTGAACAAGGACGACGAGGGCCGGATCTACATTGTCATTCATTCCGGCAGTCGTCACCTGGGCCTGGAAGTGGCCCACTACTATCAGGAAGCCGGCTTTCAGGTCCTCAACGGTTCTGATGAGGCCAGCCGCAAGGCCTTGGTGGAACGGCTCAAGGCCGAAGGCCGGGCCAGGGAAATTCATGCCCGGCTCAAGGAACTCAAGGCCACAGTCCGCTGCCCGGTTCCGAGGGATCTGGCCTATGTGCGCGGCGATCTCTTTGATCAGTATGTGCACGACATGAAGATCGTGCAGCGCTTTGCCCTGCTCAACCGCAGGGCCATGATGGAAGAAATTCTTTCCTGCATGAACCTGCATGTGGAAGAGCAGTTCACGACCATCCACAACTATCTCGACACGGAAAACATGATCCTGCGCAAGGGCGCCGTCTCTGCCCGCAAGGACGAGCTTTTGCTCATCCCCATCAACATGCGCGACGGCAGCCTCATCTGTGTCGGCAAGGGCAACGAGGACTGGAACTGCTCCGCACCCCATGGTGCCGGCCGGCTGATGAGCCGCCACAAGGCGAGACGCAGCTTCACGGTGGACGAGTTCGCGGCCCAGATGAGCGGCATCTATTCCACCTCCGTGAACGCCTCCACCATCGACGAATGCCCCATGGCCTACAAGACCATGCAGAACATTCTGGACAACATAGGCCCCACTGCCGACGTGCTCAGGATCATCCGGCCCGTCTACAATTTCAAGGCCTGCGGCGACTAGCGCAAGACACCTGTCATGGCTGTTTTTCTGTCCGTGAAGCAGCCCGCCTTCTCAGCTCTTTTTTGCGGCCCCTGTCCATTCGATACATTGTGTACAAAGGGACCTGCACCATGCAGAGGCAGGCCTCTGTCCCATCCCTTTCCGGGACAGAGACCTGCCCTTCCTCTTATCTGCTTCTCTTTGTGTCGTCCTGCCAGCGATCAAAGGCAGCACTCCAGCAGACCTTTTCCCCCGCAGCACCGTCATCCGTCGTCTTGTCCTGAGAGCGGCTTGCCAGAAACTGTGGGATCTCGTCTGCCAGAAAGGCAAAGCTTGCCTGCACTCCTGCAGCACTGCGCTGCACATTCACGGCACTGCGCCTGTCCAGGGACAAATCGTCGCAGCCTGCCTCGGCATCAATATCGGCGCCCAGGAAGACAAATTCCCAGCCCTGCTTCTTCTGCTCGTCAATCATGCTGCGGATGTTTTTCCGGCTGTACTCGCGGCTGGAATTTTCCTCTCCGTCCGTGATGATAACAAAAAGGGTCTGTCCTGGTACATCCTCCAGACGCAGGGCCCTGTGCACCCACCTGACATGGTTGATGGCTCCGCCCACGGCATCATAGAGGGCCGTGCATCCGCCCACGCTGTAGTCCCTGCTGGTCATTGCCCGGATATGGGCAATGGGTTCGCGATCAAAGAGAACCCTGCACTCGTGATTGAAGAGCACCGTGGAAACGAGCACCGGCACACCCTTCTTCTTCCACGTGTTCAGCACGCCGTTGAAGCTGCCAATGGTATCGCCTTCCAGGCCTGCCATGGAGCCACTGTTGTCGAGAATGAAGACGATTTCACAAAGATCCCGGCTCATACTGCCTCCGTTTCTGCAAGAGCGTTCGTACAACTTTTTGCCCCGAGGGAACAGGAAGTGCCCCTTTGGACATGTCCTCATCACTAGCAGAAAGCCAGGTCAGGTGTGTCGCCTGTGAAGCGACAAGACAGATTTTTTGCAGAGGCTGCCGAATTGCCCCTACTGCAGGGAAAGGAGCTGCGTTGCGGCCAGATGCTCCATCTGCTCGCAGATACCCAGCACCTGGACGGGATCGTTGCCTGCGGCACACAGGCCGTGCCTTGCCATGAAGACGGCCTGAATGTGCTCGTCGCCAAGACAGGCGGCCACATGTTCTGCCAGCATGGCTCCCCCAGGCGTAATGGCGCCCACAAAGCCCAGCCTGTCGCGCCAGACTTGGGCCTCGAAGAGGGACAGGGCCAGCATCTGCTCCCTTGGCACACGCAGGGACAGAGCCAGCAGGGCCGCAGGATGCACGTGGAGAATACAGCTCACGTCGCTGCGCCTGCGGTAGATGGCTGCATGCATGGCGGTCTCGCTGGACAAGGGCCTGCCGCAGATCAGGGTCCCGTCTGCCCGTGCCAGGGAAATGTCGCTGACCGTCATGTGCCCCTTGGCCACGCCTGTCCCGGTCACGAAGAAGACCGATGCCCCCGAGGGGCGCATGCTCATGTTGCCGTTGAAGCCGCGCAGAAAGCCGCACGTCCAGGCATCGCGGCAGGCAGCCAGCATGCCGGTAAGAATCTGCCGGCACTCTTCCCTGTCTATTCCGTATCGTTGCAGGTCCTTGCGTGTCCAGCCCACGGACGAAAGCCAGCGTTCTTCAGGATGTTTCATGCCCATCTCCGTACCTTTTCAGGCCTTTAGCCTTGCGAGGAGAAATGATCAAAGCCCTCGAGGGAAGACAGGGGTTCCCTGTTGCAGTAGATGGCCTCTCCTTCGGTCACCACGCCTATTTCCCAGAAATCCGGAATAGCCGCATGCAGGGCCGAGAGCATGTCCGGTGCGCAGCTGCCAAGCAGCGCATAATCATCGCCGCCGATCAGGGCCTCGTGCACGGGATTGCGGCCGTGACGCCTGCTCCATTCAAGCAGCTCCGCCTGCAGAAGCCCGGCCGGTATGATCAGCTCTGCGCCAAGGCCGCTGCCGTGTTCGCCCCAGACGCCCATTTCGCCCGTCTGGCCCAGAAGCCGCGGCAGGTCGCGCACAAGGCCGTCGGACACGTCCATCAGTGCCGGTGGCCTGGCATTCATGGCCACCCTGGCCAGCATGAGCCCTGCGTCCACCCGGGGTTCCGGCTTGAGCAGTGCCTGACAGGCCTTGGGCCATTCCTGAACGGCCTCGCGGCCATGGGCCTCCAGTTCCTGCAGGCCCACGCGGGCAAGGCCCAGGGCACCGACCACAAAAATCACGTCTCCAGGCATGGAGCCGCCACGGGAAAGGAAGGCCCCTTCACCTATCACCTCGCCCATGACCGTAACGGAAATCTGCAGATCCCTGGTCCGCGAGAGATCGCCGCCGATCAGGGCCATGTTGTACTTGGCAGCCAGGGAGCCCATGCCGCTCAGAAAGGCATTGAACCAGGCATTATCCAGGTCTGCTGGCAGTCCCAGGTTGAGGGTAAAGGCCAGAGGTCGCGTGCCGCAGGCCGCCAGATCGCTGATGTTGCAGGCCAGGGCCTTGTGGCCTATTTCCTCGGCAGAACAGTAGGATCTCCGAAAGTGCACGTCCTCCAGAAAGAGATCTGTGCTGACGGAAAGGGGCTTGCCGGCAGGCAGCAGGGCACAGTCATCGCCTCTGCCCAGCAGTATGCCCGGTTTTCGGAGGGGGAAATAGCGTCCCAGGGTATTGAGGATATCGTCCTCGGAATGAAAGGTTCCAACGTGGACTGTCATCACTTTTCGGCGCACAGGCTCCCTTGCAAGGGAACAGCGCACCGCCTCCTTTTCTTGAGCGTCCGGCTGGCAAACGGACAGGGTTTGGGAACATTTTTCTGACAGATTCTTTCCGGCAGGTTCAGGGCCAAGGTTTTCGGGCCTGTTTCACTCCGGTTCCGGCTGCAGGCCTACTTCGATTGAACGTAGATAAAGGACGCCATGATGTTCTTGATCCCTAGCACAGGGAACTTGATCTGCAGGACATTGTTGTCCTGCACGCCCATGATGAGGCCCTCGCCAAAGATGCTGTGCCGGCATTTTCTGATGCTCCCGGCCCTGATGGCCGGCAGCACCTCAAGGGCCGGCACGAGCGGGCCGTCCTCCTGATTCTCGTCCCGGGCCTGCTTCCGGACTTCCTTCCCGTCCTGCTCGCCGGCCTGCGCAGCCTGGCCCTGTGCAGGCATCCTGCGCCAGGCAGGTATGTCAGGGGCACTGTGGCTCGCAGCAGAGGTCTGGATGATCCGGCCCGTAGCGCTGCCCTTGCAGAGAATGCGGTCGCCTTCCTCCAGTTCGTCCAGAAAGGTGCTGGCCGTGCAGAACGAGTCGCCGCCGTAGCTGGCCGCACTTTCCGAACGCCTGTACCAGTAGAGCTCGAGATTGTCCCTGGCCCTGGTGCAGGCCACGTACATAAGCCGGCGCTCCTCTTCCATGGTCTCCTGGCGCAGGAGGGCAAAGCGCGAGGGCAGACGGCCTTCCACAAGGTCCAGGATGAGAACGTGCTTCCATTCCAGGCCCTTGGCGGAATGAATAGTGGAGAGGGTCACAAAGTCCTCGTCCTGTTCTTCCTGATCCACGCTGTCCAGCAGGAGTTCGGCCACAAAGAGATCCAGCTCCTCGGCTGCGCTTGCCAGGGACGCGATTTCCTGCAGGCCCAGCCAGCGCACGGACGCGTCTTCAGGGTAGAGCTCCTGCAGATGCGGCTCATAGACGGTCATGACCTCGCGCACCGTGTCGGCAACTGAGCCCTGTTCTCCGGCAAGCCTGGTCAGCAGATCCAGTTCCTCGAAAAGACGGGGATGGCTTTTCCGGAAGCGGTTCTCTGCCTCGGGCACGTCGATTCCGGCAAAGATCTTTTCTGCCGTCCTGGGGCCAATCTTGTCGTGCATGAGCGCCACCCGGCTGAAGGCGGCATAGTCCCTGGGATTGATGATGAGGTGCAGATAGGCCAGCAGGTCCTTGACGTGGGCCGCTTCCTGAATGCGCAGCCCGCCGTATTTCCTGTACCTGATGCCAAGGGCCGTCAACTCGGCCTCGACCTGGTAGGACTGGTAGCCCGAACGGAACAGGACGGCAATGTCCGAGGGCTCGTTATCCTTGAGCAGCGCCTCCACGCGCCTGGCAACGCACTTGCCCTGCTCCACGTCCGAACCGCAGCAGATCACCCTGGCAGGGCTGCCGCCCGTGCGGACGGCCTTGAGCACCTTGGCATAGCCTTCGGTGGCAAAGCTCATGACCCGGTTGGCCACCTGCAGCACGGGCTGCACGGATCGGTAGTTCTCCTCCAGGGCCACGATGCGGGTGTTGGGGAAGCGGTTCGGAAAGTCCAGGATATTGCGGACTGTTGCGCCGCGAAAGGCATAGATGGACTGGGCTTCGTCGCCCACGGCCATGACCGACCGCTCCTCGGTGAGCTCGCCTGCCATGTACTCTATGAGACGTGCCTGCACGAGATTGGTGTCCTGGTATTCGTCCACCAGAATATGCTGATATCTGGATCGCACATAGCGCAGGGCTTCGGGATCCTTCTGCAGGACGTCCTCCAGCTCATAGAGCAGATCGTCGTAGTCGAGCAGGCCCGCCTTGCGCTTGTAGTCCTGGTAGGCCTCATGGATCCGGCCGAGCTCCTGGGAATAGGGCAGGATCTGGGGCGACTCGTTCTGCAGGATGTCCTGCAGGGACTGCTCCTTGTTTCTGGCCTTGCTGAAGAGGCCCACTATGGCCTGCGTCTTGGGAAAGCCGCGTATGCCCTTGCCTATGCCGCTCTCTTCCCGGCAGCGCTTCACGGCTTCCTGCTGATCCGTGCTGTCCATGACGCTGAAGGGCCGCTCCTCAAGCCAGAAGGGCTTGAATTTGCGCAATATCCTGTAAGCAAAGGCATGAAAGGTGCCGCCGTAGAGGCCGTTGAGATCGGCTCCCAGCAGATCCGTTGCCCTGTCCAGCATTTCCCGGGCTGCCTTGCGGGTGAAGGTGAGCAGGAGAATGTTGTGCGGGGCAACGCCGTGCTCCACAAGCCAGGCCAGACGAAAGACAATGGTCCTGGTCTTCCCGGTCCCTGCGCCGGCTATGACAAGCATGGGGCCGTTGGGGGAGGAAACTACCCTGTACTGGGCAGAATTCAGCAGAGTTTCGTATGCAAGCATGCCTTCTCCTGATGTACGAAAATTGCAGGGGCAGGCAGCCTAGCGGCTGCGCAGCAGGGCGAACCATTCCCTGGACGGTGTGCGGGTCAGGAAGAAGATGGCGGCACAGTCCATGAGTACGGCCAGGGTGCGGCAGACAAAAAGTCCCTGGGAGTGTTCCAGCAGGTTCAGGGCACTGTAGGCAAGGACACCGATGTTGATGGCGGTCAGGACAAGGACACCCCACAGAGGCCAGGCAAGACAGCGGCTCAGGGCAAAGGCAAGCAAGCCTTCCAGCAGGGCGGCAACGCCCATGTGCACCAGCACGGTCTGCATGATGCCGTTGCCGTTGGCAGCGGCTTCGTTCCAGTGCACGTCGCCAGTGATGATGAGAAACATCAGGGACACGCTGCAGGCTGCGTACAGGAAAATGATGCCGTAGCGCGCATCTTCCGGCTTTTCCGGCAGAGGCGGCAGCTCCTGTTCCCTGTTCTGCTTTTCCCTGTAGTCGCGTGCTTTCTGGATACTTGTCCTCATGTCTCCTCCCTGGCCTCGCTGTCCGTCTAGTGGCCCTGCTTCCTGATGTCCGCTTCCAGCTGGGTACGAATCTGCTGTCCATGCTCGCTGTTGCACCAGTTTCTGAAGCTTGTGCGCCACTGATCGAAGTCCATGAACTGCTGCTCCAGGAAGGTTTCGGAGCCCTGCACCCAGATGTTGAAGAGCTGCAGGTCAATCTGGAAACTGTGCGTGTCAAAATAGGCCGCAAGACTGCCCTGAGGAATGATATTGCCTTCGTACTCGCTGCGAATGAAGTCGCAGACGGCATTGCGCGACACGTCCAGGGTGGCTTCCCTGCCGTTGAGCTGTTCGGCCATGCGAATGAGGGACCCGTAGTTTTCACGGATGCGCGTCATGGCCTGATCCGGAATGCCGATGTAGATCCTGGCTTCCTTGCCGGGCTGATCCTCTTCCTCCAGGAGGAAGTAAAAACGGATCCAGTTTTCAAAGATGATGGCCTCCAGCATGCTCTGAATGGCCTGTTTGAACTGCTCCTGTTCCTGGGGCATATCCTTGTCTCCTTGCAGTCTCTGGGCCTACTCGGCCCTGTTGCATGCTGCATTCACTGCAGCAATGATGGCTTTCGCGTCGTCGTGCACATCCACGGGCAGCTGGGCCAGCCGGCAGAAATCGTCGGCCGTGTCGATGTCCAGCTTCACATCGGGCCTGCGCAGCCACTCTTCCTCGGGATCAAAGGTGGCAATGTCGAACTGCGCCCTGTTGTCCCAGATGTAGTTGAGGCAGTGCTCACGCTGGGAGGGTTCCGTGGCCCTGCGGCCCATGTCCTCCAGCAGCTCGCGGCTGAGGATTTCAGCGCCCAGGCCGTCCGGCCAGAGGTTTTCCCTGGGAATGTGGTTGTAGCAGTAGTCGTGGCTGCCGGCCTCGTAGAAGCGCACAAGCCGGTCTATGGCCTCGCCCCAGATAAAGGGATTGTCGGCACAGACACGGACGATACGGTCGGCGTTCACACTGCGGGCGGCCACGAGGAAGCGATCCAGCACGTCGATCTCCGATCCTTCCACTACCTCTATGCCCTGCCTGCGCAGATGCGCAGCCAGAACGGCATCCCTGGGCGTCTGAGGACAGGCCACGACCACCCTGTCCAGGGTCTGCGCACTGCACACCCTCTGCACCACCCAGTCTATGAGCGCTCTCCCTCGCAGACAGAGCAGAGATTTCATGGGCAGGCGATTGGAGCCAAGCCTGGCCTGTATGATGGCTACGGTGTTCACGAATCTTCTCCTCTACTGTTCCTGCGCAGGCCCGGTCTCACCTGCAGCCCTGTCCGTCTCGGAAAGCAGGGCAGCTGCCGGATTTTCCAGAGGCAGCATGTCGCAGATGCGCTTGATAACCTTGGCCTTGTTGTTTGTAAAATCCTGACGGCTCATGCGCTCGAAGAAGCGGTTGCGCACCTCGGGCTTGAGCATGGCCCGGAAGGCATGATCAATCTTCCTGTCCGTCACCCTGTCCATAAGCCCCATGAAGACAAAGCCGTTCACGGGCCTGGCAAAGGCGTGGCGGGCTTCCCGCTCATGGGTGGCAAAGACCATGCTGGGCACGCGCATGTGGGCAAGCTCGTAGGTGGTCCGGCCGGCCGAACACAGGCAGAGATCCGCGCCCTCCATCATGCGGCTCATGACATTGGTAGCCCAGGTAAAGCTGACAGAAGGGTTGTCCAATTCCCTGAGACGCTGTTCCATCTCGTACCTGTGCACATAGCCCGGACCTGCCACAATACGGATGGCAATGCCGCGCTCGCGGCAGATGGGCTCCACCACGTTGAGCACGCGCAAGGAGAAGTTGCGCTGATCCGTGCCGCCAAAGGTGATGAGCACGGTTTTGAGATCACTGCGGAAGGTGTTGCGGGTGGCATTGACGAACTCGTCACGCAGGCAGAACCAGTCGGGCCCGCACAGGCGGCGCTCCGTGCCCGACGAGGCATCGTAAACCGCATTGATGACCAGATCGGCCAGATCCGAGCCCTCGCCTTCGTCCTCGAAGTTGACACAGCGGACATCAGCCTTGCGCAGGGCGCCCATGTACTGGGCATCGGTATTGAGAATGTCATTGACGACCAGATCAGGGCGCAGACGCAGCACTGTGTCTTCCAGATTTTCTTCGCCCTGCCTTGTGCAGTGGTAGTCCTTCTGGGCAATGCTCTCCACGGCCAGCTCGGATTCCCGCGTGCAGACAAAGGAAATCTTGTGGTCCACTATTTCGTGGGCCAGCATGAGCGCCCGGTAGATATGGCCCATGCCTATGGCAGGCCAGCCGGCCACCACAAAGACAATATGCCGGCGCCTGAGCAGATGCTCGCAAATCCACCAGTCCTGATAGGACTGTATCTCTATAGCCCTGTCATTGAGGAAATAGGGAATGACATTGTTCATGCGGGCGGAATAGCCCGAATTGAGCGCCCTGAGCAGGGGTTCGGAGCGCAGGATGATGAGTGCCCGGCTCTCCACCACGACTTCCCGCTCACCCACATCCTCGTTCAGAAGCTGTTCCAGGTTCTTGCCCTGCACACTCCAGACGCGCTGATGCACGCTCTTGACGGTCACAAGGCTGTCGCACTGCGCCTGTTCGTACTTGTGCCAGGCATCCTCCACGTCAACCCAGGTGATGAGGGGGCAGGAGGCCCGCAGAATCAGGCAGTGCTCGTAGCGCACGGCCAGTTCGTTCAGGACCTCCCGCATCTCGGCGACAATGTTCAGGGTGCGAAACTTCAGATCCTTGTTGCGCCTGTACTGGACTCCTGCCCGCTCGCTGATGAGCGAGATTTCCTGACTGTCCGTCAGGACATAGATGTCTTCTTTTGGGGCCACTGCCCGGGCAGTGGCAATGCCGCGCTCAATGAGAGTCACTCCGGCCAGCTTCTTGACGAGCTGATCCGGAATGACCGCATTCTTCTTGATGGCAGGTATGATGATACAGCGCTTGGGCATACTCGCTCCAATGCTAGGCAAGGGACGCCATGACTTCTCTGGCCGACGTCAGCATGTAGTCAAAGTCCTCGTCACTCATCCACAGCTGGAAGGGGAAGGAGATCATGGTATCGTAGAACAGATCGCCGTTGGGGCAGTCGGCCGAGCCAAGTCCCAGCTTCCTATAATAGTCGTAGCGGTTGAGGGGAATGTACTGCACCACGCACTTGATGCCCTTTTCCTCGTACATGGCACGCATGAAGGCATCGCGCTTTTCCTGACCCGAGGTCATGCGGGCAACCAGCAGATGATAGTTGTGCCTGCGGCTCTCCTCGCGCAAAAATTCCAGTTCCGGCCAGTCCGCCATGCCGTCGATGAAGCGCAGGGCCCGCTCCCTCTTGGCATCGTTGATGGCATCAATACGCTCCAGAAGCTTGGTGCCCAGGGCGCATTCCACTTCGCCCAGGCTGTAGTTGTTGGGCTGCAGCATCATGTCGCCCAGCATGGGCATATCCACATTGCCCATGGCAGGCTTCCAGTAGTCCTTGCGCTCGAAACTGTAGGCGCAGTGGCCGTTGTGGCGCACCATGGGCACAATGGACCACAGGGCAGGATCGCGGACATAGAGCATGCCGCCCTCGCCAAGGGTGGTCAGGTTCTTGTGGGAATGGAAGGAAAAGGTGCCCATGTCGCCGAAGCTGCCGGCCTTCTGTCCGTTGATCTCGGCGCCTATGGCCTGGGCCGCGTCCTCGATGAGGAGGACGTTGCGCTCGCGGCACAGGTCCACGATTTCCGGCATGTCGGCCACGTAGCCGTACAGATGCACCACGACCACGGCCCTGGTCTGCGGCGTCATGGCCTTCTCGATGGTCCTGGCGGTCACCACGTGGGTGTGCAGATCCACATCGCACCAGGCAATCTTCGCGCCCTTCTTGATGTAGGGATAGGCCGAGGCCGTGAAGGTATGCGAGGGCATGACGACCTCGTCGCCCGGCTTGAAGCAGCACAGCTGGGCAGACAGCTCCAGGGCCGAGGCGCCGTTCATCATGGTGAAGCAGCTGCCCTGGGGCACATTCTGGTATCTGGCAAAGGCTGCCTCGAATTCCTGCATGTAGTGCCCCTGGGTCAGGGGCTCGGCAGTACGCATGGCTTCTGCCACGACAGCTATTTCTTCTTCTGTATAACGGATGGAACGTCCGCTGAAATTGATACGAAGATCCATGGTCTTTGAACTCCACATCACGAAACGCAGCATGCCTCAGGGGCGATGCGGCATGAAAACGGCGTGTGCCTGCTTGTTTTTCTGTTTTTTCCTGCCGGAAAAAACAGAAAAACTTGCCACCGGCACAGGATTCTCGCAAAAAGCCTGTGCCGGGAAGCAAGATATGATTTCCTGGTCCAGATTACATGCGCTTGAAGCGGGCAGTGACATTCTCAAGCGTCAGGATGGAACGGAAATCCGGGCCCAAGGCATTGGTGAGCGGCTTTTCGTGCACAATGCTTGCGCCGTAGAGCTGCTCGTACTGCGCATCCGTCAGATTCTGGCAGATGCCCTTTTCAAGCTGCACGCCCTGCTTTTCCATCATCTCCATCATTTCCGCGTACTGTTTGGGGTAGATGTCTTCCAGCACGGACAGGGCATAGCAGTTGGCTATGCCGTGGTGCATGTGCAGCACCATGGAGAGACCGGCACTCAGGGGATGGACAACGCCCACAAAGCCTGCGGCAAGGCCCCCCAGGTAGGAGGCAATCATGAGCTTTTCCCTGTTTTCGGGCGCCATCATGTCCTCGGAGAGGAAGACCTGTCTGGACAGGTCGATGGCCTTTTCGGCCAGGGCATCCACGACCACGTTGCGGTAGGAGCCGGACAGGCTCTCGAAGCAGTGCATGTAGGTGTCAATGCCCGTGTAGAAGAACTGTTCCCTGGGCACGGTAACCAGCAGGTCGGGATCCAGGACCAGCTGATCGAACATGGTGAAGTCGCTGTTCATGCCCAGCTTGAGATTCTTGACCTCGTTGCACAGCACGCCCGTGCGTGAGGATTCGGAGCCGGTCCCGGACAGAGTCGGGCAGCCGATCTTGTAGGGAGCGGGATTTTTGACCAGCTCCCAGCCCTGATAGTCTTCGGCCTTGCCCGGATTGGTGAGCAGATTGCCGACGCACTTGCAGGTATCCATGGTGGCGCCGCCACCAAAGGCCAGCAGGACAGAGGCTGTGCGGCCGTCGAGCTCCTTGCGGACCTGGTCCGTGTACATGTCTATGCCGTCTGTGGTGGGCTCTTCCGTTGTGTCCACGAAGACGACGATATCATCCCCGGCAATGGGCAGACGATCGGGCAGATCGTTGTGTTTGAAGAAGTGATCAAAGAACCATACTGCAGGTTCGCTATTTCCCCTGTGCGGGGCAATGACGCCCTCGAGCTGGGAAATGGATCCTTGGCCAATCATGACATGGCCAACATTCTTGGCATTCCGGTATGAAGTCTCTGCCATTCATGTTCTCCAGAGAGACCTATAAGTCCTGCCTTCCTGCACAGTACAGGGCTTCAAGGCTTGCTTACGGGTAAAGGCTGAATGAAAAAAACGGCGCTGGAATCAGCTCGGACAAGACGCCTTCTGAACGAGGCGCCTTCAGGAAAGAAGGCTTTCGGGGGCCTGTTCCAGGAAATGGGGCTCAGGGGCCTACAGTCCGAGGCGCTGGCGCCAGGACTGCATGGTGTTCTGCAGGAGCATGGCTATGGTCATGGGGCCGACACCACCAGGCACAGGGGTAATGGCCCGCACCTTGCCGCAGACAGTATCATAGTCCACGTCTCCGCACAGGCCCTGCTCTGTCCTGTTGATGCCCACGTCAATGACGACGGCGCCTTCCTTGACCATGTCGGCCGTGATGAATCTGGGCCGGCCAATGGCGGCAAAGAGGAAGTCCGCCTCGCGGCAGACCGAGGCCAGGTCGGCCGTGCGAGAGTGACAGACCGTGACTGTGGCATTGCCGAACTTGCCCGGCCGCATGAGCAGGGAGGCAAGCGGCTTGCCCACAATGTTGGATCGGCCCACGACAACGGCCTTCCTGCCTTCGGTGGGCAAATCGTAGCGACGCAAAAGCTCGATGACACCGGCAGGCGTACAGGACACGAAGCCGGGCAGCCCCAGCACGAGCCGGCCCACGCTCACAGGGTGAAAGCCGTCCACGTCCTTGTCGGGATCGATGGCCAGAAGGCACTTGTTGGCATCCAGCCCCTCGGGCAGGGGCAGCTGGAGGAGGATGCCGTCCACCTCAGGATTGCTGTTCAGGCTGGCAATGAGCTCAAGCAGCTCCGTCTGGGAGACGGTTGCAGGCAGACGATAGGCAAGGGAGCGTATGCCCGCCTGTTCACAGGCCCGTTCCTTGTTGCGCACATAGACCTGGGAGGCAGGATCCTCGCCCACCAGAATGACGGCCAGTCCCGGAGCCCGCAGGCCCCTGGCGACGGCTTCCCGAATTTCACTGCTGATTTCTCCGCGCACATCCGCGGCTGTCTTCTTACCATCTAATATAAGCACGTGGGACACATCCTCAAGAACCCTGTGGCTGCCGTGCCGAAAAGGTTCTTTGTTTGCAGGGGCCGGATTTCAAGCCCGGCCCCTGACGGCAAGGGGGTGAAGGCAAACTACTTCGCAGGCTCATCCTCGGTGAGCATGACGTACTGGGAAGCCAGGTCGGCGCCGCAGTAGGTGGCGGCCGTCTCCAGCTCTTCCTCAATGCGCAGAAGCTGGTTGTACTTGGCTATTCTTTCGGAACGGCACAGGGAGCCCGTCTTGATCTGGCCGGCATTGACGCCCACGGCCAGGTCAGCAATGAAACTGTCCTCGGTCTCGCCGGAACGGTGGGAAATGACCGTGGCGTAGTTGTTGTTCCTGGCCAGCTCGATGGCATCCATGGTCTCGGTCACGGTGCCGATCTGGTTGAGCTTGATGAGAATGGCGTTGGCAATGCCCTCGGAAATGCCTTCGTACAGGATGGAGGGATTGGTGACAAAGAGGTCGTCGCCCACCAGCTGAATCCTGTCGCCCAGCCTGTCGGTCAGGGTGCGCCAGCCGGCCCAGTCGGATTCGGCCATGCCGTCCTCGATGGAGAAAATGGGGTAACGCTTGCAGAAGTCGTCCAGCCATTCGACCATTTCGTTGCTGGTGAATTCCTTGTTCTCGCCGGCAATGACGTACTTGCCGTCCTTGTAGAATTCGGAAGAGGCCGCATCAATGGCCAGCAGCACTTCGGAACCGGGGTTGTAGCCGGTCTCCTCAATGGCCTTCATGATGTAGGCAAAGGCTTCCTCATGGCTTTTCAGGTTGGGAGCGTAGCCGCCCTCGTCACCCACGGTGGCAGACAGGCCGTCCTTCTTGAGGAGCACGCCCAGGGTGTGGAAGATTTCCGACCCCATGCGCAGGGCGTCGCGGAAGGTCTTGGCGCCCACGGGCATGATCATGAATTCCTGGATGTCCAGGTTGTTCGGGGCATGAGCGCCGCCATTGAGGATGTTCATGAGCGGAACGGGCAGGACCTTGGCATTGATGCCGCCAAGATAGTTGTACAGGGGCTGGCCCACGTACTGGGAGGCAGCACGGGCCACGGCCATGGAGACGCCGAGCAGGGCATTGGCGCCCAGGCGGGACTTGTTGTCCGTGCCGTCCAGGTCGAGCAGGGCCTCGTCCAGGGCCACCTGATTCAGGGCGTTCATGCCCACCAGGGCAGAGGCGATTTCCTCGTTCACGTGCTCCACGGCCTGGAGCACGCCTTTGCCGTGGTAGCGGTTTTCTTCCTTGTCGCGCAGTTCAAGGGCCTCACGGCTGCCTGTGGAGGCACCGGAGGGCACAGCGGCACGTGCTGCAATACCGCTTTCCAGGGTCACTTCGACTTCAACGGTGGGATTGCCGCGGGAATCAAGGATTTCGCGGCCCAGAATGGTTGCAATGGAGCTCATGAGATTCCTCCTGACAAACAGCCTGCTACAGCTGCCCGTTTCGAGATATATTCGCTGAATACCGGCTTTTCCGCTCCGGGAAACATCCCTTCCGGGCGAAAAAGACAAAAAGAAAAGAGGTTCTGGAAAGGAAAAGGACAGATGGGAACAAAGGGACGGAAAAAAGCTGAACGGGATTCTTCGGGATTCTTGAATTTTGAAGAATGGGCGCGAAAGAATGTACAGGAAGAGCGTTCTCGAAAAGAAGACAGGGATGTGAAGAACGCGTGCTTCCCCAAGGGGATCAGCGCCTCTTGGGCATCAGGCCCTGTCCACGTCCCGGGCCTCGTAGAGCAGTTCGAGCCCGCGCAGGAGCAGATCGGGCGTCACTTCCTGCAGGGTCGAGCTGATGCGGACCATTCCGCTGGCAAAGCCTCCGGTGGCAAGAATCTTCACCGGCCCCCGCAGCTGGCAGGAGAGCTTGCTCACCAGACCATCCACCAGGCTGGCAAAGCCGAAGACGATGCCGTGCCGTATGCTTGTGGCCGTGTCCCTGCCCGGCGTGGGCACCAGGGCCTCGCAGTCCAGGTTGACTCCAGGCAGCTTGGCCGTTGCCCCTGCGAGAGCATTGAGGGCCGTTCCGGGCCCCGGGAAGATGAGCCCTCCCAGATAGGCATTGTCCTGCACGCAGTCAAAAGTCACGGCCGTGCCGAAATCCACGACAATGAGGGCCGGGACATGCGGATTGAGGACTCTGGCGGCATGGGCCGCCACAAGCCGGTCCGCTCCAACCTGTTCGGGCCGTAAATAGCGATTTTCCAGGGGGACGGGAAGATCGGCAGGCGTAAAAAGAATCGGGCAGCCCACGTAGCGGGCTATGGCTGCACGAAGAAGCGAATCCACGGCAGGCACGACGGAGCAGACAACACAGGCGGCAAAGTCTTTCCTGGAGCAGCCGGCATGCTGCATCAGGGTGAGCAGGGTCAGACCAAGGGTATCGGCTGTCTGACCGCTGTTTGTCGGCAGGGTGTAGACCTCGCGGACTGTTCCGCACACAAGTCCCACCTTCATGGTGGTATTGCCCACATCAACGAGCACGAGATTGTTTGCCATGATACGCTTCTCCTCTTGTCAGGCCACAGACAAGCTTGCCAGACTGCCAAGGCTTTCGCAAGGCCTGCGGCCAGGACCGTCACGCGCAAATCCATTGAAATCACAGTATTTTCCTGCTTCTTTACCGCTTCCCCCTCTCGGGGACAAAAAACCTGCCCGCTGGCCTTTTTCTGCAGGCCTGCACCCGACGGGAAAGGATGCCTGTCCCTCCTATGGTCTGGAAAAGACAGTTTCAGGATATTTTTTCTACGGTATCGAAGAAGTTCCGGGCCTTCCCCTGCAAGACATGCCTGTACATTCTCATGCAAAAAATATTTTTTGTTACTCTTTTGTGGCTCTTTGATATACATGTTATTTTCCCTGTCAGGGAGGAAGGATTCAGGACAGAAAGACAAAGAGCCTGATTTTGTGTGCACTTTTTTTGTACAGGCCTCTGCCTGTCTTGACTTCTTTCCTTTTTTGTCAGAACAGAAGGCTTTACTGTCAACAAGAGCCCCTTCCTGCCTTCCCTCTCCTGCTGCCGGGACGGCCGCACGGCCAGACCGTGCCCTGACAGGTCCCCTGTTCTGTGCAGGACACCGGCATGATCAGGCACAAGGAGCGCTCTTTTTCGGCCCCTTCACCACTGCTCCCCTCAGCCACCCTCTCTCCCCACAGAGCCCGCGGCTTTTTACGAGGCATATACAGCACATGTCCAAGATACTGGATTCCATACTGGGCGTCTTCTCCAACGATCTTGCCATCGATCTCGGCACTGCCAATACCTGTGTCTATCTCAAGGGCAAGGGACTGGTTCTGCGCGAACCGTCCGTTGTCGCCGTCAAGAAGGACAACAGGGGCAACAAGGTTGTTCTTGCCGTCGGACACGATGCCAAGCGCATGCTCGGACGCGTTCCCGGAAACATCGAAGCCATCCGTCCCATGAAGGACGGTGTCATCGCCGACTTTGAAGTCACCGAAGCCATGCTGCGCCACTTCATTGCCAAGGCCCTGAAGTCCAGGCGCCTTGTCCGTCCCCGCATCATGGTCTGTGTGCCCACGGGCATCACCCAGGTGGAAAAGCGCGCCGTGCGCGAATCCGCCGAGTCTGCCGGCGCACGCGAAGTCTATCTCATAGAGGAGCCAATGGCTGCAGCCATTGGCGCCGACCTGCCCATTCAGGAACCCATTTCCAACATGGTTGTGGACATCGGTGGCGGCACCACGGAAGTGGCCGTCATTTCCCTGTCCGGCATCGTGTATTCGCGCTCCGTGCGCGTTGGCGGCGACAAGATGGACGAAGCCATCATGACCCACGTCAAGCGCAAGTACAACATGCTCATCGGCGAAACCAGCGCTGAAAACATCAAGATCAACATTGCCTCCGCCTATCCGCTCGATCCCGAACAGCAGATGGACGTCAAGGGGCGGGATCTTGTCACCGGCATTCCCCAGAATGTCACCATCACCTCCGAGGAAGTCCGCAAGGCCATTTCCGAGCAGGTGGATAGCATTGTGCAGGCCGTGCGCTATGCCCTGGAACAGACGCCTCCTGAACTGGCTGCTGACATCGTCGACCGCGGCATTGTGCTCACCGGCGGCGGTGCCCTGCTCAAGGGCCTGGATCAGCTGCTCAGGGAAGAGACCAGCCTGCCCATCACGGTGGTCGACGATCCCCTGTCCACCGTTGTCCTTGGAACTGGCAAGGCCCTGGACAACATCAATATCCTCAAGGATGTCTGCATCGACTAGCCGGCCCGCCGGATTGCCGATGCAGCCGCGCATCCTCCAGGCTCACATTCTCCTGCCTCCCAGACCTGTCTCCGGTGGAGACTGCTGAAGGCATTTCCTGCAAAGGCGCCGCACTGACAACCAAGGGTGGCGCCTTTTGCATAATGACACGTTGAAGGACTGACACTCTGTGAGCTTTCGCCACTCACTCATATTTGCAGGTCTTTTGCTTGTGCTCTTTCTGGCCATGTATACATGGAACCGCAGCACAGGCATTCTGGACACGTTTGCAACCAATATCGGCCTGGAACTGACAGGGGTCGTCGTCAATCCTGTTCGTCATATACAGGACACCATCTCGAGCACATGGAACAACTACATCGATCTGGTCCATGTGCGCGAGGAAAACATTCAGCTGACCAAGCGGGTGCGCGAGCTCGAGGCCCAGCTGCTGGCCCACAGCGAGGACATGGCAGAGCTGCGCAGGCTCAGGGAACTGCTCAGGCTGCCGGTGGACGTTTCCTGGACGCCCATTGGCGCCCGCATCCTGGCCGGACGCCTGGGGCCCAATTCCCAGCTGGAATCCTTTTCCATCAACCGCGGCTATACCACGGGCGCAGCCCCGGGCACGCCCATTGTCACCCACAAGGGCCTGCTCGGGAGGGTGCTCAGGGCAGCCCCCCATACGGCCACGGCCCTCCTGCTGACCAATCCCATGAGCCGCATCGCGGTCTTCACCCAGAAGAGCCGCACACCCGGCATCCTGACGGGTCTTGGCCCCAACAACCCCATGGAAGTCCGCTACATGGACAGGGCCACCAAGGCCGAGCCCGGCGAAATCCTGGTGACCTCGGGCCTGGACGGCAAGTACCCCAAGGGCATTCCCGTTGCCCGCATCATTTCCATAGAGCCGTCCAACTATACCGAATTCATGACCATCTATGCCGAGCCCCTTGTGGACATGCAGCATACGGAAGAGGTGCTGCTCCTGGAGCCCACGGGCGTGGTCCGGCCTCCGGAACCGGCGACGCCCATGCCGGAATTCATCGGGCCGCCCCTGCCGAGCTTCCTGTCCGGCAGGGACAAGGATGACGATGACGCGCCGACTCGTCCCTAGAAGGTGCCTTCCGCCATGGCTGTGATGCAAAACATCCTGGGATGGCTGGCCTTCCTGTGCTGTGCCATCATTGTGCAGACCTACGTTCCCGGTCTGGATGCCCTCATTGTGGGCATCATCCTGGTGACCCAGGAGCGGGACTACAAGACCATGGTCTGGCTGCTTCCCGTCACCATACTCCTGCAGGAAGGCATGGGCAGCCAGTACTTTGGCGCGTCCATTCTCTATGTCATCTGCTTCTTCTTCCTGTACAGGATTTCGCGGGCGCTTGCCCTGGCGTCAAAGGCCGCCTTTCTCATTCTCGTCTCCCTGGGGATGGGTGCCCTGCGCGTGTTTCTCGGCTGGTTCTTTGCCACGCTGCAGAACACACCCTTTACCATGACAGGCAGTGTCTATGACGGCCTGCTTCAGGCCGTCTACATCCTGATTGCCTGGGTTCTTCTCTCACGTTTGCGGCGGGTTGTGGTCCATGAAGAAAAGAAAACTGAATCTTGAGACTCTTCCTGACCTGCAGGCCCCCCAGGCAGCCCAGGAAAACGACCCGAAAATACGCATAAACAAGGAAAATACAGAGGCCTATCAGCCGCCGCGCAACGGCATCATCCTCCTGGAAGTGCTGATTACCCTCTTCTTCATCGTCTTTGTCTCGCGCTTCTGGATCCTGCAGGTGCATCAGGGCGCGGACTTTGCGAAGCAGGCACAGAACAATCACTGGCGCGAGGAGCGCATTTCCGCCCCGCGGGGCCGCATCTTCGATCAGCACGGCCGGGTGCTGGCCGACAACCGCACCACCTACGGCCTCTCCCTGGTCCGGGACGACATACGGGACCTGACGGCCACCCTGGCCCAGGTCAGCGTCTGGACCGGCGTGCCCCTGGAGCAGGTGGAGGAGCGCTACCGCCAGAGCCGCTTCAAGGTGAAGTCCTTCGAGCCCCTGCTTCTGGCCACGGATCTGGACTTTGACCTCATGGCCCGCATCGAGTCCGAGCTCTATGCCTGGCCCGGTCTGGAAATCGTGGTGCTCACCAAGCGCAGCTACCCGGAAAAGGACATCCTGGCCCACATCCTGGGCTATGTGGCCGAGGCCAACGAGCGCGAGCTGGACAAGGACGCGGACCTGGCCATGGGCGATCTGGTCGGCAAGGCAGGCCTTGAACTGACCCAGGAAAAGAAGCTGCGCGGCAAGAAGGGCCTCTACGACATCGAGGTGGACGCCTCCGGCCACATGGTGGATCGCTTCCTGCGCGAGGAACCGCAGAGCGGCGTGGATCTCAGGCTGGCCATAGACTGCGACATACAGCAGGCCTGCTGGGATGCCCTGGGCAGCCAGGCCGGTTCCATCGTGGTCATGGAACCCTACACGGGCAAGCTCCGAGCCGTGGTCACGGCGCCGGCCTATGACAACAACCTCTTTGCCGAAGGCATCTCCCACCGCGACTGGAACGCCCTGCGCAATTCCCCGCGCTTTCCCCTGCAGAACAGAGTCATACAGAGCGTCTACCCTCCGGGATCCGTGTGGAAGCTGCTCATGGCAGCCTGCCTCATGGAAAACGGCATCTCGCCGTCAGAAAGCGTATTCTGCGGAGGTCAGGCCAAGCTGGGCAACCAGATTTTCCGCTGCTGGAAGCACAGCGGACACGGCAGGCAGAACCTGGAGCAGGCCCTGGTCAATTCCTGCGACGTCTACTTCTATCTCATGGCCGAACGCATAGGCATAGACAAGATTGAGCAGTATGCGCGGGCCTGCGGCTTCGGACAAAGGACAGACATCGATCTGCCCCACGAAAAATCGGGCCTGGTGCCCTCCAGGGAATGGAAGAAGCGCCGTCACAAGCGCGCCTGGACACGCGGCGACACCTACAACGTCTCCATTGGCCAGGGCTTTACCCTGATTACACCCGTGCAGATCGCCGTCTACGTGTCCGGCCTGCTCAACGGTGGCGAGATCCTCAAGCCCCTGCTCCTGGACACGGACGAAAAGACCGTGCGCATGCGCATTCCGGCACGCCCCCAGACCATCAGCTTCATCGTCAATGCCATGCGCAGGACGGCCAGCAGCGGCACGGCCCGGGTCGTGCGCCGCACGGATGCCGACATGGGCGGCAAGACGGGCACAGCCCAGGTGGTCAAGCTGGGCAAGACCAGGCGCAAGAGCAGCGAGCTGAGCTGGAAGGAGCGTGATCACGCCTGGATAGCCACCTGGGGCCGCAAGAACGACCAGACCTACGTGGTCATTGTCATGGTCGAGCACGGTGGCGGCGGATCCAGTGTGGCCGGGCCCATTGCCGCAAAGGTCTACGACTTTCTCTTCAGCGAGGAACGATCGGCTGCAGCGCACGTCCAGGGGACAGACGAACGGGCAGGCGAGAGAGCGGATGAGCGGGCCCCGAGCCAGCGCGAGCCGGCCGCCAGTCCCCAAAGACCGCGCTGAGCCGGCCTTGCCCCGATCCTTCTTGATGCCGTTCACGGAACTTGTATGGAAAAGAAACAGCCCCTTCTCAGACATCTTAACTGGGCCCTGCTCATTTGTGCGCTGGCCCTGTTTGCCGTGGGCGAGATGAACCTCATCTCTGCCAGCGGCACACGCCTCGAGTCCGGTCTGACCCTGGCCAGCTTCTATCAGCGCCAGTTTCTCTGGGGGATACTCGGCCTTGTCTGCATGACCCTGACCATGAGCTTTGACTACCACCGCCTGAGCACCCTGACCTGGTATCTCTACGGCGTCACCATAGTGCTCCTGGCCCTGGTCCCCCTGGTGGGCACAACGGTCTACGGCGCCAAGCGCTGGATTTCCCTAGGGCTTTTCAGCATACAGCCCTCCGAGCTTGCCAAGTTCGCCATACTTCTCGTCACGGCCAAGCTCATGGCCAACGAGAGCGAGCCCCTGGGCTGGAAGACCTTCGGGCAGATACTGCTGGCCACGATTCCGCCCGTGGCCCTCATCGTCAAGCAGCCGGACCTTGGCACGACCCTCATGCTGGTCTTCATCATGGCCGGCATGGTACTCTTTCACGGCCTCAAGGCCGTGGTCTTCCGCATCTGCGCCCTGGCCCTGCCCTGCATAGGCGCCTTCATGTGGTTTGTGGGCATGCACGACTACCAGCGCCAGAGAATCCTGACCTTCCTCAACCCGGACGAGGATCCCCTAGGATCCGGCTACCACATCCTGCAATCGCGCATTGCCATAGGCTCCGGCCAGTTCTGGGGCAAGGGCTTTGCCGAGGGCACGCAGTCCCAGCTGCGCTTTCTGCCGGAACGGCACTCGGACTTTGCCGTGGCCGTCTTCGGCGAGGAATGGGGCTTTGTGGGCTGTCTCGCCCTGGTGACGCTCTTTGCGCTCTTTCTCTTCTCCATCCTGACCACTGTCATCCAGGCCAAGGATCGCTTCGGCAGTCTGCTCTGTGTCGGCGTCTTCTTTTACTTTCTTCTGGAAATTACCATTAACATGGGCATGGTTGTCGGACTCATGCCTGTCGTGGGCATTCCACTGCCCTTTATCAGCTATGGTGGCTCTGCCACAATCATCAACTTTATCTTTATTGGTCTTGTTCTGAACGTTTCCATGCGCAGATATGCTTTCAGAATCTAGCATGTTGAAAACAGAAAGAAGTCCGCTTAGGCACATAATTTCATAATTAACATATCAAATTTATTTTTCAGATGTCTGAGATATCCCCTGTTGTATCAGCCTGTCTGTTCAGAAACAGAAGAAATTTCTGAAAATTCTTTTTCCTGTAACACGTCAGAAAAGAAAACAAGGAACAAAAAGTTCCCTGCGAGTTGACGACCTTTCACGGCTCAGCTAGAGTAAGAATGCTTAGAGAACGTTTTTCCTTCCGGAAGAGCCTTTCAAGCCATACTTTCCCGCATGATGGCCCCTTCCCCGGGCTTGTCGTTCTCCTCTCCAGGGACGAGAATGCGGAGCAGCCCGAGAACAGCCCTCATATTCCGAACATCCTTTCCTTTTCCAGTTTTAAACAACGAGGTACACTCCAATGGATAAAGTTCGTGTTGGCATCAATGGTTTCGGTCGTATCGGAAGGCAGGTCTTCCGCGCTCTGCATCAGAGCTATCGTGACCGCGTGGAAGTCGTGGCCCTGAACGACCTGTATGACGCAAAGACGAACTTTGCACTTGCCGAATACGACTCCTGCTATGGACGTGCCCATATGGACGCCCAGGTGGACGGTCAGGAAGTCAAGGTCGGTGACTGGAACATACACTGCTTCGCCGAACGTGATCCCCAGAACCTGAAATGGGGCGACTACGGCGTTGACATTGTGGTGGAAAGCACCGGTCTCTTCCGCGAAGGCTCCAAGGCCCATGTCCATATCGACAACGGTGCCAAGAAAGTCATCATCTCTGCTCCTGCCAAGGGCGAAGATCTCACCCTCGTCATGGGCGTGAACGATCAGAATTACGATCCCAAGAAACACCACATTGTTTCCAATGCTTCCTGCACAACCAACTGCCTTGCTCCGCTGGCCCTGGTTCTGCACAAGAATTTCGACATCAAGCTCGGCAACATGGTGACCGTGCATTCCTACACCAATGACCAGCGCATTCTGGACATGGCTCACAAGGACATGCGCCGCGCCCGCGCCGCTGCCTGCAACATCATCCCCACCAGCACTGGCGCTGCCCAGGCTGTGGCCAAGGTCATTCCCGAACTGCAGGGCCGCTTCTCCGGCTACTCCCTGCGTGTGCCCACCCCCACCGTGTCCGTGGTGGACTTCACCGCCATCGTGGGCAAGGCCACCAGCGCCGAGGAAGTGAATGCCGCTCTGAAGGAAGCCGAACAGACCTACCTGAAGGGTGTTCTCGGCACCAACGAGCTGCCCCTTGTGTCCATGGACTTCAAGGGTGATCCCCGCTCTTCCATCGTCGAACTCGAATACACCGCCGTTCAGGAAGGCACCCTCGTCAAGACTGTCTCCTGGTACGACAATGAATGGGGCTATTCCAACCGCGTCTGCGACGTCTGCTGCATGATGAAGGAACGCGGTCTCTAAGCCGTAGCCGTCATAGTACTGGATCTTCAAAGGGCAGCCTGCCGATCTTCCGGCAGACTGCCCTTTCTCGTTGTCCCTGCTTTCGCTGTCCGGGCACACGGACCGCGTGCCCGGCGTCCAGCGCGACTGTCATCCTAGAGAGGTTTACTCTTGAAAGGCGCAATACAAACCATCGCAAAATGATAGCGATTTCATGGTATTGCAGTAATAGGCCATGATGAACTACCTCGCACTTACGTGCGAGGTTTCACGGAGACGCTCCCCCGTTTTTAGCAATTCTCCGGGTGCGAAACATTGGTGCAGCTCCCGGACAACTGCGGGCGTGTCCACAACGCCCTAGGGCAAAGTCGAAGTCAGATTGGCTGGTTTTCGATTTTGTCAACACGACCTAGGGCTTGATGAACATGGCATCCCCGTAGGAAAAGAATCGATAGCCCAAGCGCACGGCTTCCCTGTAGGCTTCCAGGATGCGCTCCCGGCCCACCAGGGCCGCCACGAGCATGATGAGCGTCGATCCTGGCAGGTGGAAGTTGGTGATGAGACCGTCTATGACATGGACCTTCCTGCCCGGATAGAGAAAAATGTCCGTCACGCCCCTGTAGGCACTGATGTCGCCCTGCGCCTGCCAGGCGCCCTCCAGGGCCCTGGCCGACGTCGTGCCCACGGCAATGATCTTGCGGCCCTCCTTCCTGGCCCTGCGTATGGCCAGGGCCGTCTCTTCGGGCACTTCCACAAGTTCGCCGTGCATATGGTGATCGCGGATGTCGTCGCAGCGCACCGGGCTGAAGGTGCCGTAGCCCACATACAGGGTCACTTCCTGCCACTCGAAGCCGTGGCTCAACAGATCCTCGCGAATCTGTGGGGTAAAGTGCAGGCCTGCCGTGGGCGCAGCCACGGAGCCTGTCTTGTCCTCCCTGGCATAGACGGTCTGATAGCGCTCCCTGTCACCAGCCTGCGGGGCTCTGCGGATGTAGGGCGGCAGGGGCATGGAGCCTTCGGCCTCGAAATCTGCAGCCAGATCGCCCTGCCACTGCAAAAGCACTTCCCAGCGGCCAAAGTCTCCGGCTTTCTGCAGGCACAGGCGCACGCTGCTGCCAAACTGCAGCCATTCTCCGGGAACCGGATGGCCGCCGCAGCGCAAGAGGCCCTCGGCCACGGCCTGCAGGCAACCTGGCTTTCCTTCCACCTGTTCTGCACGGGCAAGCACTGTCGGCAGCGGGGAGAGCAGCAGAAATTCCACCTTGCCGCCCGTGTGGCGCAAGCCCCTGAGCCGTGCGGGCAGCACCTTGGAATTGTTGGCTATGAGCAGGGCTCCTTCGGGCAGCTCCTCACGCAACTCGTAAAAATGCCTGTGGCGGAGCGTCAGAGGGCCCGTGCGGGGCATAACCATGAGGCGCGACTGCCCGCGCTCGGCCAGAGGCTCCTGGGCTATGCTGCTCTCTGGAAGATCATAGGTGTAACTTGAAAGAAGAAAATCAGTTGTATCCGACATCTGTTCCGGTTCTCCGGGGGGAATTTCCTGTCTCTTGCCTCTGAAGAAGCAGTGATATAGTGTCCAATTCTCAGATGAAAACTCAGGCCTTTTGCCGCGAAAAGGAGACATACAGCATGCACCGCCTGCTTGTCACGCTCACACTGCTCATTCTGCCGATCCTGGCCGGCTGCGCTGGCGTTGCCAATCCGCTCACGGGCACGACGGCAGGTGGCGGCCTTGTTGCCAGGGAGAGCAAGCTTCTGGGCACACCACTGCCCCTTGGCATGGACTTCTACCCCGAGCACAGCCGCATAGAAGGCCAGGACGGCATGGAGGTCCTGCGCGGGGACGCAAGCCTCTACATGTGTGCCAGCAAGACCTGCACGGCCCTGCAGAACGCCGGCTGGACGACACGGCTTGCCTATGCCACCTCCAGCCGTGCCTGCTATGTCTTTGAAAAGGACGGACGCCTGGCCGTCATCACCATCCACCCACAGTCGCCCACCACGCTGACGCTCATGGTCATCTATACCTGTTCCGCACCGCCGGCCGGCCTGCCCATGCCCATACAGGAAAAGAGCTCCTTCAGCTTCGGCTTTGGCTCGGGCAGCGAGAAGAGCACGGACGGGAGCAGCGGCTATCCGGCCGAAGAGGGCACCGGGGGACTGTCCACTGCGCCCTCCACTGCGCCCGTGCACGAATCGGGAACCATTCAGGAGAGAGACCTGTGATTGATGTCATAGAGCTGCTGCGCACCCTGACCAGACTCAGGAACACCCGCCTGCACCTGGGTGTGTCAGGTTCCGTTGCCTGCTACAAGAGCGCGGATCTTCTGCGCCACCTTCTGGCCTGTGGCATACATGTCTCGGCCACTCTGAGCGGCGGAGCCAAACACTTTGTCTCGCCGCTGCTCTTTTCTTCCCTGGGCGCAGCCCCCGTGTATCCGGAAATGTTTACGGGCGAGGAGCCCTTTGCCCACCTTGAGCCAGGCCAGACCTGCCAGGCCCTGCTGGTGGCACCTGCTTCGGCCAGTCTCCTCTCCCGCATGGCCACAGGCGCAGCCTCGGACATGCTCAGTGCCCAGATTCTGGCCTTTGCAGGCCCTGTAGCCGTGGCACCGGCCATGAACACGCTCATGTGGTCCAATGCGGCCACCCAGGCCAACGTGGCCCTGCTCAAAAAACGCGGCATTCATCTTGTGGGACCGGACTGCGGCGATCTGGCCTGCGGAAGCACAGGCCATGGACGCCTGGCGCCCATGGCCTGGCTGCTGGCACATGCCCTGCGGCTCCTGAGCCCCCAGGACATGGCCGAGGAAGACGTGCTCGTAACCCTGGGCCCCACCCGCGAACCATGGGACGGGGTGCGCTTCTGGTCCAATCCGTCCACCGGCACCATGGGCGCAAGCCTTGCCCTCTGCGCCTGGATGCGCGGAGCACGGGTCCATGCCGTTGCCGGCCCTGGCGTGGACACGCATCTGCTGCCGCCCCTACCCGGCCTGACCCTCCATCCTGTTCGCACGGCGGGAGAAATGCTGGACCAGGCCCTGGAACTCTGGCCCTCGGTGACCATGGGCATGTTCACGGCCGCAGTGGCAGACTTCTCGCCCGTGCCCTTTGGCGCGGCCAAGTTCAAGAAGGCAGACGCGCCCGAGGGCTTTTCCGTTTCCTTCACCCCCAACGCGGACATACTGCTCACCCTCTCTTCCTCCAGAACCGGCAGGCAGAAGGTTCTGGGCTTTGCCGCCGAAACCACAGCCTCCGAAGCCGAACTCATGGACCTTGCCAAGGCCAAGTGCGCCCGCAAGCAGGCCGACGTGCTGGCCGCCAACAGGGTCAATGCCGAAGACTCGGGCTTTGGGTCGCCCACCAATGCCATGGCTGTGGTCAGCCGGACGGGCCGGGAAGAAGCCTGGCCTGTGCAAAGCAAGATGGATGTTGCCTGGGATCTGTGCTCATGGCTTTTGCAGTCCTAAGTCCCCTTGCCCAGACCAGGGAACTGGCAGGGGTGCACTACCTGCTCTTTCCCGAGAACGTGGCCCTGCCTGCCGCCAGTCCGGCTGCAGGCACACGGCCTGCGGCCGCCAGACAAGGCCAGCGGCCGCAGTGGCAAAGGCAGCCTGCAGCCAGTGGATCAACCGGCACGGCCAGACCGCAGGCAGGATCCGGGAGTCGCCAGGAAGTCCGGCCGGGACCAGCGGCCGACAGCACGGCTGCCCAGGGCAGCTACGCCGCCCGCTATCAGGCCAGACAGCAGGGCACAGCAGGGCACAGCCCGCAGCCTTCTGTCGTCCAGGACAGGGGAACGGGGCCTGCCACAACGTCCTCCACAGTCTCTGGCACAGCTGCTCCCCTCTCTCCTGTGTCCCCCACCGAAGCCACGGCATCCTGGCCTGCTCCCTGGCAGGAACTCTTCCAGCGGACAAAAAAGGGCCGTGTTGCCTGGACCTACTACGGCCTGGGCTTTGATCTGTGCGGCTATCCGTCCCGGGAACGCAGCCTGCGCCTCAGGGAACTCATCCGCTACCTCTCCCTGCCCCAGGGCACGCATACCTTCTGGCCCATAGGCCTGCCCGTTCGCGATTCCGAGGGCTCGGTCATCCTTGAGCCCAACAGGGAACTCTTCTGGCAGGGCGTGCACCTGCTGGGTGCCCGCGTGCTCATTGTCATGGGCAGTCCCGCTGCCAGGGGCATAGGCGTCACCGGCCCCATACGGCCCCTGCTGCCACAGGCCTTCAACGGCGTGCGCATGCTGATCACCTGGGACATCGATCTGCTGGACAATACCACCTACTTCAACAACACTCAGACCTTTTTGCAGCAGATGCTGACGTCTCTGCTATAGAGAAGACCATAGCTTTCCATGTTTGCCCTTGCCTTCATGTTTCTCGGCATCCTCATTGGCTTCCTTTTGAGGAATACCGCCTTTCCGGTCCTTGTGGCACGCTGTGTCATGCCGGTCATCCTGGCCCTGCTCTTCTGCATGGGCGTCCTTATCGGTGCCAATGACACCATCATGAACAATCTGCCCAGCCTCGGCCTGAGCGGCCTTGTGCTTGCCGCAAGCACCCTTGCCGGCAGTGTTGCCTGTGTCAGCCTCATCTGCCATGTCCTGAACCGCAGGAAGAACGCCGCTGCCACGCCTGTACAACCGGACAGAAGCTGAAGGGGCCTGCTTCCGTGAAATCCAGTCTCATCATCATTGCCTTCTTCTGCCTGGGCATACTCTGTAGCCGCTTTTCCCTGCTGCCCCAGGGCCTTGTTTCCGAGGATCACACGGTTGTCCTGCTCTATGCCCTCATGCTCAGCGTAGGCATTTCCCTCGGCTGCGACCGCAGGCTGCGGGAAATTCTGCGCTCCCTCAGACCGCACATCCTGCTCTATCCCCTGGGCTCCACCATCGGCACCTTTCTGGGTGCTGCCCTGGCGTCCCTCTGTCTTGCCTATCCGCTGTCACACTGTCTGGCCGTCGGAGCAGGCTTTGCCTACTATTCCCTGTCGTCCATCCTCATTTCACAGGCCGTAGGCAGTGAACTCGGTACAGTGGCCCTTATCTGCAATGTCCTGCGCGAAGCGCTGACCCTGCTGCTTGTGCCCCTGGCCGCACGCGTTCTGGCACCTCCCGCTGTCATAGCCATGGGAGGCGCCACCACCATGGATACCACCCTGCCCATTCTGGCCAGAACTCTGGGCTCGCAATGGGTTTTTGTCGCGCTGGTCCATGCCATAGTCCTGGACTTCAGCGTCCCCTTCTGGGTCATCTTCTTCTGCTCGCTCTAGGGCAGATGGCCCTCTTTTCCTCTTCTAAGGAGGTTGCTGTGCCTCGCTTCCGCTCTCAGAAAAACCAACTTCGCGCCCTGCTCGAGACACCACAGTGGCGCGACAATCTGGAATCCATAGCTGCTGATGGCATAAGCTCCGTGGGTCCGCTCATGAGCTTTCTTCTCTACGAACCCGTTCTCAGACTGCGTGCGGCCATAGCCCTGGGCCTGACAACGAGCAAAATCCATGCCGAAAAACCCGAAATGGCCAGGGACATCCTGCGGCGCCTCAACTGGCGGCTTTCCGAGGAAAGCGGCAATATCGGCTGGGGCGTGCCCGAGGCCGTTGGCGAAATTCTGGCCCAGTGTCCGCCCCTGGCCAAGGATTTTCACAGAATCTTCTTTTCCACCATTCTGGATCTCGGCTTTGACGACAACTACGTGGACAATGATGTGCTGCGCAGATCCTGCTACTTTGCCATAGGCCGCTTCATCAAGGCCTGTCCGCAGTACGGCGAGGAAATCCGTCCCCTGCTGCGCAAGGGCCTGCAGGACAGCGACGCGGCCTGCTGCGGCTTTGCAGCCTGGGCGCTGGGCATGCTGCCCCCCGATCTCAATGACAGCGTGGCCTTGCGCCAGCTTGCCCAGAAGGGCGAAGAGGCATCCTGTCTGCTCACGGACGGCGACCAGGTTGTGGTGTGCACGCCCTCCGAGCTGGCCGAGGACACCCTGCACGGCACGCCAAGAATTGGACGCTGACCCTAAATCGCTGCATCAAGCAGCATGTTGTCGCGGTGCACCACTTCAGGATAATGAGCATTGCCAAGGATGGCGGCCACTTCAAAGCGCTTGAGGCCCTTGATGCGGACAATGTCCTCTGACGTGTAGTTGGAGACGCCCACGCCAAGACTTCGGCCCTGATGCACGATGCGGACAAGATCTCCCTTGTCGAAAGAGCCTTCGACTTCCAGGATACCTCCGGGAAGCAGGCTCTTTCCTCTTTTCTGCAGGGCTTCGGCCGCGCCGTCGTCTATGACGAGCCGGCCCACCGGCGCTGCCTTGTAGGCCATCCAGAACTTGCGGCTGGGGATGGCGCGAGCCTGCGGACACACCCAGGTGCCCACATTCTCGCCGCCAAAGGCGCGCAGAAGGATGTTCTCCTCCCTGCCCGGCAAGATGAGAGTGGGAATGCCGCGCTGGGCGGCACGACGGGCCGACAGAAGCTTGGAATACATGCCGCCCGTGCCCACATTGGTCTTGCCGCCGCACATGGTGTCCAGATTGAGGGAGGCCACATCCTCTATGCAGGACAGGACTTTGGGGGTCACGCCCTCTCTGGGCGGCTCGCTGAAGACGCCAGGCGACGAGGTCAGGTTGATCAGCAGATCCGCCCCCACCAGGGTCACAAGCAGGCTTGCCAGGGCATCGTTGTCACCGAACTTCAGGCCTTCCGTGGAAACGGTGTCGTTTTCATTGACAATGGGCACGGCACCCCAGGAAAAGATTTCTGTAAAGGTATTGCGGGCATTGAGCAGGCGCTGCTGCACCCTGAAGTCGTCCTGGGTAAGCAGGACCTGGGCCGTGAGCATGTCCTGCTTGTGAAAGGCATCGTCCCAGCAGCGCATGAGTCTGCCCTGACCCACGGCAGCAGCGCCCTGACGGGCCGCAAGGCCCGTGGTATCGGCCACGACACCGTGGGCGCCCAGTGCAGCGCGGCCCGCGGCCACGGCAGCGGAGCTGACCACCAGCAGCTTGCGCGGATGGTTCCCTGTACGGGTCACCCTGGCCAGCTGCTCGGCCAGCGAGTCCAGAACCTCTGTCTTCAGGCCATTGCTTCCCGTCAGTACGGCACTGCCTATCTTGACCACCAGGCATTTTGCTTCTGCCAGTGTGCGGCTGCGTTCCATTGTCCAGTCAAGCATGTTTCCTTCCTTGCAAGAAAGCCTGGCCCTGCAGCCCGGCTGCGAAGCGCAGCGGTCTGCAGGCACGAGAGAAGAGAGAAGTGTCCGGGGACAGGGGCGGCACTGCCGGGCGCTCCCTAGGCCTCGTAGGTCCAGATGACTTCGGCCTCGCCCTCGTCGTCTCCGTCTGCACTCGCCTCTCTGTCCGGGAGGTCTGCGCCTTCTTCCGTCTGCACGGGACGCAGACGGACCAGGGGGGCATGGCGGTCCACTTCGGCCAGCATGCGCCACAGCTCCTGCAGCAGTTCGTCAATACCCTGCCTGTGGAGCGCGGAGATGAAGAAGACTCTGATGCCGTCTGCTTCGGCCCGTGCCTTCAGTTCGTTCACGCGCTCTTCACTGACCAGGTCTATCTTGTTGATGACCCTGACCTGGGGATGGCTTGCCAGTTCCTCGTCAAAGGCCCTGAGCTCCTCGTCAATGAGCTCGAAGCCGGCCCAGGGGTTGTCGCCGCCTGTATCCTCGATGCTGAGAATGTGCACAAGGAAGCGGGTGCGCTCCACGTGCTTGAGGAAGCGCATGCCCAGGCCCTGTCCCTGGCTGGCCCCTTCAATGAGGCCCGGGATGTCGGCAATGATCAAGCGCTGACCGGGATCGTACTCGTCAATGAGCACACCCAGGTTCGGCACAAGCGTAGTGAAGGGGTAGGCGGCAATCTTGGGACGTGCCGCAGAGACGCAGGAAAGGAAGGTGGACTTGCCGGCATTGGGCAGACCGAGCAGGCCGGCATCGGCCAGTATCTTGAGCTCCAGGCGCAGGGACCTGCTCTCGCCGGGCGTTCCCGGCTGGGCAAAGTGCGGAGCACGCATGGTAGAACTCTTGAAATGAATGTTGCCCTTGCCGCCGCGGCCGCCGCGGGCAATGACCACTTCCTGATTGGACTCGGCGAGGTCGGCCAAAAGCCGTTCCTCTCCGTCCTCTTCCACATAGATCATGGTTCCCACGGGCAGATGGAGGACGAGATCCTCGCCCTTGCGGCCATACATCTGCCGGCCCATGCCATGCTGGCCGTTTGCTGCGGTATAATGTCTCTTGAGACGAAAATCGTACAGGGTCAGCAATCGTGCGTCTGCGCGCAGGATCACGGAACCGCCGTCACCGCCGTCACCACCATCAGGTCCGCCCTTGGGAACAAATTTTTCACGACGGAAATGCACACTGCCATTTCCGCCATCGCCAGCCTTTACGCTGATACGGGCCTCATCCACAAACCGCATACAAACCTCAGACTCTGTGAACTTGAGATAGCTTCCAAAAAACTTCAGATACCAAAAGGGAAGGAGTCCAGAAGACCCCTTCCCTGCAAAAACTTTCTGTAACCTGAAACGTTACTCGGCGGCGACATCCACGTGCACTCTTGTGAGCACACGGCGCTTGCGAGCGTACTGCTCGAAGCGCACCTTGCCCGGCTTGGTGGCAAAGAGGGTGAAATCCCTGCCCATGCCAACATTTTCACCGGGGTAGATACGGGTGCCGAGCTGACGGACAATGATGCAGCCCGGAACAACGCTCTGACCGCCAAAAACCTTGACGCCGCGACGCTGACCAGCGCTATCACGACCGTTGCGGGACGATCCGCCTGCTTTTTTATGAGCCATGATCTTCTCCCAAAGCAGATTCAAACAATAGAAATGTTATTCAGCAGAAGCAGCAGACCCTGCATTGATGCTCTTGATCTTCAGCGTGGTGTAATCCTGACGATGTCCACGCAGCTTGCGGGAATCGTTACGGCGCCAACGCTTGAACACAAGCACCTTGGGTCCACGGAACTGATCGACGACTTCAGCGGTCACGGTCGCATTCTCGACACGGGGGGCACCAATCTGAAGATTTTCGCCGCCCAGCATGAGGACGTTGTCAAGAGTAACTTCCGTACCAGCTTCGGCACCGAGCTTTTCCACTCGAATCTGAGAGCCTTCTTCGATGCAGTACTGCTTTCCGCCGGTTTCGATGATTGCGTACATTGTGTTGGGTACCTCCAAAAAGGGAGCAATTCCTTTGCCTCAGAAATTTCTGTTTGTCAAGACTTCTTCACGACGATTTCGTAACTTTTCCTGTCCCGATTTGCCCCGCTCCTGTTACAGGCAGGCTTGAGGGCGCGGAGCACGTGCCAGGGCGCATTGTTCACGCTTACAAATCAGGGAGGCCCTCTGTCTCCCACCTTCCGGGACAGGCCGATGATGACACGCAGGGAGGAGCGCAGGCGCAACCTTGCTGTTGCAGCACAGACACGGTACGGCTAGAGTCTGCGGCTGCAGTCTGCATCCGGGCTTTGTCGCGCACACATGCCCGGACACCAAACGTCTTTGCAGAAGGAATTCGAGAGTCCATGCTTGCAACCTATGTCATTCAGGCCCTGAGCAGTGACGGCCGGGGCATTGCCAGAGGCAATCCAGGGGAAAAGGTCACCTTTGTCAGCCAGGCCCTTCCGGGAGAAACCGTACTGGCCCGATTCTTGAGCGAACGCAGAACCTTCTGCGAAGCCGAGGCAGTGGAGATCCTCTCTGCATCCCCCCATGCGGTGTCTGCGCCCTGTCCGCATCAGGCGCTGTGCGGAGGCTGTCCCCTCATGCGCCTTGACTACACAGAGCAGCTTGTCTGGAAGGAGCGCTTTGTCCGGGACGCCCTGACCCGCATAGGAGGGCTTTCCACCCCGCCCCTGGAACCCATTCTGGCTTCGCCAGAGACCGTGGAGTACCGCAACCGCGTGGAGCTGGCCTTCGGAACGGACGAGAAAGGCCGGGTACGGCTCGGCATGCGCCGCAGGCAAAGCCACGCCATTGTGCCCACGCCCTCCTGCCGCCTCATCCCGGGCTCGGCAAAGGGGCTCATTGCCTCCATCGAGGAGCTTGTCTCTGAGCAGGAACTGAGCGCCTACGTGCCGCCCGAAGAGACCGGCCACAGAGGACGCGGACGCAGACAGACAAGGGGCGGCAGGGGCTATCTGCGCTTCTGCCAGCTGCGCTTTGCCACCATTCCCGATGCCGCAAGCATCGCCTGCGCCGATCACCTCCCGGGACAGCAGGGCATCTGGGTGATTTTCCTGACAAGCCCAGGCACCAGACGAGAAAAGGCCAGCATGCGCAGAATAGCCACGGATCTTTTGCTCCGGCATCCTGGCGTGCACTGCATCGTCCACGAGGAACGTGCAGTCCAGGACATGCTTGTACGCGGAGAAAAGCGACTCCTTGCCCTCGGGCGCTGCGAAGAGGGCGCATCGGGTACCCTTGATCCGGCCCTGATGCTCATACCCCTGGCAGGCAGGACCTATCTGACGGATGCCGCAGACTTCTTTCAGGTCAATGGCGGGGCAGCGGACCTGCTTGTACAGGCAGCAAAAGGCTGCTGCACGGACAAAAAGCCCGATGCTCTCATGGATTTGTACTGCGGCGTTGGCGCACCAGGCCTGTCTCTGGGGGCGTCCTCCCTGCTGGGCGTGGAATATTCACCTACGGCCGTGGCCACGGCCAGGCGCAATGCCCGCCGCTTTGGCTGCAAGGCAGACTATGACGCAGGCGATGCCGCGCAGGTGCTCTCCCAGCAGAAATGGCGAAGCGCCCCGTGCACGCACTTGCTCTGCGATCCGCCACGCTCCGGCATGGACAACACGGTCCGTGACTTCATCAGGCGCAGGCTGCCGCAGAGCATTGTCTACGTCTCCTGCAATCCGGCCACACTGGCACGAGATGTCCGGGATCTCGCGCCCCTGTACAGCCTGCAGAAGACAATACCCATCGATCTCTTTCCCCATACGGCCCATGTGGAGTCCGTCTCCCTGCTTGTGCGCAACTAAGGCGCAGAGCCTGCCTGCGCAGCCAGCCCTGCCTGTCCGCACCGTCTGATGGGGTTGTCTGGAAGATTGCCGGACGAACTGTCCCCTGCCTGTAACACTTCCTGTCTAGTCTTGCGCTGGCACAAATCCTGTCCGGGCACGACCGGCAGACGCATATCCGTGCCCGGATTTTCGGTTTTCAGGGGGCAGGCAGGGCCACACAGCAGGAATGCGGACAGGATATGATTTTTGTACATCATTGATTTTAGCCAATAATTTTTTATTCTATCTAGGAAAGCTGCTTGTGCATATTGACACAATCACATCTGGAGTGTAACTAAATCGGCTAAGCTTTACTGTATTTTTGAGCGCTTCTTGGAGAGGAGGCTTAATGGCATTTCTAGACTTCCTCAAGGTACAGAGACAGGGTCTGGAAGGGCTGGCCTCTGTTGGTGTCATTGGCATGCACATGGTCAGTGGCCCCCTGGTAGGTCTCGCAATAGGCTACTTTCTTGACCGGTGGCTGGAAACCGGGCCGTGGCTGAAGCTCATCTTTCTGGTCATTGGCATAGGTGCCGGCTTCCTCAACGTCTACATGGACACCAAAATCCTGGTCAAGAGGCTCGACAAACAGGGACGAGCCCCTGTCGAGGCCAGCCGGGAGACCTGTCAGGCCACCCCTGGGGATGCACCCCGGGATTCCTCGCAGGAGGCCTCCAGGAGGCAGCACAAGGATGACAATGGCTAAATTCAGCATGCACGGCAGTCTTGACGGCTGGATTCAAAAAAGGGGCATCACCAATCCTCTTGTTGTACCAGTCCTGCGCAATCAGCTGGTTTTTCTGCTCCTGATTCTGTTCCTAAGCTCGGCGATTGCTACAGAGACGCTTCTGGGCATCTGGTTTACTGCAGGCTTTGCAGTCATGACCTACATTCTGTACAGCTGGGCACAATTTTTCTCTCATTCACCTCTTGAGTCTTACAGCAGTGCCTTTTTGCGTGCAGTGCTTTTGCGTTTCTTTCTCCGTCTCATCATCCTGGCAGCAGCATTATATGCCTGCATTGTACTGGCTCAGGCCAATCCCATGGCTGTCCTCGCCGGCAGCGTCGCAGGCACTCTTGCTCCGCTCTTGACATTGGCATGGGAAAAGGGCAGTAAGAATTAAGATTCCCTGTTCGGGACTTCACAAAAACGAGGGAGGCTTCTCATGGCAGGTTTGGCGCATCCCGTACTGATCTCAACTGTCTGTAACATGGACACTATTGAGATAGGCGGCAAAACTATTGAATTTCAGCACGTCTTCTACTCCTGGCTCTGCATGGCCATCTTGTTTGTTGCGGCCTGGCTGTGCAGAAGGCGTCTGACCATGGTTCCCGGCACGCTGCAGAACTTCTGGGAAGCTATCATCGAGACCCTGGAAAACTTTATCTGCTCCACCCTGGGCGATAAACACGGTCCCAAGTGGGTTCCCCTGCTGGCAGGTCTGTTCATTTATCTGCTGGGTTCCAACCTGATGGGCCTCATTCCCGGTTTCAATGCTCCTACCGCAAATCTGAATACAACAGTCAGCATGGCTCTGTTTGTATTCGTTCTCTATAATATCGTCGGCATCTACATCTGGCATCACAACTACATCAAGCAGTTCCTGGGCGTCTCCAAGTGGCTCATCCCTCTGATGCTGCCCCTGGAAATCGTTTCGCACATTTCTCGTCCGGTCTCTCTCTCCCTCCGTCTATTCGGTAACATCCGCGGCGAAGAAATCGTGCTCATTCTCTTCTTCATCATGGCACCTGTCATTGCCACGATCCCTGTCTACGCCCTGTTCCTGCTTGCCAAGTTCATGCAGGCCCTGGTCTTCTTCCTGCTGACCATGTTCTACCTCAAGGGTGCCATTGAAGGTCCCGAACATTAAATCGACACCAACTCTACGGGGAATGGCCGACGTTTTCGGCCCAACCATATACAACCTCGCAAGGAGCATTCCATGCGCAAATTCTTTCTCGTCGCTCTGAACCTCATTGGCATGATGGCTATGGCCACAATGGCTTTCGCCGCTCCCGCTACCCTTGACGCCGCCGGTCTCGGCAGCACCTGCGTGGCTGCTGCTCTCGGTATCGGCATCGCTGCCTTTGGCTGTGGCATCGGCATGGGCCTTGGCCTCCGCGGCGCTTGCGACGGCGTTGCCCGCAATCCTGAAGTGAGCGGCAAAATCACCGGTACCATGATTCTTGCCTTCGCATTCATCGAATCTCTGGCCATTTACGCCCTGGTTATCAGCTTCATCCTGCTGTACGCCAACCCCTACGTCGGCTAGTACAACAAGACCATATTTCAGGATGAGCACCCGTTCATCCTGACAAAGTACAAAAGGGAGAAAGGAAGCCTCATTCCTCTCTCCCTTTTTCATTTCCTCTGCCTGGAGCTCTCTGTCTGAGTCCTGGCATTCCCTTTCACAAGTCCGGCGCAAGCCAGGAGGGACAGCCCCTGCCCCGTGCACGGCAGAAATTTCGGAGGACAGGAACACAGGAAAGAGCCTGGACCGTGTCCTCACCGTCTCCACAAACCTTACTTAAGCCTTACTCCAGAGAGACGAGCATCGAACGTGCTCCCCTGGACTGATTTTCCCAACGCGCACGACAAGCCCGCAGGAAGGCCGTGTGGCAGCCACTGCCGCTCTTTCATCCCCTTGTCCGCCTGCAGCACCCTTGTCTGCACGTACCTTGTCCGTGCAGAAGGAAGCTTTGCCGATCCCCGAGAACAGGCTCTCCTGACTGGCCTCGCTGCCCCGGGGACCTGACGTCCCCTTCCCCTGTTCTGCCGTAATTGTTCTTCAGACCCTCTGTACTTTTCTGCAGGATATGCGCTTTGTTCCAAGTTTCACATTGCCCCGTCCTGCATTGTCTGTAAAAGAAGAGTATCTTGAGTGCCTTGGTACTGAATAAAGAGCCTTTCTCCGAATTGTGCGATATGCTACACAAAATTTGTTTTCACAAGCTTCCTTCGCTCACTGCAAGCCCTGAATTTTTGTTTGTGAAAGTCTTGTGTCTTGCTCTTTCTTCACGTATTATTCTTCCGTCAAATTTTCACAAGCAAAATTTCGCGTCTTCGCATCCCTATTATCCCCAAGCTGGTACTTATGGACACTCCTCCAAAAACTTCACGCATTCCCAGAGCTACAATCCAGCGCTTGGCAACCTATATTCAGGTACTGGAAAATTTGGCGCGTGACGGGACTGAAATCATCTCCTCCACGCCCCTGGCGGAAGCCTGCGGGGTCAATGGTTCACAGATCCGCAAGGATCTTGCCTATTTCGGCGAATTCGGCATCCGTGGTGTCGGATACAATGTCACCTCCCTCATTGCCGCCATTACCTCCGCACTTGATGTCAATCGCGAGTGGCGCATGGCCCTCATCGGTGTCGGCAATCTCGGCAAGGCTCTTCTGAATCACTCGGACTTCAGGGAACGCGGATTCAATATTGTCTCCATCTTCGACTGCGACCCCTTCAAGATCGGCGAAGTCATTCACGGACTTGAAGTGCACTGCACCAAGGACATGCCAACCATCGTTGCCGAAAACAACATTGAAATCGGCATTATCACGACGCCCCCGGAACGCGCCCAGCGTGCGGCCACCCATCTGATGAATGCAGGCATCACCTCCATTCTCAACTTTGCCTCGGCTCGCATCAAGGTGCCGGAACACGTCAACGTGGAGTACGTCGACTTCTTCCACCATCTCTACGCGCTGGCTTTCAATCAGAACAGATACTTTGCCAAGCAGTGACGTCCCTTGAGTACACATTCTTCCCTTGAGGCCCCTGACCTTTGCACAAAAGGCAGGGGCCTTTGCCATCGGAGCCTCTCATGCGTTTTGTGCGCCACTTTCTGGATGCCCTGAGCTTCTTTACCTGTCTTGTTCCTGCCCGCATGGTCAGTGGCTCCTCCCTTGCCCAGTGTGCCCCCTTCCTCTTTCCCTGCGGTCTGGTCCTGGGAAGTGCTGCAAGCCTTGGTGCGGCCCTTGCCCTGGCCTTTCTCGACGGCCACGCCCTGCCCTGTCCCCTGCCCGCCCTTGTGGCGGCCCTGGTCTGGCTTGTGGCGGAAATTCTTCTTTCTCGCGGCCTGCACTGGGATGCCGTGGCCGACATGGCCGATGCCCTGGGCAGCTACAGGGAAGGTGAAGCCTTCAGGGCTGTACTCAAGGACAGCAGGCTTGGCACCTTTGGCGCCCTGGCCCTGATTGTAGTCTTTGCCGGCCAGTTCCTGGCCCTGGCCGGTCATCTGACCCAGGGACAGTGGCTTGTGCTCATCCTGGCGCCAGCCTGGGGCAAGAACACGGCCTTCTGGCTGCTCTCTCTGGCACAGCCCTACGACCGCCGATCCCTGGGCGGCAAGTTTGCCGAGGCCGGCAGCAGGCAGAACATGGCGCTCTGCCTCTTCCTGACTCTCTGCTCCCTCCTTGCCCTTTTCTGCAGCGGCATCTCTCTGACAGGCCTAGCCATGCTCTGCCTCTTCCAGGCCCTGCTGATTGGCAAATTTGTGTTCTGGAGCCGCCATTACGGCGGCTACTCCGGCGACTTCATTGGAGCCCTCATGGAAACAGGCCAGTGTCTGTGCCTTGTCTGCACCCTGTAAGTACAAGCCTTTCCTGACGTCCAGACGCCGTAACGCCAGATTTTGCACGAAAAAAGCTCCCGCCTTCCAGGAACACATCCTGGAATAACGGGAGCTTTTGTCGTCTTGCATGTGTTTTGCCAGGGGGCTTTCAGACCTGTCTGCCCGAAGCCTCGGCGACCAGCAGGTAGATCCTGGTCATGAGGGCATCTATGACCCTGCCCGGCGTTATCTGCCCGGCTATCTTGCCCTGGGCGTCATTGAGCCAGCGGGACACATTGACCTGATGCAGGGGCGGGAGCAGGACAAGCAGGCTGTCCACGCCCTCCTCTCCTGCTCTGCCAGCCATGACCCGCATGAGGGACTTCTGCAGGATAGAGATAATGAGCTGAGCCTGGGCCGCATCAAAGCTCTTCTGCGATGTGCGGCTCATCAGGCGCCTGCCTGTGCGCAGAAACTCCTGCACGTCACTGGCAAGCTCTCCGCGAGCCGCGCTCTCTTCCTCGGCCTCCGGATCCGGCCAGGGCAGAATGAGACAGTGCGAACGGGACACCAGGGTGGGCAGAAGCTGTTCCCGCTGCGCTGCCAGCAGCACAAAGACGGTTGTCTGCGAAGGTTCTTCCAGAGCCTTGAGCAGGGCATTGGCCGACTCGCTGCGGTTGCGTTCAAGCCCCATGAGCAGCACGACCCGCAGGCCGGCTCCGTGGGGCGGATCCTTGAGCAGCCCCTTGAGTTCGCGGACATTTTTGATGGACAGCGCCCGTATGGGGCCAGGAGCCTCCTCGTCCTGCTTGTTGGAGATCCTGCCGTCATAGGCAGGCACGTCCAGATGCTCCTGCCTGGCTATCAGGCTGCAGGTCTCGCACTCAAGACAGGGCCTGCCCAGCTCCCTTGCTTCAGGACAGTTGCAGCGGCAGGCCCAGTAGCGTGCGGCTGCCAGCCGCTGGGGTTCGCTGCCGCCGTCCAGAAGAAGTACCTGCGGCGGCATGCTGCCCAGCATGTCCAGCCTGGCCTTCAGGCCCGTAAAGGCTGGCGTGTCCAGTTCGGGGAAGAGCGGCTCCATGCCCGTGCCATCAGCAGAGAATGGTCTGATCGCGGTCCGGGCCAACGGAAACGTAGGTAATGCGCACCTGGGTCAGGGCTTCCAGACGCTGGATGTACTTCTGCACATTGTAGGGCAGAGCCTCGAAGTGCTTGCAGGAGGAAATGTCTTCGGTAAAACCGGGCAGCTCCTCGTACACGGGTGTCACTTCGGCCAGGGCATTTTCTCCCTGCGGCGGATATTCGATGCGGTGGCCCTTGTACATGTAGTCCACGCAAATCTTCAGCACCGGGAGGTTGCGCAGCACGTCGATCTTGGTCAGGGCAATCTGGGTGAGACCGCACAGACGGGCGGATTCGCGCAGCACCACGGCATCCAGCCAGCCACAGCGGCGCGGACGGCCGGTGGTGGCACCAAATTCATGGCCCTGCTCGCGCAGGAAGTCGCCGGTGGCGTCATCCAGCTCGGTGGGGAAGGGACCGGCGCCCACGCGTGTCGTATAGGCCTTGGCAATGCCAATGACCTGCTGCAGGTAGTTGGGGCCGATGCCCGTGCCCGTGGAGGCGCAGCCGGAAATGGTGTTGGAGGAGGTCACAAAGGGATAGGTGCCGTGATCCACGTCCAGGTGCACGCCCTGGGCGCCTTCCCAGAGGATGTTCTTGCCCATGCGCACGGATTCCTGGATCACACCGGACACGTCGGTGAGATAGGGGGTGATCTGCGGCGCAATGGCCAGCACCTGATCGATGATGGCCTCGGCATCCAGGGGCTCTGCCTTGTAGAGGTCTCTGAGCAGGACGTTCTTCTCGACCAGGGCGGCGCGAATCTTGGTGCGCACAAGGTCGGGGTTGGTCAGATCGCTTGCGCGCAGACCGATGCGGGCCACCTTGTCCTCATAGCAGGGACCAATGCCACGGCCCGTGGTACCGATCTTGCCGCCGGCCTTGTAGGCTTCGCGGGCTTTGTCCAGGGCCACGTGATAGGGAAGGATGAGATGTGTCTTATGGCTGATACCGAGACGTCTCGGGGCAACATCAATGCCATTTTCCTTGAGTCCCTCTATTTCCTGCAGAAAGACGAAGGGATCCAGGACAACACCGTTTCCGATCAGGCACATCTTGCCAGGATGCAGAATTCCCGAGGGAATTGTGTGCAGGATGGTGAGATTGCCGTTGACAGCAATGGTGTGGCCCGCATTATTGCCGCCCTGGAAGCGGACAACCACGTCGCTTGTGGCACTCAGCATATCGACAATCTTGCCTTTGCCTTCGTCCCCCCACTGGGCACCAATGATTACAGTATTTGCCATAATTCCACCTTAGATAAACAAAAATTGCCAGTCCTGATGTCCTGGATATATGCAATGTCTGCCAGACGGACGATGCACAAGAGCTATTTGTCGCGCTCCTCATCGGCAAGCGGCTCAAAGGGCAAGACAGCGCATGGACCCTTGCGTACGGGTTCGGCAGGCTGCTTCCAGGCAGGCTTCCTGCTGCCGAACATGCCGCCCCTCTGCTCCTGTTCCATGCGGGCCTGCTGGCTCCAGTGGTAATTAAAGAGCTGGTTCTTCATGTGCTTTGCCTGAATGAGGCAGAAGACCAGGGCTGCACGCTCCCACTCTCTGGTGGGTTCAAACTGGTACACCTGCTGAGCATACTTGTTCCACAAATACATCAAGGATGCTTCGTCCAGGCTGTCCAGCTGTTCAGCCATTTTTAGCAGTAACTTTTCCATGAGCCGTCTGCATCCTCAACAGGAAGAAGGCCTTGTGCCCGTCACGACACAAAAAACCGTGTGTTCCTGAACGAGAATGCTTTCTCCTTGCATCATTTGTTGACAAAGGGCCTGCAGGACAGTCCTGTCCCAAGAGCCCTTGTCTGGAAGCACAGGGGTTCCTGTACACGGCAGGCCGCGCATGCGCACCTGTGTCTTAAGCAAAATACGTTCATTTGCAACTGCTGACAAGTCCGAAAAATCCAATACCTCATTGCAATTTGCTGTCATTCCACTCCACAGCCTCCGTTCCCAGAAAAGACTGGCAGAACAGGGGCGTGTATGGTAGCAACAGGGCCGTAACATTCGCCAGGGAGGCACTATGTCCGATCTCAAATCCATGTATAAAACCATTGTCAAGGAAACCTATCCCGACACGCTGACCATCACGCTTGGCGATCAGACTCTTGTCTATCACAAGCGCCAGTGGGACATCGGCGGAGAAATGAAGGGACTCAGGTACGGCGAGAATCCCGATCAGCCCGCAGCCCTGTATCAGCTGGCCGAAGGCAAGCTCACGCTGGGCGGCATCAGCTGGCGCGGCCCCGAGCACAGCCTGGTCTCTGCCCTGACCGAAAAGCAGATGATTCAGGCCGGCAAGCACCCCGGCAAGACCAATCTGACCGACGTGGACAACGGCGCCAACATCCTGCAATACCTCACAGACAAGGCCGCAGCGCTCATCATCAAGCACAACAACCCCTGCGGAGCCGCCTGGTCCGATGACGGCGTGGGCAAGGCCCTGGAAAAGGCCTTCTGGTGTGACCGCATTGCCGCCTTCGGCGGTGCCGTTGTCGTCAACCGCCCCTTTACAAAGGAAGCCGCCGAGCTTGTGGCTGCCAACTACTTTGAAGTCGTGGCTGCCCCTGCCTTCGAAGAAGGCACAGTGGAAATTCTGAAGGGGCGCAAGAATCTGCGCATCATGGAGCTGCCCGGCCTGGCCTGCCTTGAAGAGCTGACCAGATCCGCCTTCCTGGACATCAAGTGTCTGGCCGACGGCGGTCTGGTGGTGCAGAAATCCTTCCAGAACCGCATCCTTGCCAATACGGACTTCATCCCCGCCCAGGCCACGGACAAGAACGGCACCACCTACATTGCCCGCAGTCCTTCCAAACAGGAGCTGGACGATCTGCGCTTTGCCTGGGCAGTGGAAGCGGGTGTAACCTCCAATTCCGTGATCTTTGCCCGCAACGGCGCCACCACAGCCATCGGCACGGGCGAGCAGGATCGCGTGGGCTGCGTGGAACTGGCCATCTACAAGGCCTACCACAAGCATGAAGACGTGCTCTCCTTCACCAAGCACGGCCTGACCCTGTACGAACTCAAGGAAAAGGCCAAGACCGATGCGGACATGGCCGCCAGACTGCAGGACATCGAGGCCCAGGCCAGGGAAGAACACGGCGGTCTCACAGGCTCCGTCCTCATTTCCGACGGCTTCTTCCCCTTCCGCGACGGCGTGGACGTGGCCATGGCCGAAGGCATCACGGCCATCGGACAGCCCGGCGGATCCCTGCGTGACTGGGAAGTCATCAAGGCCGTGAACGAGCACAGCCCCCAGGTGGCCATGGTGTTCACGGGACAGCGTTCCTTCAAGCACTAGGCCCGGAATCACACGCAATGCCTTCCGGTTTCCCTCTGGAGTCCTCTCGGGATTCTTCCATGGACGCATCTTCCATGGACACGCCCATGGACATTTCTTCGGGCCAGAGCCTTGTCCTGCCCCGTCTTGTCGTCTCCTCCATCTCCGGCGGAGGCGGCAAGACCCTGCTCAGTCTGGGGCTGGCCAGGGCTTTTGCCCAGGATGGTCATGCTGTCCTGCCCTTCAAGAAGGGGCCGGACTACATTGATGCTGCCTGGCTGGCCGCTGCGGCCGGACGTCCGGCCACCAATCTCGATCCCTTCTTTCTGAACGGGGACAGGCTGCGTGCGCAGATGGGCCACGCCGCCCGCACCCTGCTGACAGACAGCGAACGCCCCCGGGCCCTTGCTGTCATAGAGGGCAACAGAGGCCTCTTTGACGGTCTGGATCTGGACGGTTCCTGTTCGACCTCGGCTCTGGCCAGAGAACTCAGGGTGCCCGTAGTCCTGACCATCAATGTCACCAAGATGACCCGTACCGTGGCTGCCCTGCTCCAGGGGCTGGAACACTTTGAACAGGGCGTACACTTTGCCGGTGTCGTGCTCAACCGCACAGGCTCGGCACGGCATGCCTCCTATGTGCGCCAGTCCATAGAGCGCTACACGGACTTCAGGGTTCTGGGCGAGCTGCCACGGCTCAAGACCAATCTGCTGCCCGAACGCCACATGGGCCTGGCCTCCTTCCGGGGCGACGAGCTCACGGATTCTGCCCGCAGTGCCCTGGAAGAACTGGCGGCCTTCATCAGGGAGCATGTGGATCTGCAGGCCGTTGTCCGTGCGGCCCATGCAGCGCCGGCCCTCACCTGCGGCTCCTTCTGGCAGACTCCTGAACGCAGCCCCGAGTACAGGCCCTGCATAGGCTATGTGCGCGATGCCTGCCTCTGGTTCTACTACAGGGAGAATCTGGAAGCCCTGGAACGGGCCGGAGCCCGTCTGGTCCGGCTCTCCTTCTCCGACCCAGTCTGGCCCTGGGAAGGGGCAGACGGCCTGGACGGCCTCTATCTTGGCGGCGGCTTTCCTGAAGACTTTCTGGATCAGCTTGAGGGCAATCCCCGCCTGCAGGAAATTGCCCGCTTCTCGGAGAAAGGCTTTCCCGTTTATGCCGAGTGCGGCGGCCTGATGATCCTCTCCCGCTCCGTGCGCAGCGGGCAGCGCTGTACCAAAATGGCCGGAGCCCTGCCCCTGGACATCGAATTCTGCCCAAGACCGCAGGGACTTGGCTATGTACGCGGCACCATTGTGCGTCCCAATCCCTTCTATGCGGAGGGGACCCTCCTGAGCGGTCATGAATTCCACTATTCCCGCGTGCTCAATGCTTCGGCCGGCGAAGCTGCCGTGCTCGGACTTGAACGCGGCATGGGCCTTGGACAGGGCCGGGATGGCCTGGTCGTGGGCAATACCTGGGGCTCCTATACCCACATCTTTGCTCCGGCAGTCCCTGGCTGGGCAGAGGGCCTCTGCCGCATGGCCATGGAATGGCACGCAAGGCGGATCTGACGATCTGCACAAAGCAAGCAATGCCTGCCAAAAGACGCCGCTCAGGGAATCCTGTCGCGGCGTCTTTTTCGTGTGCAGAATGTTTTTTGTCAGCGTCCTAGCGCTTCCACAGATAGGCGTACTTCACGGAAAGGCCATCCGTGCGTTCCACCAGGCGGGCCACCAGTCCGTCTATGTCCTCGTCGGAAATCGTGCCCACTTCCCGACCCAGCAGCATGGGCAGGTAGTCGTCCTTCTGGCTGTAGGCCCAGATGACACAGTAGACCGAGCCCACGGACGGACGGGAGGGAAATTCCGGCGCCGTGGAAATGAGGATGAGCAGCCTGGGCTCGCTAGCGACACTGAGCCTGAACAGGCTTGAGGTATTGAACTTTTCCTTGAGCGCCGTAGTCAGACGCGCTCCAATGCTGTCTGTTCCTTCGGCCTGCACGCCAACAGCCGTCACCCGGGCATCCACCTTGGCCGGTGCGTTGGGAACAGGATCTGCGGCAGCAGTGCCCTTGGGAGCTGCCAAGGCAGGCTGCACAATGCTCAGACAGAAAAGGCATACAATGGCAAAGAGTGCTTGCTTCATTAAAAATCGGCGCGGATATCCCCAGGGTCACCTGGGGGAGGAAGCGCCGCCTCCTTGTTCGAGTCCTGAGGGTTCTGGAGAGATCGTGGGATCCTCGTGCCGGGAGCGGTTTTGAGGGCAGCTGAGCGACATCGCCGTGTGGCTGATGCGGCCGCTGCAAGGGGCATGCGCCCGATACGGACAGGCCCGGCACTGGCACTTCCTGCCTGTACGCCAAGAGTACTGTATGGAGCACCGGCAAATCAAGAACTATGTCCCAGGACTGCCTGCGAATCCGGCGTACCAGATGCCCCAGGCAGGAAAACCGTCCCTGACACGGACACGTTCCTCTCCCGGTCGCGCCTGTCGCCCGCAGGAAGAGCATGCATCTTTTCATGGACGACTGGGGCAAAAGCAGCTACAAGACAGAGATCAAGGAGGGAATATGCACAAGACCCTTATCAAAAGCATTCTTTCGGCCATGGCTCCGATGAACGACGTGACCGTCTGCGGATGGATACGCACACGCCGCGATGGCAAGGGCGTCACCTTTCTGGAACTGAACGACGGATCCTGCCTCACCAACCTGCAGTGCGTCGTGGATGCCGACACGGAAGCTGCCCGGGGCCTGGGTGATCATGGCACCGGTGCCGCCGTCAAGGTCTGCGGCGAGCTGGTTCCCTCTCCGGGTAAGGGACAGCGCTGGGAAGTGCGTGCCACCGCCATTGAGGTCTTTGGCGGCGCCGATCCGGCGGTCTACCCTCTGCAGAAAAAGCGGCATTCGGACGAATTTTTGCGCACCATTGCCCATCTGCGTGCGCGGACCAACAAGTATTCCGCGACCTTCCGCATCCGCTCCAGGGCTGCGACGGCCATTCGTACTTATTTCGAATCCGAAGGCTTCTACGAGGTGCACTGCCCTGTACTGACAGGTTCCGACTGTGAGGGCGCCGGAGAAATGTTCCGCGTCACCACCCTGCCCCCGGGCGAAAAGGATCTGAGCAAGGATTTCTTCAACAGGGCCTGCAATCTCACCGTGTCCGGCCAGCTCGAAGCCGAAGCCCTGGCCATGGGCCTTGGCCGGGTCTATTCCTTCGGGACAACCTTCAGGGCCGAAAACTCCAATACGCCCCGCCATGCCGCAGAATTCCTCATGGTCGAGCCGGAAATGGCCTTTGCCGATCTCTCCGACCTCATGGAACTTGCGGAAAATCTCGTGCACCATGTCACGGACTACGTCCTCACTCAGTGCGAGGAAGACGTTTCCCTCTTTGACCGCTTCGTGGAAAAGGGTCTTATCGACAGGCTGAAGATCATTGCCGAGCAGCCCTTTGCCCGCATCACCTACGGCGAGGCCATAGACATTCTGGTCAAGAGCGGCAGGGAATTTGTCTTCCCGGTCACCTACGGCGTTGACCTGCAGACCGAACATGAGCGCTATCTTGCCGAGGAACACTTTGGCAAGGCAACCATCGTCACGGATTATCCTCGCAATATCAAGGCCTTCTACATGCGCAACAACGACGATGGAGAAACCGTGGCGGCCATGGACGTCCTTGTGCCCCGCATAGGCGAACTCATAGGCGGATCCCAGCGCGAGGAACGCCTGGACCTTTTGCAGCACCGCATCATCGAGCTAGGACAGCAGCTGTCCGACTACGACTGGTATCTCGATCTGCGCCGCTACGGCACCAATCCCCATGCAGGCTTTGGTCTCGGCTTCGAGCGCCTCATCATGATGCTCACGGGCATTGCCAATATCCGCGACGTGATCCCCTTCCCGAGAACACCCGGAAACCTGGAGTTCTAGTGTTTAATTTTATTAGTCCACATACTGCTATCGATTGATAATCACTGTATTTTCAGACGCATGTAGCATGATGGATTTTTGTAATTAGACACTAGACAGACACAAGGCGACACAGCGTTTTTCAGCGGCAAAGACCTCCTGGACTTTTCTTGTCCGGGAGGTCTTTGCCGCTCTGGCTATCCTGCAGACTATTCTCTGCCGAGCCTCATTTCTCGGGGCCGCGCCTTCTGTCTTCGTCTGCCAAAGACGCCTCGCATGCTGTGGAGGACGGGCTGCGGCGTCCTCAGGGCTTCTTCTTGAGAATTCTCCAGACGGTCATGTGGGAGATATCCTGCACAATGCCGTTTTCCACCACCTTGCCGGCCAAAAGGCGCAGAGTCCACTTGCGATAGCCCTGGGGCGGTTCCGTGTCCGCCAGCTTGAGCACGGCATGCTCGATGCTGCCGCCAAACTTGGAGGGACGGGGCTGTCTGTGGCGGCGATCCCTGCCCAGTGCCGCGTCAATGCCCAGGGTCAGGAAGCGTTCCTTGATGTGGGACAGGGTGCGGTCACTGACGCCCAGGTCGGCAGAAACACGGGAAATGGTCCAGCGGTATTCGGCAAACTCCCCCTTGTCCAGGAGCAGAAGGGCCCGTGCATAGCGGCCCTGCTTGCTGGCCGTTCCCTCGGCTGCCAATTCCTTCAGGAGACTGACCTCATGCTTTTTGAGAGAGACGCGGTATTGCTTGCTCATCGGCACAAACTCCTCACATCGTCCGCATTCTGCCCCAGCCAGAAGTCGCCATGCAGAATCTTCCTTCAGAGCGATTCCTGGACAGGGTATGGAAGGGGGACGAAAATACGGAAAACGAAATTGAAATCTGTTGTCTAATTTATCGAAACCTCCACCTTATGACAAGACGGCATGCCGCTTGCGCCGATTCCCTTCAATCAGTCTGAAAGCGAGTCTGGACAGGGCTGCACAGGGAATATGTCCCCCGTGCAGCCCCCAAAAAATTTTTTCAGTCTTTCTTCTGCCAGACCCTGCAGAGCACCTCGTCCGCCATGAGGGCCGCACAGGCCACCACTCTTGGTGCCAGCGGGGCACAGTGCTCCACGTCACTGGCAAAGTCACCCACAACCGACAGAAGCCCCAGCCTGCGGACCGTCATCTGCGGGCCGCCAAAGCCGCCCATGCCCGAGCAGGCGACCACAGGCTTCGTGGCCAGCAGGCAGGCCTGCACAAGGCGCTGCTTCATGTCAGCCCCATCCAGAGCCTCAATCCAGAAGTCGGCCTTAGACAGCAACCGGGGGAGCGTGCTGTCTGCCACGCGCTCCACCAGGCCCTCTATCTGCAGGCCGGGATCAAGCTCATGAAGGTGCCTTGTCAGGGCCGCCACCTTGCTCTGTCCAACATCCGCAGGGAAGTAGAACTGCCGGTTCAAATTGCTTGGCTCCACCGTGTCCTCGTCTACGAGGACAAAACGGGAAAAACCGGTCCTGGCCAGCATGAAGGCCACATTGGAGCCTATGCCGCCAAGACCGGCTATGCCCAGGCGCAGTTCCTGGAGCCTGCGCAGCCTGTCCTCGGGGACATAGCGCCGCAGGCCCTGTCGCAACAGTGTGGTCACGCGCCCTTCCTGACTGTTGTTGTCGTGGGATCTTCCCAGTCCTTGAGCACGACCTGGAAGCCCTGGTTTTGCAGGTCATGCTCCATGGTCTGCATGTCACGGCTGTCCGTGATGTCAAACTGCGGAGGTGTTTCGGTCTGATGCACCCTGCCGCCCACGGCCGTGGACACGCCGGCAGAGACCCTGTTGACGCAGATGGCCACCAGATGGTTGCGCATGTCCGCACTTTCCCTGGACGAACAGGTAATGGTAGCTCTGGGCAGGAACAGGCGCAGGGCCGTCACATACTGCACAAAGCGGCGGTCATTGAGCTCGTGGGGGATGTCGAAGGAGCCCACATGGGAGCAGATGCGGGGAATGCTCACGCCTATGTCGACGCCCGGATAATGCCTCTGCAGCCACCAGGCATGCAGGCCCGTGGCAAAGCCGTCGTGCTCAAGCTTCTCCAGGCCCAGCAGGGCGCCCAGGCCCAGGGAACGCATGCCCGCCCTGGCAGCCCGTTCCGGTGCCTCCAGACGGAAGGCATAATTGCTCTTGGGACCTGCGGGATGCAGCCAGGCATAGAGCTCGGGATTGTAGGTCTCCTGGAACATGGTCATGGCATTGACGCCACTCTGCACCATGAGGCGGTATTCGTCCTCGGTGAGCGAATACACTTCTATGCCTATGCTGGCAAAATGGGGCTTTATCCGGCGCACCACTTCGGCGATGTACTGCGGAGAGGAGAGCTTGGGGGCCTCGCCCGTCAGGATGAGGATGTCCTCAAAGCCCTGCCTGGCTATGGCCATGGCTTCGTCTACGGCCTCGTCCACACTCAGGTGCGTGCGCTTCTGCTTGTTGTTGGCATTGAAACCGCAGTATCTGCAGTGATTGGTGCAGACATCGGAAATGTACAGAGGCGTGAACACGTTGACGGCATAGCCGAAGTAGCGTGTGGTGAGATCCCTGGCCCGCTGGGCCATGGCCTCAAGATAGGGTTCTGCAGCCGGCGAGAGCAGGGCCAGAAAGTCCCTGGGACGCAGTTCCTCGGCATTGATGGCCGCAACCACGTCCTCGCCCGTCATGGCAGCCACATCCTGTTCGCGCTGCGTGCGATCCAGACTGGACCAGTATTCACGGAAGGTTGCCATTGTGTCCTCCTAGCGCAGAAAGCCCGTCAGCGGCGAAGAGGCCCTGGCGCCCTCGGCAAAGGAGCGTCCGGCACCAAGACCGGCCTTGTAGGCGGCACGTCCGGCCTCCACGGCCTTGCCAAAGGCTTCGGCCATGGTGACGGCATCGCGGGCCGAGGCAATGCCTGTATTCACAAGACAGGCATCGGCGCCCATTTCCATGGCCTCGCAGGCCTCGGAAGGACGGCCTATGCCGGCATCCACAATGACCGGCACATTCATCTCGTCGATGAGCACGGCAATCATTTCCTTGGTGCGCAGGCCCCTGTTGGTGCCAATGGGCGCTGCCAGGGGCATGACACAGGCGGCACCGGCATCCACGCAGGCCCGGGCCACGTAGAGATCGGGATTGATGTAGGGGAAGACCACAAAGCCTTCCTTGACCAGGAGTTCCGTGGCCTTGGCCGTTCCGTAGCCGTCGGGCAGAAGGCGCAGGGTATCATTGATGACTTCTATCTTGATCCAGTTCCCGCAGCCTGCGGCTCTGGCAATGCGGGCCAGACGCACTGCTTCCTCGGCCGTACGGGCGCCCGAGGTATTGGGCAGAAGATGCATGCCGGCAGGAATGTGCCCCATGATGCCGCGGCCGCCGTCATCGACCCTGCGCATGGCCACAGTGATCACCTGCGAGCCACTGGCCCTGGCAACCTGCGGAATGAGATCGTCGGTGCGGTACTTGCCTGTTCCTATGAACAGTCTGCTGGTCAGTTTTTCTCCGCCTATTTCAAAAAGGTCTTCCATAATGCCCTCCAAAAAACCGTGTGTCCCTGAGGTTGCGACGGCCTGTCAGGCCTGGCCCCCGAGTCCGCCTGCGGTCCCGGAAGCCCGACCTGACGACTGGCCACGGACTAGCCCCCGCCCACAAAGTGAATGACTTCTATGCGATCGCCGGCACAGACCGCGGTCTTGTCCAGGTCCTGTGCTGGCACGATCTCCAGGTTCCGCTCGACCACAACCCGGCCGGCGTCCACACCAAGGCTCTCCACCAGGGCAAGCAGGCTTGTGCCCTGCTTCACGCGCTGTTCCCGGCCATTGAGCGTCAGGGTGATCTGTTCGTGCTCTGCCATTGACATCATCCTGTGCAAAAAGATCAAAAAAACGCCTTTTCCGTCCCATGAACAGAAAAAGCGCTGTCGTAATGTGGTCTTCTGACACCACAAGAACCAGCATTCCCTCCGGCAGCATAATCTGCATCAGGTCATGGGACATACGTCCTCGGGGTCAGGGACAAAAACCCTTTCTCAGCCAATTGCGGCTCCCCCAGCCAGTAGTCATGCTGTCTTGTATCCCTGTCCGGCAGGAATGGCAAGATATTCTTTCCCTGTACGCCCCCCTGCGTCCCCTATGCCCCCTGGCTTCCTCCGGGCCTGCGGTGCAGGAAACGGCGCTTGAGTTCGTAGACTTCCTGTCTGGAGAGACCGAGGAAGGCCGGACACAGGCAGGCCAGGCCCAGTACAAGCACACTGTACACCACGCCCGAGCAGAAGAAGCGCACGATGGACGAGGGATCCCCCAGCCCAAGCTGCAGGGTCGCTTCCCGGCAGAGCAGGGCCAGGGCCAGCAGAACAGCCAGGCTCCACACCTGATGGCAGACATTGCGGGCAAAGGAGAGCGGCACGAAGCGCGAGGCGAGCCACAGATAGAGATTGACGGTGACTATCTGCACGCAGACCGTCTTGATGGCCAGACCCGTTGCTCCCAGGCTCAGGCCGAAGAGATCGTGCGGCGCCAGCAGGATCCAGGCCGTGCTCAGGCCGTAGACGCACTCGCACATCTGTATGTTGCGCAAAGTCTTGGTGCGGCCCGTGGCATGAAAGATGGAGCTTGCGAGCTGCCCGTAGGCCTGATGCAGGGGATAGAGGGCCATGATCTGCACAGGCACCGTGGCTGCGGCAAACTCTGCGCCGCCAAAGAGCTGCACAAGGGCTGCGCCCTCGGCCAGGGTGAAGCAGGAAAAATAGGCGGCAACAACGTAAAGCAGCGGCGCAAAGCGATCCACCAGCCGCCCCATGGCCTGCAGATCCTTCTTGCCCCAGGCTATGGAGAGTTCGCGCATGAGCAGGGGCGTCATGGCCGAGACAAAGAGAAAGCAGGCCATGCTCACCTTCTGGGACAGGGCAAAGAAGCCCTGTTCCGTGGAACCGTTGAACCACTGCAAAAGCCAGCGCTCGGCGCAGATCATGAGGAAGGCCAGCAGGGCCTGCACGAAGAGCGGATTGGAATAGTCGAAGAATTCCCTAGTATAGCTGCGTACCTGCTGCCTGGACAGGCTCCAGCACAATGTCCCCCCGTTTTCCCAGGTGCCCCGGCCGCTGTGCACGGTCACAAACCAGTAGCCCAGGGCTGTCGTGCCCAGCATGAGGTACTGCTGTGCAAACAGGGTGGCAATGTTGAGGACATCGCAGACAAAGAGCAGGGCCAGAATGGCCACGGCTATGAGGGAAATAGAGCTGCGCACGAGCTCCGAGGGCACGGTGGCGCCTATGGCATCGTTCATGGAGCGCAGCACCCTGCCCCACCAGGTCAGAAAGGCCCACAGAGCCGCAAAGGGGGTCAGCCACAGCGGCACCTCGGGCATGAGCAGGTTGCCCACAGGCGGAACGGCAAACAAAAACAGAGCCACTGCCATGGTGATGCCCAGTACCAGTCCGCTGACCCGCATGTAGAAGGCAATGAGACTGCCTTCCGTCTGCCGGCGGGAAAGGGCATTGTACATGCAGGTACTCGTGCCCATGTCCAGAAAGCCGGAGAGCTGATAGAAGAGGTTGGTCGCAAAACTGTACTCTCCATAGAGCCTCGGTCCCAGGGCGCGGGGCAGGATGGCCTCCATGGCCAGATAGACCGGTACGGACGCTATATTCGCCAGAAGCTTGAAAAGATACCGGCGGGCGAGTGTGGGTGTTTTTCCTTGCATGGGCGGCAAGGTAGCGCCTTTTCCTGCCACTCTCAAGGGGGCGCATTTTCTTATTCTCCCAGCCTGACAGGACTGTTTTCTCCTTTTCCAAAGGTCAGGAGAATTTCCTCCCTGTAAATAGCAAAAAATCACAATTCTTATATAAATACTCTTCTGAATGTACTGTTTTTGAAAATATACATTTTTTTGCTGTACAGCAGTTTTTTTTATGACTTGACATTGTATGAAATATCTCTTTTCTGCTTCTTTCTCAAATATCGTGATTTTTGACCTGTCAGGGAATTTGGCCTAAGGTACAAAGCGTTTTCCTCATTCACCCGGTTTGCGCAGACAGGTCAGAGCGATCTCTGTTCAAGCACTGAACATCCTTGAACAACTGCTTCCCCATGGCACGAAGATGCCGGAACGGTCCTGGCGACAGCTTTCCCCCAGGGTCACAAGCCTTCCGGCAACCTCTCCCCTTTCCAGTGGACACAGTATACCTCATTCCCCCATGGCCTCCGGCTCAAGGGAACGTGCCAGCCTTCCTTCAGGGGGCCTCCTCCCTGCTTGCCCCGGCCCTGTTCTTCAGCAGGGACCTTCAGCAAGGACGCTCTGCCGATCTCCGGGCAAACCTTACCACCCGCACAGTGCTGCGGGTGCCTCACTGGATATGGTGCCATGGACGACGCCCAAAGTTCTCTTATGAAGCGCGGTCTGGAAAAGGCCCCGCACAGATCCCTTCTCCATGCCCTGGGCCTGACCAGGGAAGAAATCGACCGTCCCCTTGTCGGCGTGGTGAATGCCGCAAGCGAAGTAGTTCCCGGACACATGCACCTGGACCGCATTGCCGAAGCCGTCAAGGCCGGCGTGCGCATGGCCGGCGGCACGCCTCTGGAATTTCCCGCCATTGCCGTGTGTGACGGCATTGCCATGAACCATGAGGGCATGCGCTTCTCCCTGCCCTCCCGCGACTACATTGCCGACTCCTGCGAACTGATGGCCAGAGCCCATGCCTTTGATGCCCTGGTCTTCATTCCCAACTGCGACAAGTGCGTGCCCGGCATGCTCATGGCCATGATGCGCCTGAACCTGCCTTCCATCCTTGTCTCCGGTGGTCCCATGCTGCCCGGCAACGTCGGTCCCCACAAGAAGGCCGACCTCATCTCTGTCTTCGAGGCCGTGGGCGGCGTGCGTGCCCATACCGTCAGCGAGAAAGAACTCCTGGCCATGGAAGAAAACGCCTGCCCGGGCTGCGGCTCCTGTGCCGGCATGTTCACGGCCAACTCCATGAACTGCCTCGCCGAAACCATTGGCGTGGCCCTGCCCGGCAACGGAACCATTCCCGCCGCCTACTCGGCCAGGCTGCGCCTGGCCAAGCATGCCGGCATGCAGGTCATGGAACTCCTGCGCAAGAACATTCGTCCCCTGGACATCGTGACACAGGACAGCGTGACCAATGCCATTACCGTGGACATGGCCCTGGGCTGCTCCACCAATACCGTCCTGCATCTGCCCGCCATCTTCGGCGAGGCCCATCTGGACATCAATCTGGATGTCTTTGACACGGTGAGCCGCAGGACTCCGAACCTGTGTCACCTTTCCCCTGCCGGCACCCACTACATGACTGACCTGGATCTGGCCGGCGGCATTCCTGCCGTCATGGCCGAACTCGCCAGGGGCGGACTCATCAAGACAGACTGCCTGACCGTCACCGGAAAGACCGTTGCCGAAAACCTGAAGGACCGCAACGCGCATATCATCAATACCGACGTCATCCACACCCTGGAAAATCCCTATTCCAGGGACGGCGGCATTGCCATCCTGCGCGGCAACATCGCTCCCGACGGTGCCGTGGTGAAGAAGGCCGCCGTTGCTCCGGAAATGCTCTGCCGCGATGTGCGCGCCCGCGTCTTCGAGGGCGAGGCCAAGGCCATGAAGGCCATTCTGGACGGCGAAATCAAGCCCAATGACGCTGTGGTCATCCTCTTCGAGGGACCCCGCGGCGGCCCCGGCATGCGCGAAATGCTCTCTGCCACGGCAGCCATCACCGGCATGGGCCTTGGCAAGGATGTGGCCCTGCTCACGGACGGCCGCTTCTCCGGCGGCACCAACGGCGCAGCCATTGGTCACATTTCTCCCGAAGCTGCAGACGGCGGCCCCATCGGCCTGGTGCGCGATGGCGACATCATTCACATCGACATTCCCAACCGCAAGCTGGAGCTCAAGGTAGATGATGCCGAACTGGCCAGACGCAGGGCCGAGTACAAGGCGCCGAACTGCAAGAGCCCCTATGGCATCCTGCGACGCTACGCCTCGCTGGTGACGTCGGCAGCCACGGGTGCCCGTTACCGCGACATCTAGTTACAACCTTCCCCTATCCGTCGCAGGGCCGTCCTGCGACGGATTTTTTGGCTCTTCGGGGGTATGTGTGGGTACGGAAGGGCTCCAATCCCCTCATTGCCTTCTCTCCAGGGACTATTTCCATCCTGAGGGCAGCTGCAACTGTCCGCGCAGTAAAGGCACCTTCAGCAAATTTATCAATAGTCTTTGGTAGTTAGCTTTATGAAGTCGTGGTGACTGTTTCCTTGTCTACCAAGGCCAAGATGTTCCAAGAGAGAGCCTTTGGAGTTACCTACAGAAAACCACGAAGAGCCGATTTTTTTGAGTCTCGCGGACATCTGAATCTCATGGATACAGGGGACGTTCCCCATGGACTTTCTCCACGCACTGAGCGGCGTCTTCAGCCTGCTTGTCATCTGTCTTCTGGGTATCTGCATGGATCGCTGGGGCTGGATTGGCGCCGAGACCAGGCGTCTTGTTCCCCGCCTGGTCACCACCATCTCCCTGCCGGCCTATCTGTTCCACTCCATAGCAACGACCTTCAGCCACGAGGATGTGGGCCACTTTCTCTCCGGCTCCTTCATCCCCGTCATCTCCATCCTGCTCACCTTTGGCGCAGCCCTGCTTACAGGCAGACTCTGCCGGGTACAGGCGAAGCATTTCGGACTCTTCTGCGCGTCCTTCACCTCCTCGAGTGCCGTCTTCATAGGCATCCCCCTGTGCGACGCCCTGCTCGGTCCGAAATCCATCCCCTATGCCCTGCTCTACTACTTTGCCAATGCCGCCTTCTTCTGGACCATAGGCAGCTACCTCATTGCCTCTGATGCACACAGGCAGAGCCGCTTCTCGGGCAAGAGGGCACTGAAGGCCGTCTTTTCCCCGCCCCTGCTGGGCTTTCTCACAGGCCTTGCCACGGCCCTGCTCTCCCTGGAACCGCCGGCCTTTCTCATGAATGCCACAGCCATCATAGGCCAGCTGACTACGCCCCTGGCCCTGCTCTACATAGGCTTCACCCTGTCCCTCGTGCCGTCGAGCCGCTATCTTTCCAGGGATCTGTTGGTGGCCGCAGCAGGCAGGCTGCTTGTCTGTCCCCTGATTACAGCCCTGGTTGTCCTCTGCCTCGGCCTGGACGACTTCGTGAGCAGGGTCTTCATTCTGCAGGCTGCCCTGCCGGCCGTCATGCAGGCCTCCATTCTGAGTGCCCACTACCGCACGGATCCGGAGTTCGGCACCCTCATCATCACCATGACCACCATTGGCTGCGTGGTCACTGTGCCGCTCATCATGTCCTTCTTCTAGCGCCTGCCAGGACCTGATCTCTGCAAGCAGGGGCCTCTCGATCCTTTCCTCGCACAAACTTCCGTCAAACGCCCCCTGACACACAGGCCCTGCCGGCACAAGAGCCTGCTGGCGCAGGGCCCCAGCTCTGAAAGCCTCTTCCCGTGGCTGAGCCTACCTGAGCGTCATGTCGCCGGACTTCACCCAGCCCAGGGTCCGGACGCCCATGTTGACAAGCGGGCAGATCACGGCCGGCAGGACAAAGCAGAGGAGCACAAGCCCTGCCCAGTCCCAGGCCTCGATACCGGTCCTTGTGCCTGCCGCCATTTCCCGAACCCAACCCGTGTACACGCCAATCTGCCCCACAAAGCCGCAGGTACCCATGCCCGAGGACACGGCAGGACCGTTCATCTCCATTTTAAACACACAGGTGGCCAGAGGACCGGTAATGGCCGAGGTCACGATGGGGGCAATCCAGATTCTGGGATTGCGGACAATATTGCCCATCTGCAGCATGGAAGTGCCTATGCCCTGGGAAATCAGGCCGCCCCAGCGATTTTCCGGAAAGGACATGACGGCAAAGCCGACCATCTGGGCACAGCACCCTGCCACTGCGGCGCCTCCGGCAAGGCCGGTAAGCCCCAAGGCAGCACAGATGGCAGCAGAGGAAATGGGCAGCGTCAGGGCAATGCCGACCAGCACGGAGATGCAGATGCCCATGATGAAGGGCTGCAGCTCCGTTGCCCACATGATTAATGCGCCGAGCTTCATGGCCATGGCGCCCAGGGCCGGTGCCCACCAGGCTGACAGCGCAAGGCCCACGCCAATGGTCACCAGGGGGGTAACCAGCAGGTCTATCCTTGTTTCCCGGGATATGAGCTTGCCCGCTTCCGCAGCAATGATGGCCACAAAGAGCACGGCCAGCGGTCCGCCGGCTCCGCCCAGGGCATTGGAGGAAAAGCCCACGGTGACCAGGGAAAAGAGCACCAGGGGCGGACAGCGCAGGGCATATCCTATGGCCACGGCCATGGCCGGACCGCTCATGGCTGCTGCCAGACCGCCCACCGTGTAGGTTGTGCCCCGGATGACGACCAGCGGCTGCAGCAGAAAGGATATCTGCAGCTGCGTGCCCACGGCATCGAGAATGGTGCCTATGAGCAGGGAACAGAAAAGCCCCTGGGCCATGGCCCCCATGGCATCAATGCCATAGCGCCTGAGAGAAATTTCCACGTCCTTGCGGAGAAGAAAGGCACGAATTGTTTCCATACTGTTGCCTGCACTTGCAAAAGTTCATGACGCCGGACGGACAGGCGAACCTGAAGGGCCTGGGCGCTGTCCTTCTTCCATATCCCTTGTGTACAAAAGGCCTGTATCAGCCCCTGAGTTTCAAAAAAAGGCGACAAAAAAAGAGCTGCATGCTGCCATATCCTTTCTGATACAGGTTCCACTCTATGACAGAACCTGCAGTTCTTGGCAAGCTGCCTCTCTTATGCACTATGCGGACGCGCACTTCCGCGCTCCGAATCTTCTGTTCCTTGAGCTGCCGCCCGGCATTCCGGCCGTCTGCCCCCTGCCCCCGTCTTGCGCACAGGGAGCAGGGAGCCGGCAGAAACTGTCCGTGTGCCGGCGGGCCGGCAGCTACTTTGCCTGTTCCTGCAGAACCTCCAGCATGGTTCTCTTGGGGCTGATGAGACAGGCATCAATAAAGCTCTGAATGTCCTCGTCAGAGTTCAGAATGCTCTTGGTCGTGTTCTGCAGACGCCTGTTGTAGCCGTCCAGCCAGATGATGAAGCCGCTGGCGTCTTCCTGGGCCATGGCAAAATCCGCGCAGGTGGACGTCTTGGCATTCCACTCCCCGATGGGTACCGGGCCTGTGGCACGCATCTGCTGCCAGACGGAAAGCACCGTGTCCGTGGGCCGCTTTTCGCACCACATGTAGGCCTGTCCGAGGAGTATATGCAGCGTGTCCGGGGAAGCCACATCCATATTGACTGCTGCAGAGGCATACCCGTCAATCTGCAGCCCTTCAAACAGCGGAGGTTCACCCTGCAGAACGGCCTCACTGGAGACGTATTCTGCACAGAGATAGGTAGCAGGATCGATTTTTTCATTGGCCGCCATGACAAAACCTGGCATGCAGAGCAGGGTAAATGCGGCAAACAGCATTTTTTTCAACATTGGTCTCTTCTTCCATGCATCGGGAGCCTTGCGGCACAAGGCCCGGGCACGGCCTCCATCAAGAAATAGCAGGGTGCAGGCAGGCAGCCGGGGCCGCCTGCCTCGTGCGAAAGACGCTGTTTCGTCAAAACGTCCTATTCGAAACGGCTGACGTTGGTAATGATGATAAGGTCTGCAGGAACATCCTGATGCATGCCCTGGGACTTTGTCTTGACCTTGGCAATCTTGTCCACGACGTCCATGCCTTCCGTCACCTTGCCGAAGACGCAGTACCCCCAACCCTGCACATTGGGTGCGGTGAAGTTGAGGAAGTCGTTGTCCACCAGGTTGATGAAGAACTGGGCTGTTGCGCTGTGCGGTTCCATGGTGCGGGCCATGGCAATGGTGCCCCTGTCGTTGGCAAGGCCATTGTCAGCTTCGTTGGTAATGGGTGCCTCGGTGGGCTTTTCTTCCATTCTGGCCGTGTAGCCGCCGCCCTGGATCATGAAGCCGGCGATGACACGGTGAAAAATAGTGTTTTTATAGAAGCCTTTATCCACATATTCCAAGAAATTGGCAACTGTCTTGGGAGCCTTGTCCGGGTACAGTTCAATCAGAATGTCGCCGGAGGTTGTCTCCATCAGGACCACGGGATTTGCAGCCATACTATCTCCTTAGATTGTTCCAAAAAATCTCCGTTTCCTGCCTTCGGCCCTGGAGGGCTTTGCAAAAGCTCAGGAACGGGACCATTTTGCCAGCAGAAGTGTACGTTATGCCGGGCCCCTTGACAATACAAGCCCGGCCCCTGTCTGCGGGGGAAGCCCCCGGGACCTGCCCTCCTGCCGTCCTTTTGTCCCTCTGCCCGCCGCTGCCGCCACCCGGGGCTTGCCTCTGCCCGTGATATGGGGCAGGCTTGGCCCCGTTCCTCCCACGCCTTCCCGCAAGCCCCCCTTGGACATTCCGATAGTCTGGCGAGCAGGCGTTCCCGTGAACCGGCAGCTCCTTTTTGTCCCGAATTCCCGAGGATTGCCTTTCCGATGCAGCAAGCAACTCTCTTCTCCCCCGACCGCAAGGCCCGCCTGCACAGTGCCCTGCTCACCTGGTTCGAACAGCACAGGCGTCCCCTGCCCTGGCGCACGGACTACGCCCCCTATGCGGTTTGGATTTCCGAAATCATGCTGCAGCAGACGCAGATGGAGCGCGGGGTCAGCTACTTTCAGGCCTGGATGGAGCGCTTCCCCTCCATTGCCGATCTGGCATATGCCGAAGAAGACGAGGTACTCAGAGCGTGGGAAGGGCTTGGCTACTACTCGCGAGCCCGCAACATCCTCAGGGCGGCAAGAACCATACAGGCCGAACACGCAGGCCTCTTTCCCTCTGCCTACAGGGACATTGCCGCCCTGCCGGGCATAGGCCCCTATACGGCCGCAGCCATAGCCAGCATTGCCTTCAATCAGGATGTGGCCTGCATTGATGCCAATGTGGAACGGGTGGTCTCCCGCCTCTGCGATCTGGACGTGCCCGTGCGCAGGCAGCCTGGCAAGGCACTCCTTGCCGAATGCGCCGATGATCTTCTCTGCAGAGGCCGGGCCAGGGACTACAATCAGGCCGTGATGGAACTTGGAGCCCTTGTCTGCGGTCGCAGGCCCGCCTGTCCGGTCTGCCCCCTGCAGTCCTTCTGCAGGGCCCTGCAGCACAAGACTGTGCACCTGCGCCCCGTGCTTCCCGAAAAGACGGCCAGCGTGGCCCTGACCATCGCCTCGGGCGTGCTTGTAAGCGGCGGGCTCCTCTACATACAGAAACGGCTGCCCAACGATGTCTGGGGCGGCCTCTGGGAGTTCCCCGGCGGAAGCGTCGAACAGGGAGAGTGTCCCGAAGAGGCCGTGGTGCGGGAATTCATGGAGGAAACGGGCCTTGCCGTCCGGGTCACGGACAAGTTTGGCTGCATCCGGCACAAGTACACAAAGTACAACATCACCCTGCACTGCTTTGCCCTCGCCCTGGCAGACAAAGCGAGCGACCCCTGTCCCGAGCCGCCCCATCTTTGCGAGGCCTCGGAGTTTCGCTGGTGCACGCTTGAGGAACTGAAGGACCATGCCATGCCCTCCTCCCACAGAAAACTCGCCAAAACACTGAGCCTTTCCGGGGACAAGCTCTCCTCTTCCCTGTCCGGCACACCCCATGCCGGCGAAAGAAGCCTGCCCGGCCTTCTTTCCGGCTGAAAAGAGGCCTGTAACGACTTGCGCACAGCCCTGTGCATCTTTCTCCAAGGTCTTGACTTTTCTCCGGCCTGCAGGTATGGGGAGTTCTGCGGTTCGCCGCAACCATCCATTTGAGAACCAATGGTGTTCACAGAAGGGTGCCTCTACAGGCCCCTTTTTTTTGGCCCAAAAACCAAGGAGCGATCATGTCTCACGACACTTTGAAAGCGACACTGCTCCAGCTTGCTCTGCCTGCTGTCCGTGCCCAGGGCCTGGATATCTGGGGACTTGAGCTCATAGAGGGACGGCAGATGATCGTGCGCCTGTTTGTCGAGGCCGCCACCGGGAACACTGAGACAGACATGATGAACGGAGCAGAGGGCGGGTCAGAGGAAGCGGCCCCCTCCAGGGAACAGCTTTCGGCCACCGTCGATCAGTGCGAAGCCATTTCCCGCCAGTTCTCCCTTGCTCTGGACGCCGAAGACGTCATTGACAGGGCCTACACTCTGGAAGTGTCCACTCCCGGCTTCAACCGCATTTTCTTCTCTGCCGGACAGATGTCCGCCTATGTAGGCGATCTCATTGAAGCCCGCATGCCCGCGCCCTTTGCGCCGGCACCGTCCCTGCCTGCCCGGCGAACCTGGAAGGGCACCCTGCTCTCGGTCACGGACGACACCTTTGTTCTTGCACCGTCCACCATAGATGCTGACGGTGACATCCACCCCGAAGAGCTCGAGCCCGTGCACATTCCCTTTGCCGCGACACGCCGTGTCAGCCGCATCTATGTCTTCCGTCGCCCAGCCAAGCCGGGCAAGGGTCCCAAAAAGACCAAAACTGCACCTCTCGCCTGAGGCAGAAGCCTGCAGGCATGCCCGCCTGACGGATCGGGGATCAGCAGGTCCCTGACCTTGCAGGATGCGGGCAGCAGACGCATATTTTTCTCAGGTTCGCAGAACTTCTGTTTCTCAGAAATACACCAAGGAGGCGGCGCATCCTCCCCTGTGTACCACAGGGCCCTTGGCGCCGATACAGGATGAATCAAGAACTGAAAAAAGCCATTGACCAGATCTGCAAGGACAAGGGGCTTGATATCGACATGCTCATTGAAACCCTTGAAGATGCTGTCAAAACATCAGTCTTGCGTCGTTATAGCGAAGACATTGATGTCGAGGTCACCTACAATCAGGATACAGGCGACATCGAAGTCTACCAGTTCAAAATCGTTGTCCCGGACGAGGATTTCGAAAACGAGGATCGGGAGATCGCCTTTTCCGATGCCCAAAAGCACGACGCTTCCGTCCAGGTTGACGACGAAATGGGCTTCCGCATCAAGATCGAGAATCTTGGCCGCATTGCTGCCCAGTCGGCCAAGCAGGTCATCATCCAGCGCCTGCGCGATGCCGAACAGACCAATATCTATAACGATTACCGTGAACGCATCGGTGAAATCGTTTCCGGCACCATTCAGCGCCGCGACAAGGGCGGTCTCATCGTCAATCTCGAACGCACCGAAGCCATCCTGCCCAGGGAAGAGCAGATCCCCAAGGAGCACTTCCGCCGCGGCGACTCCATCCAGGCCATCATCATTGATGTGCACAAGGAAGGCCGCGGTCCGCAGGTCGTGCTCTCAAGATCCCACCGCGACTACATGACCGCCCTCTTCCGCCGCGAAGTGCCCGAACTCGACGAGGGCATCATCCAGATCATGGGCGTGGCCAGGGATCCCGGTTCCCGTGCCAAAGTGGCCGTCTTCTCCAGGGAGAGGGACGTGGATCCCGTGGGTGCCTGCGTTGGCGTACGCGGCTCCAGAATCCAGAACATTGTGCAGGAGCTGCGCGGCGAACGCATCGATATCGTCATCTGGAGTGCCGACATTGCCACCTACGCCCGCAATGCCCTGGCTCCGGCCCAGGTGTCCCGCATTGTCGTTGATGATGCCAACAACCTGCTGGAAGTGATTGTGCCCGACGATCAGCTCACCAACGCCATTGGCCGCAAGGGCCAGAACGTCAAGCTGGCGGCCCGTCTGCTGGGCTGGAAGGTCGATATCTTCACCGAGACCCGCTACAGCGAGGCCAGCAGCGCAGCCCACAGCAGCATTGAACAGCTGGCCAGCGTTGCCGAAGTCTCCAGCGAGGCTCTGATCAATGCCGGCTACACCAGCATGGACAAGATCCGTGCCGCCACGGACGACGAACTTGCGGCTGCCCTGAGCCTGACCGACCAGCAGATCGGCAATCTGCGTTCGGCCCTGAATTTCCTGACCACGGATGAGGCCCAGAAGGCTGCACGCCTCCATGGCGAGCACAGGGCCGATGGTGGCGCCCTGCCTGGCGACGAGCCCCAGAAAGCGGCTGCGGCCATCCCTGATGCCGGAGGCGCTGCCGACTAGGCGCTTCGTGACGGTGTCCATGGATGATGCGAGGAGACTCTTTGAGGATGAGCAGCACAGAGAGGCAGTCCCGGCCCACCGGCCAGGCAAACGCAGACAGCGGTCCTGTCCGCATGTGTGTCATCTGCAGGCAGCGCGCACCCAAGGCCCACCTCCTGCGCCATGTCCTGTCTGCAGATGGAAGCCTTGTGGAGGACACACGACAAACCTGCCCCGGACGGGGCTGGTATGTCTGCAGCCAGGAGACCTGCCGGAAGAAGTTTGCCAGGTTCAGACCTGCCAGACGGCGCAAGGCACGGGAGGACGCCTCCCGCGACAGGGAGCTGTCTGTCCAGGCCTCGCCGGCAGAGACATGTCCGCATCACTGACCCCCCAATCCATCCCGGTCTGCCAAAGACCATTATGGCACTGCCTTCTGCAGGACAGCCCGGACACCCCTTGCCGGCCAGCCCCTTCTGCAGAGACAGACACGCAAGCACGATCGTCAGGGAACTGGCGGTCCGGAGGCCTCCGGGCGGGCTGTCCGTCAGGGATTCTGCCACGGAATCAGGCCCCTATGGCAAGGATTGCTTCCTCTTCGGCCGCAGAAGCTGCGGATATTTGGATGTGCGCACCCATGACGGGACCAGGCCTTCGGCTTGTTCGTGTCGCAAGGACACTGCGTCTTCTGGAACGGAGCAGCACCTGTCCCATCGAACTTAAGGAAACACAAGGGTTCTTCCTTTTTTTCTGTGGGGACGCCCCACCCCGAACACCCAGGCTCCCAGGGCCATCTGAAGGGCTCCGAGCTGACCTTTAGGATAGCCGTCCTTGGATGGACAGGCTCTGGGCTGCATTCAGACATGCGGGGGTTGTCCCGAATACCCTCAACTGACTGACCCTGAATGCAGTCCGAAGGACTCAACTCCTACCAAGGATCATGACAAGGAGGCGGCGCTTCCTCCCCTGCCCCAAGGGCAGAGACCGCGCCGAGATTGCTGATGAATGAGAACGACAAAAAAATCAAAATCAAAGATCTTGCTGTAGAGCTCAAGATGGACAAGCAGGACGTGGTGAATGCCGCTCGCGAAGAAGGCTTTACCGTCCGCAATGCCCAGACAGTACTGACCAATGAGGAAGCAAACCGTCTTCGCAAGCGCTTTGGCAAGACAGAAGAGCAGCACAAGGAAGTCATTGTGCGCCGCCGCAAGCCCCATCAGGACAAGGCCGAGGGGCAGGCTCACGACAAGCTGGAAGCGACCGCTCAGGCCGCCGAGGGCACGGTTTCCGCAGAGCCCAGGACCGAACAGGGCGACAAGGCAGACCATGCCGAACGCGGCGATCGCAGCAGAAACCGCAGCAGCAGGAACCGCAGCCGCACGCCCCGCAGTGAAGTCGCTCCGGCCAAGGTCATCAGCAGGCCTTCTGATGCCAGGCCCCAGCAGACCGAGCCTGCCGAGGACAAGACTCCTGCCGAGCAGCCGGCCGCAGCCGCACAGGTTGTGAGCAGGCCCACCGAAGCTGCGGATCAGGCCAGGCCTGCCGCCAAATCCGGCGAAGGCGAGGTCCGCGGCCAGCAGGAACGCAAGCGCCAGCCGCGCACCGTCACCCCCGAAGTGCCCAAGGTGCGCATCATCTCCAGGCCCGCTCCCTCCAGCTCCTCTTCTCCCGCTCCCCGCGGCCAGCAGCGCACCGATCGCGACGGAGATCGTCCCCGTTCCGGCTCCGGCCGTGATGGAAGCGGCGATCGTCAGCGCACCATGGGCGCCCGCGACGGCGGCCATATGGACGGCGATGCCCGCCGCCGTAGCGACGGTGCCCGCACCCGCAGCGGCAGCAGGACGTCCGGTCCCAGGCTGCAGAATGAAGGCCGTTCCGAGTCCATGGAGTTCGATCCCAGCCAGAACGCCGACAGCCGCAACGGCCAGAGCAAGAAGAAGCGCAACAAGGGACGCCGCACCGTCGACTTCCAGCAAATGGGCTTCGACAACCACATGGACGACAACGATGCCCCGCGCATGCGCAGCAACAAGAGCCGCAAAAAGAAGCCTGCCCAGACTCCTACTCCGGTGACCCAGCCCCTGAAGGCCGCCAAGCGCAAGGTCCGCGTCGAGGGCACCATCCGTGTCTCCGACATGGCCCATCAGATGGGTCTCAAGGCCAACGAGCTCATCAAGGTGCTCTTCAACTTGGGCATCATGGCCACCATCAACCAGTCCATCGACTTTGACACTGCGGCCGTCCTGGCTGCGGAATTCAATTACGAGGTGGAAAAGACGGGCTTCGAGGAAAAGGACTACCTGGAGATCACCACTCCGGACAAGCCCGAAGATCTCAAGCCCCGTCCGCCTGTCGTGACCATCATGGGCCACGTCGACCATGGCAAGACCTCGCTCCTGGACGCCATCCGCAAGACCCATGTGACCAGCGATGAAGCCGGCGGCATCACCCAGCACATCGGTGCCTACCATGTGCACACCCAGAACGGCGACGTCGTCTTCCTGGATACGCCCGGCCACGAGGCCTTCACGGCCATGCGTGCCCGTGGTGCCCAGATCACCGACCTGGTCATCCTGGTAGTTGCTGCCGATGACGGCGTCATGGAGCAGACTCGCGAAGCTATCAACCACGCCCGTGCCGCCGACGTACCGATCATTGTGGCCGTGAACAAGATCGACAAACCCAGTGCCAACCCCGACCGCGTGCTGCGCGAACTGGCCGAGCTGGGCCTGCAAGCCGAGGAATGGGGCGGTGACACCATCGTGGTCAAGGTGTCTGCCAAGACCCATCAGGGTCTGGACGAGCTGCTGGAACTGCTGGCCCTGCAGTCCGAAGTCATGGAACTGAAGGCCAACCCCAACAAGCCTGCCCGCGGCCACATCATCGAAGCCAAGCTCGACAAGGGCCGCGGCCCCGTGGCCACGGTTCTCATCCAGGAAGGCACCCTGCATCAGGGCGACAACTTCGTCTGTGGCACCTTCTCCGGCCGTGTGCGTGCCCTGCTCAACGATCAGGGCAAGAAGGTGCGCGAGGCCGGTCCCTCCATCCCAGTGGAAGTGCAGGGCTTTGCCGGCGTGCCGGATGCCGGTGAGGAATTTGCCGCAGTGGCCGACGAAAAGGTGGCCCGCCGCATTGCCGATGCCCGCGCCATCCGCCAGAGGGAAAAGGAACTGGCCAGCGAATCCAAGATCACGCTGGAAACCTTCCTGGCCTCCTCTGCGGACGAGGAACAGAAGACCCTCAATCTGGTCGTCAAGGCCGACGTGCAGGGCTCTCTGGAAGCCGTGCAGGAATCCCTGCGCAAGGCCGGCACGGACAAGGTCACGGTCAATGTCGTGCACGGCGGCACAGGCGCCATTTCCGAATCCGACATCCTGCTTGCTTCTGCCTCCAAGGCCATCATCATCGGCTTCAACATCCGTCCCACGGCCAAGATCAAGGAAGTGGCCGCCCACGAAAACGTGGACATCCGCTTCTACGACATCATCTACAAGCTCGTGGACGATGTGAAGAGCGCCATGGCCGGCCTCCTCGCCCCAGTGGAAAAGGAAGTGTACCTTGGCCAGGCCGAGGTGCGTCAGACCTTCTCCCTGCCCAAGGTCGGCACCATTGCCGGTGCCTATGTGGCCGACGGCAAGATGCTGCGCAATGCCCGTGTGCGCCTGCTGCGTGACGGCGTTGTGGTGTGGACAGGCCGCATCAGCTCCCTCAAGCGCTTCAAGGATGACGCCAAGGAAGTGCTGCGCGGCAACGAATGCGGCATCGGTCTTGAGAACTACAACGACATCAAGAACGGTGACATTATCGAAGCCTTCGACACTGTCCAAGAAGCAGCCACTCTGTAACGTGCATCTTCAGGGGGAAGGGATGTACCCTTCCCCCTTTTTGCTTTTTTATGCTGATAGGACATCTCACAGTCGAATTTTCTCTGGACGGCAACGACAACCTCAAGGCCAAGCGTCGTGTGGCCAACAGCCTCAAGCAGAAGACGCGCAACCGCTTCAATGTGGCCATTGCCGAAGACGGCACGGAAAACAGTCTGACCAGACTGCGCCTGTCTGTCATCTCGCTGTCCAACTCCGAGCGGCATCTGCGCAGTCGCATGGACAAGTGCCAGCTCATGATGGAGGCCGTTGCCGGAGAGGAAATGGTCGACGCTTCACTGGAAATCTATGCTGCTGACTGACCTGGCCTATCCTCTCGCTTGGCGCAGTAAGGCCGCTGCCATGGCTCAAGCGTTGCTCGATCACGAGAGCTACCTCGTCTGTGCCCATGTCCGTCTGGACGGAGATGCTCTCAGCTCCATGACGGCTATGGCGCACTTCCTCGCGCAGCACAACAAGCGCTTCCTTCTGTACGCACCCATGGGCGTCCCGGAAAACTACGAGTTTCTTCCCATCCCAGTGCCCGTCTACCGGACACTGGCGGCCCTGCCCTTCAGGCCGCGCACCCTGCTGGCTCTGGACTGCGGGGAACCGGGCCGGCTTGGCGAGGAACTGCGCGGCGAAGTGTCCGAGTACTCCTGTATCAATATTGATCATCATCATGGCCCAGGCATGGGGACCATTGCGAACCTGGTGCTGCCGGAAGCTTCTTCCACCACCCAGATTCTGGCCACGATCTTCCACATGGCCAAAGCCACCCTGAGCAGGGAGCTTGCAGAAGCCCTGGCCCTGGGGCTCATTACCGACACAGGCGGCTTCCGCCACGCCAATGCAAGACCCGAGGTCTTTGCACTGGCCGCCCTGCTGGAGCAGGCCGGCGTCTCCATCCACAGGCTGCGCGAGCATCTGGAAAAAAACTGGACCGCCGCCAAGATGCGCCTGTGGGGCATGATGAGCGCTGCCATGGAATTCATGGACGGCGAGCGCGTGGCCATGACCACCCTGAGCATGGAGGCTCTGGAAAAGAGCGGCGCCAGACCCGAGGACACGGAAGGCTTCGTGGAGCATCTGCGCGAGCTGCGCACTGTGGAAATTGCCGTCTTCCTCAGGGAACAGAGCCCCAATGTGTGCAAGTTCAGCCTCCGCTCCATTGAAGAACTGGACGTGCACGCCATTGCCGCCTCCCTAGGTGGCGGCGGACACCGCAATGCCTCGGGCGGCACCCTGGCCATGCCCCTGGAAAATGCCCGCAGACTGCTGGTAAAGACCGTGCTTGCGGCCCGGGGACAGGCCGATCCGGGAAAAGCGCAGATCTGAGCCATCAAGCTTTTGACTTTTCTTTGAAAAGACACTATACAGCTTCGCCTATGATTTTTTCCGAGACCACAACGACTGTTGCCCAGCAGCATGGCGTGCTTGTCCTGAACAAGCCCTCAGGTCCGACGTCCAACCGCTGCCTGACGGCCATCAAGCGCCTTGGGCAGAAAAAAATCGGTCATGCAGGGACCCTGGATCCGATGGCAGACGGAGTGCTCCTCCTGCTGCTCGGACAGGCCACCAAGCTTTCCGGCTTTCTTCTGCAGTCCGGCTGCAAGATTTATGACGCAACAGTCCTTCTCGGCAGGGAAACATCCACCTGGGATGCCGAGGGAGAGATTGTGCAGGAGCGCCCCTGGGAGCATGTGACAGCGTCCATGGTGTCCGAGGTCCTTAACTCCTGGCAGGGCGACCTGGAACAGATTGTCCCTCCCTACTCCGCAGCCAAGAGCAACGGTCAGCCCCTTTACCGTCTGGCCCGTGCCGGCAAGGATGTCCCGGTCAAAATCAAGACTGTTCATATTTTCCAAACCGAGATCCTCTCTCTGGATCTTCCTGTAGTCCGTTTCCGTGTCACATGCAGCTCCGGCACCTACATACGCTCCCTCGCCCACAGCTTGGGGATGCGACTTTTGTGCGGTGCCACGCTCACCAAGCTGACACGGGAATACAGCCATCCCTTTGCCCTCAGTCAGGCTGCCGATCTCGACGAGCTGATCAGGAACCCGCAGAGCCTGCCGGAACAGGTGCACTCCATCGAGGAGGCCCTGCCGGACTGGCCCGTTGTGTCCGTGAACAGCGAGACGGCCCGCAGGATCCGCAACGGCATGCCCATTGCCTGCCCCGCAGACCTGACCGGCGCCGAACAGGTTCTGCTCAAGTCCGACAGGGAAATCCTGGCCCTTGCCAGGGTGTCCATGGACACCACGCAGGGCCGGATGCGGCCCGTGCTGACCGTGGCGAGAGGGTTATGGTCGTAACCTCATAGTCCTTACAAGGAGAATTGCTGTGGTAATGGATCCCCTGCAAAAAAAGACTGTTATTGATGCCCATGCCCGCCACGAAGGCGATACCGGCTCCCCTGAAGTTCAGGTTGCTCTTCTGACCGCCCGCATCGAAGGCCTCACCGAGCACTTCAAGGTCCACAAGAAGGACTTCCACTCTCGTACAGGTCTGCTCAAGATGGTCGGTCAGCGTCGTAACATTCTCAACTATCTGAAGAGCAAGGACATCCAGCGCTATCGTGCACTGATTGAAAAGCTTGGCCTGCGCAAGTAGACCATTTCTATACGTAAAAGGGGCCTCATAGGCCCCTTTTCTCTTCTTTTTTCTCCCCTGACTGACGACACGAATCTGTTTTCAGCAGCCTAAGGGGTATCCGGGAAAAACGGAAAGCGATCGACAGACACGCAAAAGGGCAGCATTGCGATTTCTTTTCTTTTTTCCCGGAGTCCCCTTCGCAGGAAAACACGAAGAAGTGTCAGAAGCCCTGCATGCAGATGTCCTGAAGAAAGCAATGAGAGTGCTTTTTTCGGGCCTTGAGCACTGCAGGATTCTGTACAGAGATTCTCTGCCATCAGGGGCAAAAATGTTGCAGAAAAAAAAATATTTCAGGAGGAATGGCTCTCCCTGGTTTGGGCACGCAATGGTGCACGCAGGGACAGGGCCGAATAGTGTATGAAGAATGACATTTTCAATCCGATTCGAGTGACGGCAACACTCCAGGACAAGGAATACTGCTTTGAAACCGGCCGCGTTGCCAATCAGGCCGACGGCGCTGTGTGGATGCAGTGCGGCGGCACCGTGGTGCTGGTGACTGTCTGCTCCCAGACCCTGGAAAGCAGCAAGGGCTTCTTCCCGCTGACTGTCGAATATGCCGAGCGCATGTACGCTGCCGGCCGCATTCCCGGCAGCTTCTTCCGTCGTGAAATCGGCCGTCCTTCCGAGCGCGAGACACTGGTTTCCCGTCTCATCGACCGCCCCATCCGCCCGCTCTTCCCCAAGGGCCTGATGCAGGACGTGCAGGTGCTGGCCACGGTCCTGTCCGCCGATGCCGAAAACGATCCCGACATCCTGGCCATGACCGGTGCCTCTGCCGCCATCCACCTTTCCTCCCTGCCCTTTGACGGCCCGGTGGTTGGTGCCCGCGTCGGACGCATCAACGGCCAGTTCGTCCTCAATCCCACCATCAGTCAGCGCAAGATCAGCGATCTGGAACTGGTCTTTGCCGCTTCCTCCTCTGCCCTGACCATGGTGGAAGGCGAAGCCAAGTTCGTGCCCGAAGACATCCTCATCGATGCCCTGGAATGGGGCAGGGAACAGGTTCAGCCTCTCATCGCCGCTCAGGAAGAACTGCGCAGGCTGGCCGGCAAGGAAAAGATGCCCTTCACGCCCCATGTGGACGATCCCGTGCTCGTGGGCAGGGTGGCCGAGCTGTGCAGCAAGGCCGGCCTGGAAGCCTCCATGTGCATTGCCGACAAGGGCGAGCGCAAGGAAGCCCGCAAGAAGGTGAAGGATGCCGTCATGGCCGGCCTTGCCGAAGATCCGGCCTGGGCAGACAATGAAGCTGCCCTGGCCGAAGTGCCGGATCTCATTGCCGCCAGGGAAAAGGCCTTTGTGCGCGAACGCATCGTCAAGGAAGGCGTGCGCATCGACGGCCGCAACACCACAACGGTGCGTCCCATCCAGATTCAGGCCTCCGTCCTGCCCCGTACCCATGGTTCCGCCATCTTCCGCCGCGGCGAGACCAAGAGCCTTGCCGTGACCACCCTGGGCTCTTCCGTGGACGAGCAGCGCGTGGATTCCCTGCACGGCGACTGCATCAAAACCTTCATGCTGCACTACAACTTCCCGCCCTTCTCCGTGGGCGAAGTGAAGCCCGTGCGTCTCTCCCGCCGCGAAATTGGTCACGGCGCCCTGGCTGAAAAGTCCCTGCGTCCCGTGCTGCCCAGCAATGAGGACTTCCCCTTCACCATCCGTGTTGTCTCCGAGACCGTGGAATCCAACGGCAGCTCTTCCATGGCTGCCGTGTGCGGCGGCTGCCTCTCCCTCATGGACGCCGGCGTGCCGATCTCCGCTCCCGTGGCCGGCGTGGCCATGGGCCTCATCAAGGAAGGCGACAACTTCATCATCCTCACCGACATCCTGGGCGATGAAGACGCCATGGGCGACATGGACTTCAAGGTGGCCGGTACAGCCGAAGGCGTCACCGGCATACAGATGGACATCAAGGTGGAAGGCCTGTCCACGGACATCATGCGTGCCGCCATGCGCCAGGCCAGGGAAGGCCGTCTCCATATCCTGGAAGAAATGCGCAAGGTGCTGCCCGAGCCCAGAAAGGAACTCTCGCCTTACGCTCCCCAGCACAAGGAACTCTACGTCAATCCCGATATCATCCGTCTGATCATCGGCCCTGGTGGCAAGAACATCAAGGCCATCACCACGGCTACCGGTTCTGCCGTGGACATTGACGACAGCGGCAAGATCTCCATCTTTGCTCCCACGGCCGAAGCTCTGGAGCGCACCTGCGAAATGATCCTCTACTACGATCAGCGCCCCGAAATCGGCAAGAACTACACCGGCAAGGTCAAGAAAATCCTTGAAATCGGCTGCATCGTGGAAATCCTGCCCAACGTGGAAGCCCTTGTGCACATCTCCCAGCTCGACACCGTCCGCGTGCCCCAGGTGAGCAACGTTGTCAGCCTGGGCGAGGAAATGGTGGTCAAGGTCATCGAGATCAACGGCGACCGCATCCGTGCCAGCCGCAAGGCCGTGCTGCTCGAAGAGCAGGGCCATGAGTGGAAGCCCGAGGACACCAGCCGTCCGGCCCGCTCCGAGGGACATGACCGCGGCGACCGCAAGGGCGGTCATGGACGCGGTGGTCATCGCGAACGCCACTAGCAGGCCTGAGAACAGATCAGCCGATTGACAAGGCAGGCATGCCTTGTCAAAGCTGGAATTTGCCCGGAGCCTTCACAGACAGGCTCCGGGCCCTACCATTTCAAGCATCAATGCATGTATGAGGGAGCCCTCATGGCAAACCATAAGGACAAGGAAAAGACAGCCGCTGAAAACGGCGCTGAAAATGGCGCTGCCACGCAGGATCGCCTGCCCACACCCGAAGAAGCCCGCACCCAGCTCAGCGGTGCCAACAGAGTGCATTTCGAAGGCCTGGGTATGCCCTGGGCCGTTCTGCTCGGAGCCTCCCCTGCCCAGCTCATGCCCCAGGTCGTTGCCACCGTTCTGAAGGAAGGCGGCACCAGACCTGCCTGGCGCTGGACCAGAAAGGAAAAGGACTATGTCCTCATGGCCTGGCCCAAGGAAGAGCCTGTCCGCGCCGCAGTCCTGGTCTCCGGCCCTGTCAATGAAAAGATGCGTCCCGTGGATGCCTTTCCGCTGCTGCAGGGGCTGCCCAACGATCTGACCGTCGATCAGATCCATCCCTGGGAAAAGGGTGCCGGAGCCGACGTGGCTGCCTTCGTGGACGAGGGCCACAAGCCCATGTGGTTCTACGATCCGCTCTATGAGCGTGATCGTGATGACCTGACCCCAGGCGTGCTGCAGACATTCCTCGTTGCCGGACTGGCCTTCTCCATTCGCAAGGCACTGCTTGACGAGCTGACCATCACCCAGGGACCCTATTACGAGGCCCATGCCGAAAAATGGCTGCAGGAACACCCCGACTGCAAGCGTCTGGACGTTCCGCCTCTCAAGATCCCCATGGCCGGTCGCCATCTCATCTTCCCGGGCCGCACCTACGGCGAATACCAGCTGCGTGCCAGGGTGGAACAGGTGGAAGACCATCAGCTTGAGCGCATGCCGGTCAAGATCCTCTACCTGAGCTTCCCCTTCGAAGAGCATGCTCCCCTGCTCCTGCCCGTCTATGTCCCCAAGAGCGTCCTCAAGGACTACGAGCCCAAGGTGGGCGACGAAATCGACGCCTACGTCTGGCTGCAGGGCCGCATCATAGACATGGAAGATCAGAGCCAGCCCATGCCTGCAGATCTCGAACAGGACATCAAGCATCCCGAAGCCCGCAAGCCCGAATAGCCGCGGGTCACACGGATCAGCACACAGACCAGCACTTTTTTTGAGCTGTACAAAAAGCCTTTTCTGTCCCCAGAATTTGGGGAAGAAAAGGCTTTTCTTGTTGTCCCGCACTGCCCGAATGGGGCCGGAACAGGGCAGAATTCGTGCAGAATCTGGAGCAGTCCCTGCATCTTGTATCAATTTGTATTCTCCGCAAGAATACAAATCCTACATATCCGCGACCTGCGTCCGGGCAGACGGGATCACTTCTCGTGCGTTCAGGGGGTCAGCACAACGTTCGCCTGGCAGCAGCCTCCCTGAACTCATCTCCGGAAAGCCCCAGCTCGTCGAGGATCTTCTGCTGCAGGGCCGTGGATTCCTGCCGGAAGCGCAGGTCGGCATACTCCTGGAGCAGGCCTTTCTCCGTGAAGCTGTCAGAGTGCCTGTGGTCCCTGTCCTTCAGGGCGGTCAGGGCCCTGTGCAGGCTGTGCAGCAGGATGAAGGCGGCAAAGGCCACAGGCGCAACGAACGCTCTCCCTGCAGGCAGCTTCTCGCCCTCCCGGCCAGGCAAGCAGCAAGCGCTGCTTCGGACCATTCCCAGTCGCGGTACGCCAACAGGGCGTCATTGGCGGTCAACTCAGGGTCCGTTGCAAACAGGCAGAACCATCCACAGCGCAGCTGCCAGAGCCGGAATTTGTCGTCGTCTTCCCTGATGGACCAGCCGCAGGGCGATGCGCTGTCTTCGGACACGGAAAAGAATTTCCTGAAGACGGCCACGTCCTCAAGCCTGCAGGGCGTCTTCTGGCCCCCATCCTCAAGCTTCTGGAGCTGCTCCTTCACCTCCCTGTATTCACCAAGAACCTTTTTCGCTTCCTCGGCCATCCTGGCATTGTCGAAATAGAGAAAGAGAACGCCCTGCAGGCCGTTGTACGCATAGGCCTGCCTGAGGGCAAAAATGCCCTCAAAATCCGGAAGCATGTTGCCCAGGGACAGGTAGCGCCCACTCCTGGCCGCTGCATCGATCAGGGGATGGAGGCTCGCCCTGCACGGTCGTCTGCAGCGCCTCTGCCAGCCCCAGCCTGCGGAAGAGGCAGGCGATCAGGAGTTCCGTTCCCTGCTCGCTGTGCGCCCCTGCAGGGGACGCGGACTGCATGAGGGATGAGGGATGAGCGCTGTCCCTGCACCCCGGCTTTGGCGGAAGGCCCTGCTGCCGGAGCGTTCTTCCTGCCGTCCCGTGTCCTGCGCTGCTGCAGGACGGCTTCGTGGATGGTTGTGTCGACCAGCTCGAAATAATTGTCATTGGGGTACATCCGGGACGTGTCCTCGACAGAGACACAGACGCCAATGGCTTTGGACTTGTGGGAGGGCATGTTGCCGTTTTCCCTGTTCCGAAAGTGCTCGGTGTACAGATAGACCCTCAGTTCGCGCACCGTGCCGGTCTTCTGGTCGCGGAGCTTCTGGAAGTAGGTGCCCTTCGGGGTAGGCACCGTGAAAGTTCTGCAGATCATGGCAACCTCTGCTCATGACGACTGCTGCACGACAGGCGGATGCACCAAAGCCTCATGCCGAAACAAGAAAATCCCGTCGCACGCACCTGAAGCAGGAACACATGAGACGGGATACAGTCTTGCACAGGGACCTTCCTGTACGTCTTTTCCGAAAAGGGACTACTTGACGCCCTGTTCGGCCTCGGCCTTGAGTGCTTCGGCCTGGGCTGCCTGAGAGAGGGCATCCAGCAGGGGATCGATTTCGCCCTGCATGATCTTGTCCAGGGAATACAGGGTCAGATTGATGCGGTGATCCGTGCAGCGCCCCTGGGGGAAGTTGTAGGTGCGAATGCGCTCGGAGCGGTCGCCGGAACCCACTTGGGCACGCCTGTCGGCAGCCTGCTCGCTGCTCTGGCGTTCCTGCTCCTGAGCCAGCAGTCTGGAGGCCAGAACCTTCATGGCCCGGGCCTTGTTCTTGTGCTGGCTGCGCTCGTCCTGGCAGGTGACCACAAGGCCAGTGGGGATATGGGTGATGCGCACGGCGGACTCTGTCTTGTTCACGTGCTGACCACCGGCACCGGAGGCCCTGTACACGTCGATCTTGAGATCCTCGGGCCTGATGTCCACATCGACTTCCTGAGCTTCGGGCATGACGGCCACGGTGGCGGCCGAGGTGTGGATGCGGCCCTGGGTCTCGGTGACAGGCACGCGCTGCACGCGGTGAGCACCGGCCTCGTACTTCAGGTGGCTGTAGACCTTGTCACCGGAGATAAGGCAGATGATTTCCTTGTAGCCGCCCGCTTCCGTGGGCGACTCGCTCATGATTTCCACCTTCCAGCCCTTGAGTTCCGCGTAGCGCGAATACATGCGGAACAGGTCCGCAGCAAAGAGAGCCGCCTCTTCACCGCCCGTACCGGCGCGGATTTCCAGTATGGTGTTCTTCTCGTCCAGGGGATCCTTGGGAATGAGCTGCACCTTCAGCTGATGCTCAATCTTGGGCAGTTCCTCTTCCAGGCCTGTCAGTTCTTCCTGGGCCATGGCCTTGATGTCTGGATCCGGATCGTGGAGGAGCTGACGGTTTTCCTCTATCTGCTGGACAACGCTGCGATACTTGCGGAACTGCTCCACAACTTCCTTGAGATCTGCATGGGCCTTGCTCAGCTTGCGAAATTGTTCCTGATCCGAATAGACGGCAGGATCCGACAGAGCCTTTTCAAGCTCCATATATTTTTTTTCAAGACCTTCCAGTTTGGCAAACATAGACGTATCTCCGCAAAAACTCCCCAGGCGGGGTCAGCAATGAAAAACCGGATTTGCACAAAAAAAGGACAGTTCTGGCAATGCACTGTCCTCTCGAATTCTTCTTTCCAAAGAAGGTCTGTCACATCCCTTACAAACGTGTATAGGGAACTGTTTTCACAACATAGGGGCTGTCCGTGCCAAGGGCTTCCTTGAGGGCCACAAGGGCGACTTCAAGGTGTTCCCTGTCCGGCTCCACTGTCGTCAGTTTCTGCAGGAGCAGGCCCGGGGCCCGCAGCAGCCTGCAGCACATGCCCTCCTTCATACGGGCCACTGCGTGAATGATCTCGTAGGAAAGGCTGGCTATGGGCGCTATGAGCAGAAGCTTGAACACCAGGGTGCCCGCGTGCTTGAGCAGGGTACTTTCGGGTGTCCAGACATGGAGCAGAAGCGGAACGAGGATGGCATGGCTCAACACAGAGACACAGACCACAAAGAGCAGAAAGGTCGTGCCACAGCGCGGATGCAGACGGCTCTGGGCCGCGGCCAGATCCACATCCACAGGCTTTCCCGTCTCAAAGGCGTGTATGGTCTTGTGTTCGGCACCATGGTACTGAAAGACTCGCCGTATTTCCGGCACACGACCGATGATCAGGATGTAGGCCACGAGGATGAGGAGCTTGAAAAGCCCATCCCAGATCTGAAAGGAGACCTTGCTGACATCACCGGCCAGTCCGGTGAACGTCACAAGCCAGGTCAGGGCATGTGGCAAAACCAGGGAAAGAAGCAGCGCAAAAACAATGGACACAATGAGAGTGAGAGCCAGATGCCAGCCTTCCATGGGCTCGTCATCGGCCTGTCCCTGCAGTTCCGCGGATCTGTTCAAAGTCTTGATGCCATTGATCAGGGTTTCCATCAGAACGGGAAAGCCGCGCACAAAGCGCATGTTGCGAATTCTGGCTGACAGGAAGCTTGACCACAGACGGCGTTCGCCTACGACTTCGTTCCTGAGCCGGGCTCCCAGGCCGTAGGCTGTGCCATTGCGCATCATGACGCCCTCCAGAACAGCCTGGCCCCCGACCAGGGGCATGTCTGCTGTCAGGAGGGCGCTCAAGGAAAGCAAGCTACTTCTTTTCAAATTTTGCGTACTTCTTGCGGAAGCGGTCGATGCGACCGGCTGTGTCAAGGAAACGCTGCTTACCGGTGAAGAAAGGATGGCAGGCGGAGCACACTTCGACGTGCACCTGTTCGCCCTTGGTGGAGAGCACCTGCTCGGAATGTCCGCAGGCACAAGTAATTGTGGCCTTGTAGACTTTGGGCTGAATATCTTTTTTCATTTGTTCCCCTCGCAAAATTCAAGGAAGCGCCACTGATTTTTGCGCTCCAGGATCCTTCAGGACACACAAGGGCCCTAAAGGAAAGTTCTCATAGATCAATAATGTCAAACTGGCAAGTCCCGGAAAGCCGCCAATTTTGCCCCGGACCCGGAAAAGAGGCCAAAAGGAGCCCCGTTCCTGTGCGCTCCTCCCTTGCAGGTGGGAGCTCTTCAGGCTACAAGCTGCCCATGCGTACCCATACAAGCAAGCAAAGAGCCGACCAGCTTATTCATGAACAGGGCCTCAGTGAAAGCCGCGAACAGGCCAAGCGGCTCATCATGGCAGGCCAGGTCCAGGTGCTGCCTCCGGAAGGAAGCAGGGCACTGCCTGTCCTTGTGGACAAGCCTGGCCACCTCTACCCCACAGACACCAGATTCTGCCTCACGGGCAGGGAACAGTATGTGAGCCGCGGAGCCTACAAGCTGCTGACCATTCTGGAAAGCGCCAGGCTTTCCGTGGAAGGCTATGTCTGTCTGGACGCCGGCGCCTCCACGGGCGGCTTTACCGACTGCCTGCTGCAGCGCGGTGCCAAAAAGGTCTATGCCGTGGATGTGGGCCGCAATCAGCTCCATGAAAAGCTGAAGAACGATGCCCGGGTCATTAATCTGGAAGGTGTCAATTTGCGCACGGCCAGCCCGGATCTCATCCCCGAGCCCGTGGACCTGGTCGTTGCCGATGTCTCCTTCATCTCCCTGACCTTGGTGCTGCCGCCCTGCATGACCTGGCTCAAGACAGGCGGATATGTGGCAAGCCTCATCAAGCCGCAGTTCGAGCTCGGGCCCGGCCAGACGGACAAGGGCGTTGTCCGCAGCGAGGCCCTGCGCAGGCAGGCCATAGACAAGGTGGTCTCCTTTGCCGGAGAAGAACTCGGCCTGACCTCCCTCAGTGTCGTGCCTGCGGCCATACGCGGCCCCAAGGGCAATCAGGAATACCTGGCCCTCTTCCGCAGGGATCGCTGAAAACAAAACTCGCGGAGTACACAGCACTGCGGAGTACGGGCTTGCAAAGAAGAGCGCCGCCTCCCTGTCTGCCCGTCCCTATTCGGCCGGCAGGAAGGACAGGGTCAGCGTGCGCAACCTCGGGCCGTCAAACTCGCACAGATAGGCTGCCTGCCACTTGCCCAGGGCCAGACGTCCGTCTTCCACGGGCACAAGGCAGTGCAGACCCACAAGAGACGTCTTGATATGGGCATCGGAATTGCCTTCCGTGTGCTGAAAGCCCCAGTCGGCCGGGATCAGGCTGGTCAGAAAGTCGTTGATATCGTCACGGACATCGGGATCATAGCCCTCGTTGATGGTCACCCCGCAGGTGGTGTGCGGCGAAAAGACGCAGATGAAGCCGTTCTTCCAGTTCCTGTTGACGTTCCTGGCGAGAAATGCTGTCAGTTCATCGGTAATGTCAATCATCTCGCACTGAGAATGGGTTGAAAAGGAAACTTTTTCCATTGTTCTCTCCAGTTGTCTCTGCATTTTTTCTTTCGGGCTGTGGAAACAGTGGCAGCATCTCTGAACAACGCTGTCTGAAAAAACTCAGGCAGCTTTCTTATACCCCAAAAAAATCAGCATGCTCTGCAAGAAATGTTCTTTCCTGCAGAGCATATCTTTTATTGAGGTCAGATGATTCTGTAGTACACGGGAGCTGTCTGCAGGATGCCTGTTTCGTGCACCTTCTGCAGGGCCCTGGTCATGGCCTGGGCCGTGGTTTCGTGGGTCATGAAGACCAGCGGCACCACATTCTTCTCGTTTTCCTTCTGAATGACCTGGGCCATGCTGATGTTCTCGGCGGCCATGCAGCCGGCCAAATCGCGCAGGACACCGGATTCGTCATGGACCATGACCCGGACATAGTAGCGGGAACGCCACTCCTCGGGCGGCACGATGGCGGCACGGACAATCCTGTTGGCAAAACCCGTATTGTTGGGTTTGTCGCCCCGGGCTATGGCCAGCAGGTCGCTCAGCACCACGCTGGCAGTGGGCAGGGCCCCTGCGCCGCGTCCGTGCAGGAAGATGGGGCCTGAAGGCGCGCCGTCCAGACGGATGGCATTGTAGACACCACCCACGCGGGCCATCAGAAAGGAATGGTGCACGAGGGCCGGAAACACGCCTGCTTCCAGCCTGGTCGTGCCGTCTGCCTCGTTGTGCAGCCTGGCTTCGGCAATGAGCTTGATGCGGTAGCCGAACTCCCTGGCCATGGCAATGTCCCGCTTGTCCATGCCGCGTATGCCCTGCACAGGCATGCTGGCAAAGGGATAGTCCAGACCGAAGGCCAGGCGGATGAGCAGGGTCAGCTTGTGGGCGGCATCAAAGCCGTCCACATCCAGGGTGGGATCGGCCTCGGCATAGCCGAGCTCCTGGGCCTGCCTGAGCGCGCCGTCGAAATCCATGCCATTGGTGGTCATCTCGGACAGGATGTAGTTGCTCGTCCCGTTCAGGATGCCCATGAGGGACACAATGTGGTTGCCTGCCAGGGGATCGGTGAGCGTGCCCACAATGGGAATGGCGCCGGCAACACTGCCTTCGTAGCGCAACAGACAATTGTTTGTTCTGGCCAGATCAAAGAGGGCCTCGCTGTCTTCGGCCAGCAGGGCCTTGTTGGCAGTGACAATGTGCTTGCCATGTTCCAGGGCCCGGGAAATGAGGGCATGGGCCGCTCCGGTGCCGCCCATAAGCTCCACGACCACGTCGATCTGCGGATCATCGGTCAGGGCTGCCATGTCCGTTGTCAGCTCGCAGCCTTCGGGAAGCTGGGCTGCCCGTTCGGGGGTGACGTTGCGCACCAGCACCTTGCGCAGGACAATCCGTCGCCCCGTGCGTCGATAGATGAGATCCTTGTCCTCCTGCAGCAGCTGAATGAGGCCGCCACCTACGGTGCCCATGCCGGCCAGACCGACATACAATGGTTCTTGCGTTGCCTGTTGCGTCATAAATGTTCCTAATGTTCCTTTTGACCAGTCGGGAGCTCTTCCTGCTGACCTGTTGTGCGCCCCTGCAGGGGCGCTTAAGACGTTCCAGAATATCCGTTTCCCTTCTTGCCCCAAACCTCCCAAAAAGACAAGAATTTTTATCCCTTCCCCCTTGCTCTCCCCAAGTCCCTCTCGCTCCTCTTCTGCTCGCACAGGGCCTGTGTCTTCCTGCCCAGGACCTGTTCCCGCACGAATCTTTCTGTCCATGTCCCCTGTGTGGTCCAAGTCTCATGTGTACCAAGCTTTCGCAGGGACACAAGGCAGGCCCTTTTGTGCCCACCCTGTGACATTTCCTCTCTCCCGCTTTTCTCTGCCCGGCAAAGGGGCTATGCTGCCCTCC